>NZ_JBTYHB010000016.1:0-166136 GCF_054871485.1 Streptomyces sp. UC4497 | reverse complement strand
ACATGGAGTGCGTGACGAGGAGCGGGAGCGACAGGACGGCGGCGGCCGCGGTGGCGACGCGCCAGCGGGCCCGCAGCGTGAACCGGGCGGGCACCGCCGCCATGGACAGGCCGACGACGGCGCTCATGACGCCCATGGCGGCGTAGACGAGCCCCGCCTGGTCGCCGTGCCCCAACTCCTCGGTGAGCGCGGTGATTCCGGCGCCGCAGCCGCCGAGCAGGATACCGAGAAGGACGAGTCCGACGCGCACCACCTGGACCTGGCGCGGCAGCCGTGGCCGCTCCGCACGCGCGCGTGGCCGCTTCCCCGCCGGGGCGGGCGGTACCGCCGTGGCGGTCGGGTGCAGCGCGAACGCGGTGCCGCAGACCGCGACGAGGAGCGCCGCCGCGCCGAACGCGTAGGCGGGGTGCGCCACTACGGAGGCGATCCCGATGAGGGCGGGGCCGAGGACGAAGCTGAGCTCGTCCATGGTGGACTCCAGGGACAGCACGGCGTTCACCACCCGCTCGTCGCCGCCCTCCCGGCGCACGAGCGCGACCCCGCGGGCGCGCGCGAGCGGCCCGATGCCGGGGACGGTGGCGCCCGCGAGGACGCCGAGCACGATCAGGGCAGACGTCGGCAGGCCCGCGAGCGCGGCGAGCGTGTAGACGGCGATCGCGAGCCCGTTGAGCAGCGCGAGGACGAGGACGACGGGGCGCTGGCCGCGCCGGTCCGCGAGCCTCCCCACGAAGGGCCCCATGGCCACCTGGCCGAGCGCGAGGGCACATGCGACCACGCCTCCGGTGGCGAGGGAGCCACTGGTGCGGGTCACCAGGAGGACGCTGCCGAACTGGATCACCGCGACCGGCAGCCGGCCGAGGAACGACACGACGGGCAGCGGGCGCCCCGTCGCCGCGAGCACCCTGCGGTACGCGTCGAGCGTTCCACCGGCCTTGTTGGATGTACCAGGCATCGTCCGACGTTAACGAGGCACGCGTGCGTAAACGCATGCGGTGATGACACGAAAGACGGCGGTGCGGGTACGTACCTTCGCATGACGCCTCAGCAACCGATGCCGCCCGCGCCGCCCGCTGCGACGCCGCCCACGGCGACGTATCGGCTCCAGCTGCAACCGGACTTCGGATTCGCCGCCGCGGCGGCTGCGGTCCCGTATCTGGCCTCCCTGGGAATCACCCATCTGCATCTCTCGCCGGTCCTGGAGGCGGTCCCGGGTTCGACGCACGGCTACGACGTGGTGGACCACGCGCGCGTGCGCGCCGAGCTAGGCGGCGAGAACGGCCTGCGGGACCTCGCACGGACGGCGCGCGGGCACGGTCTGGGCCTGGTCGTGGACCTGGTGCCCAACCACATGGCGGCGGCCGTCTCCCACAACAGGCCGCTTTACGACGTGCTGCGCAACGGACCGTCTTCTGCGTATGCGGGCTGGTTCGACATCGACTGGGAGGCGCACGGTGGCCGGGTCCTGCTGCCGGTCCTGGGCCACCGCCTGGGCGAGGAACTAGAGCACCTGAAGGTGGACGGCGACGTACTGCGCTACTACGAGCACGCGTTTCCGCTGCGCGAGGGCACGGCGACGCTGCCGCTCCCCCAGTTGCTCGACGCGCAGTGGTATCGCCTGGCGTGGTGGCGGCTGGCCCGTACCGAGCTCAACTACCGGCGTTTCTTCACCATTTCGGATCTGATCGCCGTGCGGGTGGAGGACCCGAAGGTCTTCGAGGCCACCCACGCAAAGATGCTGCAGTTGCTGCGCGAGGGCGTCGTCGACGGGCTGCGCATCGACCACCCGGACGGGCTCGCGGACCCGGGCGCCTACCTGCAACGGCTGAGCGAGGCGACCGGTGGCCGGTGGACGGTCGTAGAGAAGATCCTTCAGGATGAGGAGCAGCTGCCGGCGGCGTGGCCGGTGGCCGGCACCACCGGCTACGACGCGCTGCGGCACATCGACGGGCTGTTCACCGACCCGGCGGGATCCGATCAACTCCTGGGCCAATTCCGCCGATTCACCGGCGCCCCGCCGGACCGGGGCGGCGAGTGGGCGGCGACCGTGCGGCGGGCCGCGCACCGCGTCGTCACGCACGAGCTGGCCACCGAGGTGGACCGGCTGACCCGCGAGGCCGCCGCGCTGTGCGACCAGGAGCCGGGGCTGCGCGATCACGCCCCCTGGGCGCTGCGTACGGCGCTGTGCGAGCTGCTGGTACGGGTTCCGGTCTACCGGCCCTACACGGCCGGTGGCGTGCCCCCTGAGACGGTTCTGACGGCATCCGCGGCCCGGGAGGCGAGGGCCGCGTTCACGGTGCCCGAAGAGGCTCACGCGGTCGATTCCGTACGGGAGCTGGCGCTGGGGCGGCGCGGCACGAGCCCCGCGCACGCGGCGTTTGTCGCCCGGTTCGCGCAGACTGCGTCGGCGCTGCACGCCAAGGCGGTGGAGGACACCGCGTTCTACCGCTTCACACCGCTCCTGTCGGCCCTGGAGGTCGGCGGCTCACCGGGGGACCCCGCCGTGTCGGTGGAGGCGTTCCACGCGTACTGCGCGCGCCTGCAGCGCGACTGGCCCTACACCTCGACGGTCCTGTCCACGCACGACACGAAACGCAGCGCCGACGTACGAGCCGCCATCTCCGTCCTCACCCAGTGCCCCGACCGGTGGGAGGAACTGCTCGCGCAGGTCACCGGGCAGACCGCGCAAGGCGGCGGCGCCAGCGCCCCCGACCCGCAGCTGGCCTGGGCCGCCTGGCAGACCCTGGCCGGACTCGGCCCCGCCGAACCGGCACGGCTGCGCACCGCGATGCTCAAGCACGCACGCGAGGCAGGCCTGTTCACCACCTGGACCGAACAGAACATCGCCTACGAACACGCCGTGGAAGCCTTCGTGACCTCAGGCCCCTGCGGCCCACCCGGCAACGACGTCCTGCGCCTCATGGACGACCTCGAGCCCCATGTGCGCGCCAACATCCTGGGCGCCGCCCTCATCCACCTCACCATGCCCGGCGTCCCCGATCTCTACCAGGACACCGAGCACGACTACCGCGCCCTGGTCGACCCCGACAACCGCGCCCCCGCCCACCTCACCCCCAAGAAGCACAGCACCAAGGCCGACCTCACCCGGCGCGCCCTGCGCCTGCGCCGCGCACACCCCGAATGGTTCGGCGGCGCGGCCACCTACGAACCACTGCACGCCGAAGGCCCCGGCCAGGCCCACTGCATCGCCTACGCGCGCGCGGGTCGCGTGATCGTCGCGACGACCCGCCTCTCCCTGCGGCTCACCGACACCGGCGGCTGGCGCACCACACAACTCCCGCTCCCCGAAGGCGAATGGATCGAACTCCTCGGACCAGAAAGGCGATTCAACGGCCACGCGCGCGTAGCGGAACTCTTCGAGCATCTCCCTGTGGCACTCCTCGTCCGCGTCGACGAGATCAGCGACGAGGGCCTGCGAGCCCTCATCGAAGACGTACGTGGAGAGCCGCGGGAGAGCGGGTGAGCAGCCCTTCGTAGGCGGGCCTGAAGCCCGGCGCCCACGTCATCGACGGCAGCGCCGCCAGCAGGGCGCGCAGGCCCGCGTCGGCGGTGAGGCGGGCGAGTTGGACGCCCGGGCAGCGATGCCGCCCGGTGCCGTGGGCCAGCTGCCCGGGAGCCGCGCGGAACAGGTCGTAGCGGTCGGGGTCGGCGAACCGGGCCGCGTCCCTGCCCGCCGCTCCCACGAGGCACGCGACCGTGGCGCCCGCCGGTATCGTGCCGCCGCTCACCGGGACCGGCGCGAGGGCCCGGCGCAGGACGACGTGCGCGGCGGGGTCGCGGCGCAGCGACTCGGCCCAGGCGGCGTCGGCGAGTTCGGGGCGGGCCCGCACCAGCGCCAGCTGCTCGGGATGGTCGAGGAGGTTGGCGAGGAGCGCGGCCAGGGCCCGGTCGGTGGCGTCCCCGCCCGCGCCGAGGAGCGTCGCGGCGAGCCCGCAGACCGTGTCGTCGGACAGCGGCCGTCCGTCGGCCCTCGCGGCGCACAGAGCGCCCAGGAGGTCGTTCGTGGGGTGGGCGCGGCGGCGGGCGATCTGAGGGCGCAGGAAGGCGTCCAGGGCGTCCGGGGCGCCGCCCAGGTGCGTGAGCCCCGCACGGCAGAGAGCGGCGACGTGGGCGGTGCCCTCGTAGGGCAGGCCCAGCGCACGGACGACGGCCACGGCGGGCAGCCAGTGGCAGAACTCCTCGACCAGGTCGGCCTCGTGGCGTCGGGCGAGGCGGCGCGCGAGTACGTAGGCGGTGCGTTCGACGCTCGCTTTCAGGGTGGCCAGCGCGCGCCCCTGGAGGGCCGGGGCGAGGAGCGCTCGCTGGTCGGCGTGCGTGTCCGCTTCCAGGTGGGTGAAGGTGCGGCCGGGCGGCGGCGCGACCAGCCGGGGGTCGGCGAGCGCCGTGCGCACGTCCACGTAGCGGCTGAGGAGCCACGCGCCGAAGGGCTCGTCGAGGTGCAGCGGGTGCGTGGTCCGCAGGGTGCGGTACAGCGGCCACGGATCGTGGGCGGTCCGCGGCGCGGCGAGGCTCGGGGGCTGCGTCGCGGAGCCCGCGCGCGGGTAGGACCCCGATGCGTCGGGGCAGGAGACCGGTCCGGAAGGGCACAGCACCGCGGGACTCCACTCTGTACCGGGGCGCGCACCGGTCGCTGCGCACCGCTCCTCCCAGCGCACCACCGAGGCCTTCGTCACGCAGCCTCCGTTCCACTGTCCGAGTGACAGCGGTGACTCAGGGTGATGTGCGGGTCTGACCTGCGCGGGGCCGAGGTGGCGTGAACTCTCCCCTGCCGAGCGGCCCGGGGCCGCTGTATAGGCCTTCTTGACACATGGAGCGGAGCATGGGGTACTGCGGATTGCTGACGCCGGGAGCACCAACGGGGGTGAGTCACCTGTCGGAGCAGCGGTACCCCACCTCGGCCGAGTTGGTCCAGTCAGCGCGGGAGCTGACGTCTCACCGACCTGACCTGTGTCGCCTACGCCAGGTCGGGACGTCGCGTGGGGGGCGCCCCCTGAACCTGCTGTCCATAGGACACGACAGGCGCGCCGTCCTCATCGTGGCGGGGGCGCACGCCAATGAGCCCACGGGGGGCTCCACGGCGCTGCACCTGGCCGAAAAGGCGCTCTTCGACCGGGAGTTGCGAACCGACCGGTCGTGGCACTTCCTGCTGTGCGCGGACCCGGACGGCGCGGCCCTGCACAACGCTCCGGCGCCGCGCTCGCTGCTCGACTATCACCGGGGCTTCTTCAGGCCCACGGGCGCGGAGCAGCCGGAGTGGTCGCCGTCGGTGCTGCCCCCGGACCGGCTCCCTCCGGAGACGAAGACCCTGGTCGGCGTGATCGACGAGGTGCGGCCCTACCTCCAGGTGTCGCTGCACGGCACCGAACTGGGCGGCAGCTGGGTGCAGTTGACCCGGGACATACCGGGGCTCGCCGAGCCCTTCGCCAAGTCGGCCGCCGAGCTGCACATACCGGTGGAGACCGGGGCGTCGGACGCGGCGGGCTGGCCGACGTCGGGGCGCGGCGTCCATGTGATGCCGGACCTGGACGCGCAGGCCGCGTTCCCGAGCCTGCCCGACGACGCCCGTCTGTCGACGTGGCACCACGCGCACCGCTACGGCGGCTCCACGGCGATCGTGGAGGTCCCGATGTGGGCCAGCGACCTGGTGGACGACCCGGCTCCGCATCCCGCGCCGGAGCGGGCGCTGCGGCGCCTGTCGGCCCGGCTCAGCCGCGACACCCGGCTCGTGGAGGAGATCCTCACGGAGGCCATGCCGCGGCTCCCGGACACCGGCGGTCCGCTCCTCGGCGCGGCCTGCTGGGCCCTGGGCCTGGTGCCGGGGCTCGCGGACGACTGGGTGCAACCGCCGCCGCCGGGCGCCACGATGGCGTACGTCGGCAGCATCGACGCGTTCGCCCGCCGGCTGCCGCTGCGGGCCGCGGCGATGCTCCTGCGGGTCCTGGAGGAGGCCGACGACCTGGCGGCGCCCCGTCTCGACGCCCTCGTCACCCGGTGGTGCGAGGCGTACGCCGAGCGGTTCGGCGCGCGGTGGGTGCCGGTGGCCCACCAGGTGGAGCATCAGGCGCGGACGACGGTGGCGGCGGTGCGGCACGCGCGCGGGTGAGCAGATACGCAGGTGAGCACCCGCGGGTGCGGCCACGCGCGCGGGTGAGACAGGCTCCCCGGGTCAGTCGGCGGACAGCCGGAACGCCATGCGTCCGAAGGCGACCTGATCGCCGTCCCGCACGACCGCCGCGCCGATCACCCTGCGCCCGTTCACCGACGTGCCGTTGGTCGAGCCGAGGTCGCGCAGCACCCACACGCCGCCCTGCCGGCTCAGCTCGGCGTGCACCCGCGAGACCGTGTCGTGGCTCAGCCGCAGCCCGTTGGCCGGGTCGCGGCCGATGCGCAGCGGGTACGGGGACGCGGCCGGCGGCAGGAGCAGCTTCGGCAGCCGCTCCACGGTCCACGCCCTGCGCAGCCGCACGGTGAACCCGGAGACCGCCCCCACGGTGCCGAACAGCGCCCGCGACAAGCGGCTCTCCTGTTGCAGATCCGCGGTGAGCCGGTCGAGGTCCTCGGTGCGCCGGGCGGTGAACACCAGCTCCATGCGGCGCACGAACGTGTCGTGCGAGAGCCGGCCGAGGGCGACGCCGTCCCTGAGCACCTTCAGCGCACGGTCCCGCTCGGCGTCGGAGAGCCGAGCCGGGTACGTGTGGTGTTCAAAAGAGGACGTCACAAAGGGAATTGTCGGGCAGCGGAGGCCGAAGTGTCCAGAAAACCGGGAGCGTAAGCCGCCCCGCGCTGTTACGTTCAGCGCGCCGCGGCCGCCAACGGGCCGCTCCCCAAGGAGACTTCTTGACCTCAGCAGTACAGCCCCTTGTCGTGCGTGCCCTCACCGAGGCCGACGCCCGTCTCTTCCATTCCCTCGACGATCGCGGCCTGGTCGGCCGCGCCCTCGTCGGATCCGTGTACCGCACCGTCGGCGAGGGCGGCGAGTACCGGCCCGAGTGGACCTGGGTGGCACTGCGCGGCGACCGCGTGGTGGCCCGTGCGGCGTGGTGGGGCGGGCCCGACGACGAGCGGCCCGTGGCCCTGGACTGGTTCGACATCGCCGAGGGCGAGGCCGCGGCGGGCGCCGAGTTGTTGCGGCGGGCGCCGCTGCGCACCGAGTACGACCTGCTGCTGCCGCCCGACTGGCGCGAGCGGCCGGAGGTCGTGGCCGCGGTCGAGGCGCGCAGGGCGGCGGTCGAGGAGGCGGGCATGCGCGTCCTGGTGGAGCGCTTCCGCTATCGGTGGACTCCCGAGGACGGCCTGCCCGAGCGGCCCGGCCGCCTGGAGTTCCGCCCCGAGCCCGACGACGAGGCCGTCCTGGACGTGCTGCGGCGCGTGCACTCGGGGACGCTGGACGCCCATGCGCGGGCGGCCATAGAGGAGGGCGGCTCCGAGCGGGCCGCGCGCCAGGAGCTGGACTTCTTCCACTGGTTCCCGGCGGGGCGCGAGTGGTTGCAGTTGGCGTACACGAAGGAGGGCGAGCTCGTCGGCCTCCATGTGCCCGCGCACAACCCCTCGGGCCCCTGTGTCGGGTTCATCGGCGTGGTGCCCGAACAGCGCGGGCACGGCTACGCGTACGACCTCCTGGTGGAGACGACGCACTTCCTGGCCGAGCGGGGCGCCGAGTTCATTGCGGCGGCCACGGACGAGGGCAACTTCCCCATGGCGGCGAATTTCGCGAAGGCCGGGTACCCGGTGGCACAGAAGCGCATCAACTTCGTGTGACAGTGCCTCGGCTTCGTGGGGCAGAGCCTCGACTTCGTGTGACACATGCCCCAGCGAGCCAAAACGGCCCCGCGTCGATCACAACTGACGCACCATGGGACTCAGCCGTCACTGTCGGCAGGCATCCGGTCACGAGGGGGAACGGTCCGTGCAGTTCGAGGTGTGGGCACCACAGGCCGAGCAGGTAACGCTCCACATGAGGGGCGCCGAGGACGAACAGGGCACCACGCACGCGTTGGCGCGTGACCCGTACCGCGCAGACGGATGGTGGTCGGGCCGGGCGGAGGCCGTGGACGGCACGCGGTACGGCTTCGCGGTCGACGAAGGACCCGTGCTGCCCGATCCGCGCTCGCGGCGGCAGCCCGACGGCCCGGACGGGCTGAGCGCCGTCGTCGACCACAGGCGGTACGCGTGGCGCGGCGACTGGCCCGGGCGCGGACTGACGGGAGCGGTCCTGTACGAGCTCCATGTGGGCACGTACACGAAGGAGGGCACGCTCGACGCCGCCGCGGCGCGGCTCGGCCACCTCGCCGACCTGGGCGTCACGCACGTGGAGCTGATGCCGCTGTGCCCCATGCCGGGGCGGCACGGCTGGGGCTACGACGGGGTCGACCTGTGGGCCGTGCACGAGCCGTACGGAGGGCCCGAGGCTCTGAAGCGTTTTGTCGACAGCGCGCACGAACAGGGCCTCGGCGTCGTGCTCGACGTCGTGCACAACCACCTGGGCCCTTCCGGTAACCATCTGCCCGCGTTCGGCCCGTACTTCACCGACACGCACCACACGCCGTGGGGCAGCGCGGTGAACCTGGACGCGCCAGGCTCCGACGAGGTGCGCGCGTACCTGATCGGCAGCGCGCTCGCCTGGCTGCGCGACTACCGGATCGACGGGCTGCGGCTCGACGCGATCCACGAACTCCACGACCGGCGCGCCCTGCCGTTCCTGGAGGAACTCTCGGCGGCCGTGGACGCGCTCGCCGAGGACCTCGGCCGGCCGCTGTTCCTGATCGGCGAGTCCGACCTCGGCGACCCGCACGTCATCACGCCGCGCTCCCAGGGCGGGCTCGGACTGCACGCGCAGTGGAACGACGACGTGCACCACGCCGTGCACGCGGCCGTCACCGGTGAACGTCGGGGCTACTACGGGGACTTCGCGCGACAGCCGATGGCCGCGCTCGCCAAGACGCTCACCCACGGCTTCTTCCACGACGGCACGTATTCGACGTTCCGCGGCCGCCGCCACGGTCGCCCCCTGGACCGCACCACCGTCCCCGCGCACCGGCTGCTCGCCTACACGCAGACCCACGACCAGATCGGCAACCGGGCGCAGGGCGACCGCCTCGCCTCGCTCGTGAGCCCCGGGCTGCTCGCGTGCGCGGCGACGCTCGTGCTCACCGGGCCCTTCACGCCGATGCTGTTCATGGGCGAGGAGTGGGCCGCGAGCACGCCCTGGCAGTACTTCACCGACCACACCGACGCCGCTCTCGCCGAAGCCGTACGCAAGGGCAGGCGGCGGGAGTTCGCGGCGCACGGCTGGGCCGAGGAGGACATCCCGGACCCGCAGGACCCGGCCACCCGTGAGCGCTCCTGTCTGAACTGGGAGGAGCGGGAAACGGGCCACCACGCGCGCGTGCTCACCTGGTACCGCGAACTCATCGCCCTGCGCCGCGCCCGCCCCGACCTCCAGAACCCGGATCTGGCCGCGGTCAAGGTCGCGTACGACGAGCGGGGGCGGTGGATCGCCTACCGGCGCGGCGATCTGCGGGTGGCGGTGAACCTGTCGGACGTGCCGGTGTCGATTCCGCTGGGGCGTCCCGTGGCGCGGCTGCTCGCCGCGTGGGAGCCGGTCGAACTGCCGGGCAGGGACGGCGTGCTGACGGTCCCGGCGGAGTCCAGCGTGGTCGCTGTGGCGCCGTAGAGGCGCACAGAGCGGGACGGAGGGCGGGCCCGGCCCTTTGTCCCGCCGCCCTCCGGTTCAGCCCTCCGACACCAGCTCCAGCAGGATCGCCTCCCACGCCCGCTCCAGCTGCACCCGCAGCAGGCTCTCGGGGCTGTCGTCGGCGCCGTACAGCCGGTCCACGAGCCGCACCAGGACATCGCACCGGGCCAGCCACAGCCCCCGCAGGCACGACCGCGGTCCGTACCCCGCCAGCGTCGCGGAGCGGACCGCGGCACGCGCGCCCACCGCGATCGTGAGCCCGGCGATGTCCTCCGCGGCGTCGCCGACGACCGCGTCGGCCCAGTCGAGGACGCCGCGCACCCGGCCGTCCGTCGACACGGTCAGATGCTCGCCCTTGAGGTCGTGGTGGACGAGCACGGTGTCGGGCTGCGGGACGAGCTGCGCGACGGCCCGCGCGGAGAGCTGATCGAGCCGCTCGGCCTCGAACTCGCCGTCCGCGTCGAGCTTCAGGGCCGCGGCGCCGGCCTCGCGGCGCAGGCTCTCCAGCGAGCGCGGCGGCACCTTCGGCACCCCGACGGGGACGGTCCGCGCGACCGGCACCTCGCGCAGCCCCGCGAGCAGCCCGGCGAGATCCTCCTCGCCGGCCGCGGTGACGTCCCTGACCTCGGCGGACTCCCCGGGCAGCCGCTTGTCGAGCGTGCAGGCGAGGCCGGGCGCCCACTCCCCCGTCGCGACGGAGGCGGGCACGGCGACCGGGACGTGGGGGCGTACGAGGTCACGGAGGCGCACCTCGCGCCGCAGCCGCGCGGACATCTCCCCGTCGGTGGCGAGGCGCAGCACGTGCGCCTTCCCCACCCACCACGCGGAGTGCTCGCCGCCCTCGGCGACGGGACGCACCTCTGGGGCGCCGCCGTCCGGAAGCATCGCCTCCAGGACGCGGCGCACGGCGTCGGCAGTGGGCTGCCGCGGCGTCGACGGCATGGCCGCTCAGCCCACGATCGCCATCTCGCGCGCCGTCGCGTTGAGGCGCCTGCCGCCGTCCTCGGTGACGGTCACGATGTCCTCGACGCGGACGCCGAACCGGCCCGGCAGGTAGATGCCGGGTTCTACGGAGAAGCACATGCCCGGCACCAGCTCCTGCTCCTCGCCCTCGATCATGTAGGGCGGTTCGTGGGTGGTGACGCCGATGCCGTGCCCGGTGCGGTGGATGAAGTACTCGCCGTACCCGGCGTCCGTGATGACCTTGCGGGCGACCCGGTCGACGTCCTGGCAGGCGATCCCGGGGCGTACCGCGTCACAGGCCGCGGTCTGCGCCTCCCGGACGATGTCGTGGACCTTGCGCTCCTCGTCCGTCGGCTCGCCGACGTGCACGGTACGGGTGGTGTCGGAGCCGTAGCCGTGCTTGAGGCCGCCGAAGTCGAGCACCACCATGTCGCCGTCCTGGATGACGCGGTCGCTCGCCTCGTGGTGCGGGTTGGCGCCGTTCGGGCCCGAGCCGACGACGGTGAAGTCGACCTGCGAGTGCCCGAACCGCTTCAACAGGTCGGACAGTTCACCGGCGATGTCGTTCTCGCGGCGGCCCGCGAAGGCGACCTTCTTGATCTCCTCGTACGTGGCGTCCGCCGCGGCGCCCGCGGCGGCGAGACGCTCCAGTTCGGCGGCGTCCTTCACGCCGCGCAGCATCGGCAGGGCCTCCGTGAGCGAGACGTACGAGGTATCGGGCAGGGTCTTCTGCAGGCCGAGCAGATGCATCGCCCAGGCGTTGTCGCTCACCCCGAAGCGGCCCGGACCCCCGACCGACCTGAGCAGCGGGGCCGTGACGTCGTACGGGTCCTTGCCGTCGGTCCAGTCGCGCAGCGTCATCGCGTCGGCGCCCGCGGCCTTGGCGGCGTCGGGCGCCTCCAGGGTCGGCACGACGAGCGTGGGCTCCTGGCCGGCCGCGAGCACAAGGAGGGTGAGCCGCTCGGTGTCGGCCGGTACGTGGTAGCCGGTGAGCCATACGAGGTCGGGGCCCGGCGCGACCAGTACCCCCGCGAGCCCCGCGTCGGCGGCGGACTGCGCGGCACGGTCCATGCGGGCCTTGTAGTCGGCGGCGGTGAAGGGCGCGGGGGTACCGGTCGTCATGTCCTGGCCTTTCGTACGGGTGGGCGCCTGTGGAAGTGCGGGCGTCGTACGGGCAGCCATCCTGCCCGGCGGCGCGGGGCGGCGCGAGACCGACCTCTGCCCATGATTTCAGGCGCCGTGGGCGGGGCGCGCGCCGAATACGGCCGTCACGTGACCACCCCGGGTGTGACCGCCAGCTTCTGCAGCTCCCCGTTCGCGTGCCGGACCGTGACCACGACCTGGCGTCCCGGTCGGGTGTCCGCCACGTCGGCCACGTGCGCCGCCAGGTCAAGCGCGGAGCCGACACGCCGGTCGCCGAGGCCCACCAGGACGTCGCCGCGGACCAGGCCGCCCGTGTAGCCGGGGCCCGGGATGTGCACGGCCACGACAAGCGCGCCCGGCGCCTTGGGGGCGTCGACGACCTCCACGCCGAGCCCGCCCCTCAGCAGGGGCGGGGTGGGCGGTGCGGACGCCGTGGTGGGGCCCGGCGTGGGGGCGGGGCTGCTCGGCGGCGGGGTCGCGGGCCGTTCCGCGGGCGGGGTCTGCCGCTTCAGTTCGGCGAGCTTGCTCATGCCGATGACGGTGGCTCCCACGGTGCCGAGGCCGATGCCCGCGAGGACGAGCGCGACCGCGCACAGCAGCCCGCACAGCACGCTGCACAGGCGCCTGCCGCGCCGCCGGACCGCGTGCGGCCTGCCGGGCTTCCGCGCCGGTCCTGGCCCCGTCAGCGGGCCGGACGACGGCTCCTGCTTCGACGTCGTGGTCGATGCCCTGCCCCCGGATCCCGGCATCGCCTTGGGACGCAACGCAGTCTGTTCCATGGGTCGCCCGCCTCCGGTCCCTGGCTCACTCGGCCACGGCCAGAGCCCTACCCTCCGCGCACACCCACGACGATCCACGAACGAGTGAGAGTGCCGGGGCCGGCTCGAACGCCGGCGCCCGGCACCCCGTGCACCTCCCGAATCAGCCGACCGGCCGGTCAGCCAGTGTGGCCCCCGTGGCCACCGCCGTGCCCGGCCCCGTGGTCGAACTTCAGGGCCTCCGGCGGAAGCACCACGAAGGGCCGCATCATGCCCATGTCCTCGTGCTCCAGGAGGTGGCAGTGGTACATGAACCGGCCGTACGCCCCGTCGAACTTGCCCATGACGCGCAGCATCTGGCCGGGCAGGGCGCGGAACACGTCCTTGTGCCCCTGCTCGTTGGGCGGCAGCGGGACCACCGAGTTCGGGTCGAACGCGACCGGCTTGACCGTGCCTCCCACCTCGGTGTCGAACCCGGAGGCGTCGTACACGTCGCGGCCGAGGATCTGGAAGTCGGCGAGGTGGATGTGCATCGGGTGCACGACCGGCGGGTTCACCGCGAGGTTGAGGAAGCTCCACTGCTCGTGGGTGCCCTCGCCGATGGTGAAGCCGAGCCCATCGTTGAACGTCCGGGCGATGCGCCGGTAGGTCTTCAACTCGCCCTTGTCATTGACGAGTTGGATCACGCCGTCGGTGGGGACCTGGACGTCCTCGGCGCCCGCCGAGTCCTCGGCGTCGTCGGCGACCTCCGCCATCTCCCAGATCTCCGGGTGTCCGCCGCCGCCCTTGGTCGCGGGCGGTGTCAGGACGATCAGCCGGTGCCCGTGCTCGATGTCGTGCGTCAGCTTCCGGAAGGAACCGGACAGCACCTCGGGCAGCACGAACGAGTCTGGCTCGCCGCACTCGCCGACGCGGAACTCCATGACGTGCGGGTAGCGCACATCGCCCGGCACGTCCGGCACTCCCGGCGCCTCGTTGCGTCCCTTGTCGACCAGGCGCACCCGCTTGCCCGCGAGGGACGCGAAGTCGATGAGCAGGTCCATCCGCTCGGCGGGCGCGACGGGCAGCGTCGGCAGCGCGTCGTCGAAGTCGATCGGTACGGGCCGCGGCAGCAGTCCGCCGTCGCTGCCGATCTGGTGCATGACGCCGGGCAGCGGGTCGCCGTCCTCGTCGAGGAGCACCAGGTTGTAGATCCGCGCGTTCGACGCGTTCACCAGGCGGAAGCGGTACCAGCCCGCGTCCACCCGCGCGTAGGGCCAGATCCGCCCGTTGACCGTCGTGTACGGGCCGCTGAACGGGATGGTGACGGGCTTGCCCGTCTCCTCGTTCGCCGGGTCGACGATCACGGTCTTGTGCAGCAGCCTGCCGTTGAGCCGGCCGTCCTCGTCCGTGTCCAGGTTCCGGTCGGCCAGCAGCAGCGGGATCTCCCGCTCCCCGGAGGGGAGCCCGAGGGCGTCCTCCTCGTCGTCCCGGACCAGGTACGTGCCGTAGAGGCCCGCGTAGACGTTCCACCTGGTGATATTCATGGCGTGGTCGTGGTACCACCACTGCACTGCCTGGTGGTCGTTCGGGTACTCGGAGAGCTGGGCGTCGCCGAAGCCCACCGCGTTGTCCGCCCAGCCGTCGTTGCCGCCGCCCGTCTGCGCGCCGTGCAGGTGCGTGACGGTCCAGGCGGGCAGCGCCGCCACGTCCGCGTTCGCCGCGACGCCCGCGCGGCCCGGCAGCGTGGTCGGCGGGGGCGGCGGGTCCTGGCCCGGCTCGGTCGGCGGATTGGGCACCTCCACCGCGCTCACCGGGTACTCGCCGCCCTTGGGAATGCGGTTCGTCCAGGCGATGCGGACGCGCTGCCCGCGCCGCACCTCGATGGTCGGGCCGGGCACGGTCCCCTCGTAGCCCCACATCAGTGTCGGTGGGAGCTGCGGGTGCAGCCGCTGCCACGTGGGCCGCAGCGCGATCTCCGTCTCTTGCAGGACGTCACCGGAGTCGGGCCGCAGCACCGGCGGCACCGTCAACGGCGCCACGTACGGCGCCAGTTCACCGACGGCGGCCGCGGCGATCTCGCTCGCGGCCTCCTCGACTCCGGTCAGTTTGTCCGTGATGCGCTCGAAGATTTCGGTCACAGTAAAGAACACCCCCGTGTGTTCTCGCAGTCCCCGTTGCACGACCGCTTGTCGCGGCCGTCTCACCTCACAAGACGGCCGGTGTCCCAGCGAAGTTGCCTGAACCGCCCCATCCGGACGTGTGGTTGTTGAAACCAATCGGAACCGGAGGTGCCGGAACGCGTCCTGGTACGAAGCCGTGGGCGCGGCTCGAGAGCCACGCGTCGCGGTAGCGGTCCACTTCCCGGTGCCAGTTGAGAATGCCCGCCATCCAGTTCCGCAGGTCGTCGACATAGCCGTCGAGGACCGTGCGCGCCTCGCGGCCGAGCCCGAAGTCCTCGTAGAGGACGGGCAGTTCATGTTCCACGATGTGCTCGAACTGCTGCATGCGCTGCGTGATGAGGTCGTTGACGATGCCGAGCGCCGTCGGGTAGTCGGCGCCGAAGAAGTTCTGCACCACCAGGATCGCGTTGTGGATCTCGCCCTCGAACTCGATCTCCTTCTGGTACGAGAACACGTCGTTGATCAGCATCGCGTAGTCGATCGCCGAGTTCTCCAGGGCGCGCACCGGGCCCGCGCGGTAGACCTCCGGCGGTACGGCGGGCCCGTGGCCCATGCGGCACAGGCTCATGGTGAGGTCGGAGCCGAAGGTGGCGCGGCGCATCTCCAGGTAGTCGACCGGGTCGGGGATGCGGTTCTGGAGCTGGTTGGCGACCTCCCACACCCAGCTCTCCGTCATGACCTCGACGGCGTCCTTCAGGGTGCGTCGCTGCTCCGATGTCATGGCGGCCGTGGTGCGCCGCCACAGGTCGGCGAGGCCGCGCTCCATGGCGTTGGTCGGCGGCGTGATCTCCTCGCCGTCCACGGGCATGCAGTCGGAGAGCCGCGCGGTGCACAGTTTGGCGGCGGCCAGATCGCGGCGGTGCCCGAAGATCAGCGGGTAGTAGTCGTCCCCGTAGGTGCCCCAGGCGAGCCACTGGGAGCTGAGATCGAGCGCCTCCGCCGAACCGTCCGGGTCGAGGCCCGCCGCGCACAACGGCAGGTCGTAGGCGCGGAGTTTGTCCTCGTCCCAGACGCCCTCCCCAAGGATGCCCACTTGGTGCGTCCAGGGGAGCAGCCGCGCGCGGGCGCCGTCGAGCTCCGGGTTGAGGGTCAGCGCGAACGGCATGTGGATGTCGGGGATCAGGGAGGGGCCGACCTTCTGGAACGGCACGTGCGTGTACGCGCGCAGGCGCTGGGCGCCCACGTCGGCCAGCAGCGCCCGTACGTCCACGGTGCCGGACCCGATCCCGCTCGGCGCGCCCAGGGAGGGGGCGGCCTGCGCGGCGGCCTCCTTGTTCATGTAGCGGCTCGAGCGCATGTGCCACTCGTGGCCGCCGGACTGCCAGTCCTGAAGGCCGCGCGTGTACGCGGCGATCGCGGCGACCTGGTCCGGTGTGAGCCCCTTCTCCGCGGAGAGTGCGGGCACCTCCGTCAGCGCGGTGTGCTCGAACTGGTGCAGCCGCGAGGTCAGCACGTCATTGACGGCTTCCGCCGCCTCCTGTGTCGTACAGCCGAAGAAGGTCTCCAACACCAGGACGCCGTTGGAGAGTTCGCCCTCGTCCATGACCTCCCGCTCGTAGGAGAACAGGTCGTTGCGCAGGTGCACGCCGTCGGAGAACGTCTCCATGAGGACGCGCAGCGGCCGCGACGTGGCCACGGATGCCGGGATCTCGGCGGTCGCGTACTCCACCAGGCCGGCCGACCAGGGGGCGCCGCCCACCTTGCGGCGCATCTCGATGTACTCGACGGGGTTGGAGATCCGCCCCTCGTTGATGTTGGACAGCTCCCACATCGACTCGTTCAGGAGGTGCTCGGTCGACTCCGCGAAGCGGCGCCGCCAGTCCATCGACATGGCGGGCACGGTGCGCCGCCACAGGTCGATGAGGCCCGCCTCGACCGGGTTCTCCGGCTCGGGCACGGGGGTGTCGAGCTCCATCGGCATGAACAGCGGCAGCCGGTCCAGGTGCGCCTTGCCGGCCGCCCGGTCGTTCGTGCGCTTGAACATGTCCAGGAAGTGGTCGTCGAAGAAGAAGACCCACACGTACCAGTCGGTGATCAGGGAGAGCGCCGGGCCGTCGCAGTCGGGGTGCGTGTACGCGCACAACAGGCCGTAGTCGTGGGCGTCGAGGTCGCTCTGGTCCCAGACACCGCTGCCCTCCAGCATCCCCATCTCGCGGGCCCACACCGTGGAATGGGCCCGCGCCTCGTCCAGGTGCGGATTGATCCTGGCCTGGTACGGCATGTAGAAGCGCGGCAGGTGGAAGGGCTGTGTGGACTCGTGTGTCATGAGCGCCGCCCTACCCGTGGCCGTCAACCGGCATCCATGGGGCGGAACATGATCGCACTATCGCGTGAACCGGGGACTGAACGGCACCCGTTCAGGGAAAAGCGTGCCGCCTGATACACAACAGGGGCACCTCTTGCAGTGCTTGCACCGCATGCACTGCATGCACCCGTTGCCCGTACGAAGCGAAGGACCCACGTTGCGCATCCGGACCACGTCGACCGCCGCCCGCTGCCTGGTCACCCTGGGCGCCGCCACCGCGCTCGCCCTCGGCGGGGCGGCCCTCCCGGCGTCCGCGGCACCGGCGACGCCCGCCACCACCGCCGCCACCGCCGCCCACGCGGACCCGCGCGCCCTCGCCGCGATCACCTCGCTGGCCACGGAGCGGCTCGCACTCGCGGACAAGGTCGCGGCGGCCAAGTACGGCACGGACGCGCCGATCGACGACCCGGCGCGGGAGCAGCAGATCCTCGACGGCGTGGCGAAGCGCTCGACGGACCTCGGCATCGACCCGACGTTCGCGCAGTCCGTCTTCCGGGACCAGATCGAGGCCAACAAGGTGGTGCAGCGCGGCCTTTACGCCCGCTGGGACGCCCACCCCGAACAGCGCCCGACCGAGCGTCCCGACCTCGCCACGGAGGTGCGGCCGCAGCTCGACCGGATCACGACGCGGCTCCTGGACGCGCTGCGGGAGGTGGCCCCCACGCGCACCTCTCCGGCCTGCGGGCCGCTGCTCACGGCGGCGGCGCTGCACGACGCCCACGCGCGCGGGTTCGACGCACTCCACCTCAAGGGCCTTGCGCGGGCGCTGCCTTCGGTGTGCGCCTCCTGAGCCCCGCCCGGGGCCGGGGCCTACGCCCAGTGCGCGGGGCGCCGCAGGCCCGCCGGGATGCGGGTCGCGGCGTCGCCGCGGGCCGCGTTCACCTGCGCCTGGGTGAGGAACAGCGCCCCGGTCAGATCGGCGCCCGCCAGCCGGGCGTCGCGCAGGTCCGCGCCGATCAGGTCGGCCGAGCGGAGGTCGGCGCCCGTCAGATCCGCGGCCACAAGGAGGGCGCCGCGGAAATTGGCGCCCCGTAGGTCGGCCTTTTTGAAACGCGCGCCCACCAGGTCGGCTCCCCGGTGGTTCTTCTTGCGGCCGAGCGCGCCGGGCACGTCGGCGCGCACCAGTTCGCTGGCCTTCAGGAGAAGGGCGTTCACGTCGCCCCGGATGCCCGGCACGTCGGCGGCGACGAGTTCGTCGCTGCGCGCGCGGGTCAGCCGCTCGATGTCCTCGCGGGCCCGCCGGGCGTCGTCGTGCACGGCGCCGGCCGCGCGCAGCTCCAGTACGTCGCTCAAGTACCAGAGCAGCTCGTGCAGTTGACGCATGACCGGGAAGACCTCGTACATGGCCCTGGCACTCTCGGGCCGCTCCCGCCAGCTGGCACCCTCGAAGGTGACCTGGGAGACCTTCTGGCCTGCACCGAAGCAGTCGAAGACGGTGCAGCCGGGGTAGCCCTCGTCGCGCAGCTTCGCGTGGATGCCGCAGCTGAAGTCGTCCTGAAGGTTGCGGCAGGGCGTGCCCGCGTTCTTGTCGTGCGCGAAGTCGTGCGACTTGGCGAAGGGGAGGGCGACGCAGCACAGGCCGAAGCAGTCGGCGCAATCGGCGCGCAGGTCGGGGCGGTCGGACGGGGCGTCGGGGGAGGTCACCCCCACATTGTCGCCGATCGGCCACGGCGCACGCCGCCACGCGCGCGTGCGCCCCCTTGTGGCCGGGCCCGGCCCCGCGCCACCTTGGAGGCGTCCCGCACCGCCCGAAGTCCCACACCCTTGGGAGTCGACGTGGCCTCCTCCTTCGTCCTGCCGTACGAGTTGCACGGTGACGGCCCGCACAAGGTGATCGCGGTGCACGGCTGGTTCGCCGACCGCGCCGCCTACGCGCCGATCGTGGCCGACCTCGACCGCGCCTCCTTCCAGTACGCGCTCGTGGACCTGCGCGGCTACGGGGAGGCGAAGCAGACACCGGGCGCGTACACGACGGCCGAGGGCGCCGCGGACGTGCTCGACCTCGCGGACCGGCTCGGCTGGGAGCGGTTCTCGCTGATCGGGCACTCCATGGGCGGCACGGTGGCGCAGCGCGTGGTGGCGACCGCACAGCGCAGGGTGCGCCGCATCGTGGGCGTGTCCCCGGTCCCGGCGTCCGGCCTGCCCATGACGCCCGAGCAGCGGGAACTGTTCGTGACGGCCGACACCTCCCCCGCGAACCGCCGCACGATCATCGACATCACCACCGGCGGCGTACGCCCCGGCGCGTGGCTCGACCGCATGGTGGAGCGCTCGTTCGCGTGCAGCGACGGCAAGGCGTTCCGGGCCTGGCTCGACTCGTGGACCGGCGACGACTTCCACGCGGACCTGGAGCCCTGTACGGTCCCCGCGCTCGTGATCACCGGACAGCTCGACCCGGCCCTGTCCGCGAAACTGATGCGCTCGACGTGGCTGGCCTGGTTCACCCGCGGCGAGCTCGTCGACCTCCCCGTATGCGGCCATTACGCGATGGACGAGGCGCCGCTCGCGCTGATCCGCGTCATGGAGGACTTCCTGCGGGCGGACGGCTCGTGACGCCTGCCGTCCCCGACGTCTTCGACCCGCGCCTGTACGCGCGTGGTGTCCCGCACGTCCGATACCGGACGCTGCGCGACCACCACCCGGTGGCCTGGCAGCCGGAGCCCGCGCTCCTCGGCTGGCCGGAGGGTCCGGGCTTCTGGGCGGTCACCCGGCACGCGGACGTGGTCCGGGTCCTCAAGGACGCGTCGACGTACTCCTCGTACCTGGGCGCGACCCAGATCCGCGATCCGGACCCGGCGGACCTCCCGTTCATCCGCGGCATGATGCTCAACCAGGACCCACCGGCGCACGGCAGGCTGCGCCGCCTGGTGAGCCGGGCGTTCACACCGCGCCGAGTGGCGGCCTTCGAGGAATCGGTACGGCAACGGGCAAGATCCCTGCTGCACAAGGCACTTCAGGACGCGGACGATCAGGCCACGGTGGACCTGGTCGCCACGGTCACCGACGACTACGCCCTCCTGAACCTCGCCGACCTCCTGGGCGTCCCGGAGTCCGACCGCGCGCTGCTCCTGCACTGGACCCGCCGCGTGATCGGCTACCAGGACCCTGACGAGGCAACGGAGACGAGCGGCCCACCGGTCAACCCCCGCTCCCCCTCCGCGCTGGCCGACATGTTCGCGTACGCCGAGGAGCTGACGGCCCACAAGCGTGCCCACCCGGCCGACGACATCATGACGACGCTCGCCGCGGACCCCGATCTCACCCCGCCCGAACGCCAGATGTTCTTCTTCCTGCTGACGATCGCGGGCAACGACACGGTCCGCAGCGCCGCTCCCGGCGGCCTCGCCCTGCTGGCCGAGTCCCCGTCCGCGTATGAACAACTCCGTACAGGGAAAGCCGACTTGGCGCCCGCGCTCGACGAGCTGCTGCGCCGCCACCCACCGGTCCTGACCTTCCGCCGCACGGCGACCGAGGACACGACGCTGGCGGGCACCCCGATCAAGCGCGGCGACAAGGTGGTCGTCCTGCACGCCTCCGCCAACCACGACGAACGCGTCTTCCCCGACCCGTTCACCCTGGACCTGGCCCGCACCCCGAACCCCCACGTCTCCTTCGGAGACGGCCCGCACGTCTGCCTGGGCGCCCACTTCGCCCGCCTTCAACTACAGGCGCTGTACGAGGAAGTGGGCCGGTCCCTCCCGGCCCTGACACTCGCGGCCTCACCGAAGCGCCTCGTGTCGAACTTCATCAACGGGATCAAGGAACTACGGATCGAACCACGGGTGCACCCGCACACGCCCACGATCCGGTGATTGGCGGGGATCTTGGTCGCGGCCCCCGAAAGTTCTGCTCATGATGATCAACAAGATCCCCCGTACCGCCCGCCGTCTCGCCGCCCTGCCCGCCGCCGCGGTGTCCGTACTGGCCCTCGCGTCCGCGCCGTCGGCCACGGCCAGCGCCCCGGACGCCGACACCGCGAAGTCCGCGACCTCCGTGGCGAAGGCCGCGTCCTCCTCCTGCCCCGTCGTCCCGGACCGGCTCTACGCGGCCATCGACCGCGTCCCGCTCGAGCGGATCTCGCCGGAGCCGGAGTTCCGCAACGACTGCCAGACGCTGTACCGGGCGGACGGGCGCGCCCCGGCGGTCATCTTCAAGGAGGGCTTCGAGGCGAAGGACGTCACGACCGGGCAGTACGACCTGGAGAAGTACGTACTGAAGAACCAGCCCTCGCCGTTCGTCTCCACGACGCGTGACCACGACCTCTTCAAGAAGTGGACCAAGTGGATGAAGGGCGGCGCCTACAACTACTACATCGACGCCCCGAACGGCATCGACGTCAACGAGACGATCGGCGACGACCACAAGTACGCCGACCAGGTCGAGGTCGCCTTCCCCGGCGGGGTCGCGTCGCGCTTCGTCATCGGCGCGTGCCCGATCAACAAGGAGACCAACACCGAGAGCATGTCGGACTGCGTGAGCAACCCGGGCTTCCGGCCGGTGACGGCGGAGACGGCGGCGCAGTGAGCGCCGCCGCGGCCGCCGGTCCTCACTCCCCCTCGGGGCTCAGCGTGAGTGAGATCGAGTTGATGCAGTACCGCTGATCCGTGGGCGTCGGGTACCCCTCGCCCTCGAATACGTGGCCGAGGTGCGAGCCGCAGCGCGCGCAGCGCACCTCGGTGCGGACCATTCCGTGGGAGCTGTCCTCGATGAGCTCCACGGCGTCGGTGTTCTTCGGGTCGTAGAAGGACGGCCAGCCGCAGTGCGACTCGAACTTCTCGGTCGACGTGAAGAGCTCGGCGCCGCAGGCCCGGCAGGCGTAGACGCCCTTCGTCTTCGTGTCGGTGTACTCACCGACGAACGCGGGCTCCGTGCCGGCCTGGCGCAGCACCGCGTACTCCGCCGGGCTCAGCTCCGTGCGCCACTGCTCGTCCGGCTTCTCGACGTCGTACGACATGTGCCTCATCCCTTCAGCTGTTCAAGGATCCGCGGGCCGAGCTCCGTGACGTCGCCCGCTCCCATGGTGAGAACGAGATCGCCGGGCTTGGCCATTCCCGCGACCGCCGCGACCGCGGCGTCCTTGTCGGCGGCGGCCTGCACGTCGGCGCCCGCCTCGCGCGCGGCGTCGATGATCAGGGCGCTGGTGATGCCGGGGATCGGGTCCTCGCGGGCCGGGTAGATGTCGAGGACGACCGAGGAGTCCGCGAGGCCGAGGGCCTGCCCCATCTCCTTGCCCAGCTCCTGGGTGCGGGAGAAGAGGTGGGGCTGGAAGAGGACCAGGAGGCGCGAGTCGGCGGCCGCCGCGCGCATCGCCTCCAGGTCGGCCGTCATCTCCGTGGGGTGGTGGGCGTACGAGTCGATGACCTGCACGCCGTTCACCTCGCCCTTGAGCTGGAGGCGGCGCTTGACGCCCGTGTACGACTTGAGCGCCGAGGCCAGGTTCCGGGCCGGGATGCCCATCGCGACGCCCGCGGCGAGCGCCGCCACCGCGTTCTGCGCGTAGTGGCGGCCGGGGACGGAGACCGTGAAGGTCAGCAGCTTGCCGTCCATGAGGACGGTCACCTCGCTGGCCAGGCCGCGCGGGGTGATCTTGTGGATGCGGATGTCCGCGCCCTCGGACTCGCCGTACGTGACGACCTTGAGGGACGTCGTGTCACGGACCCGGCGGGTCAGCTCGGCGGCGCCCGCCTGGTCCGCGGCGATGACGAGGGTGCCGCCGGGGGTGATCTTCCCCGTGAACGTCTCGAAGGACTCGTAGATCTCGTCCATGGACGCGTAGTTCGCGTGGTGGTCGAGTTCGACGTTGAGGATGATCGCGACTTCCGGCTTGTACTTGTGGAAGCTGCGGTCCGATTCGTCGGCCTCGGCGACGAAGATCTCGCCCTCGCCGTGGTCGGCGTTGGAGCCGGGGACGTCCAGGTCGCCGCCGATGGCGTAGGAGGGCTGAAGGCCGAGGGACTTCAGGGACACCGCGAGCATCGACGTCGTGGTCGTCTTGCCGTGCGTGCCGGCCACCGCGATCGGGCGCAGGCCGTCCATCAGGGAGGCCAGCGCGTCCGAGCGGTGCACGACCGGGACGCCGAGCTCCTTGGCGCGGGCCAGCTCCGGGTTGTCCTCGCGGATGGCCGAGGAGACGACGACGCAGGTGGCGTCGGGGGCGAGGTGCGCGGCGTCGTGGCCGATGTGCACCGTCACGCCGAGCTCGCGCAGCGCCTGCGCCGTCGCGGACTCACGGGCGTCGCTGCCCGCCACCTGCGCGCCGCGCTGGGCGAGGATCTTGGCGATGCCCGACATGCCGGCGCCGCCGATGCCGATGAAGTGCGGTCGGTCCATGTCGGCGACGGAATGCGGCAGGCCGGGTGCCATGCGTGGTCTCCCCTGGGGTTCTCGGATGTCCTGATCCGTGGTCACGACGACCACGGCACGGGCCCCAGCCTATTGCCTCGCCCCGTGCCGTCCCGAACCTCTCCCCGTCACCCCCTGGTGTCCGTCACGCCTTGCTGTGCGAGAACAGCTTCAGGACCGGTACGCCGACCTGGTGGCGGGCGCGCGAGGCCCAGTCCCGGTGGAAGAACTCCTCGACGTAGTGCGGGTCGGTCAGCACGATGACCTCGTCCGCCTTCACCTCCGCGACGAGCGCCTTGAGGGCGTCCAGCGGGTGGTCCTCGATGAGCCGGCCCACCGCCTCGCTGCCCGCCTGGTGCAGCGCGGCGAGGGAGACGGCGAGGGCCTTCTCCGCCGGGCCCTTGGCCTCGTCGCCCTCGGGCACCTCGCCCTCCTTGCCCGCCTCGTCGAACTCCCCCATCGCGACGTCGTCGATGGCCCGCAGCAGGCGGTCCGCCTGGTCTCCGCGGGGCTGGAGCAGCACGTGGAAGGAGACCTCCTCCTCGCCGTGCAACGTGGTGACGAACTCCACGTCGGCGGAGGTCAGAGCCTTCTCGATCATCAATACGCTCGTGAACACGACGGGCGCCCTTCTTCTCCTACCGTGGGCCGACTGACGACGACCCTCCGGGTGGACCAGCGGACCTGCGGAAACCATCCTGCCCCGCATTCGCACGGGGACTGCGAGATTTAGTGTGCCCAGCCAAAGCTAAACGGAACGAGTCATTCCGCCGAATGTCGCCGTGCTGTCGACGGCAGCGGCTACTGTCCGCCCCGCGGCCGGGTGTAACGGCTGTACAGGAATCCGTCCTCCTCAAGTAGGGACGTCAGTTCGAACCGCTCCGGCACGGCCAAGGTCGAGCCACCGGCGATCCGCTGGGCGTCCCCCGCGGTCAGCATCGGGGACACGGTCAGGCACAGCTCGTCGAGTACCCGGCCCGCCACGAATTGACCGAGCATCCTCGGCCCGCCCTCGGTGAGCAGACGCCGCAGGCCCCGCTCGCCGAGCGCCGCCACCGCGCGGTCGGGTTCGACCGCCGCGCCGTC
The DNA here is from genome assembly GCF_054871485.1 of Streptomyces sp. UC4497. Classification (NCBI taxonomy): domain Bacteria; kingdom Bacillati; phylum Actinomycetota; class Actinomycetes; order Kitasatosporales; family Streptomycetaceae; genus Streptomyces; species Streptomyces sp. UC4497. Next base: position 141,665 of record NZ_JBTYHB010000016.1, on the reverse strand, counting down.
GCCCGCGATCAGCACCTCCACGCCCGCCTTGCGCGCGGCCGCGACCCGGTCGGCAGAGGCGCCCGCGCCGGTGAGCAACAGCGTCGGCACCAGCGGGTCGGTGAACAGGGGCAGGTCGAAGTCGAGGTCGAGGCTGGCACTGATCACGGCGATCTGCGGGGCGGGGCCCTGCCCGGCCGCCTCCCGGCGCGCCGCGAACGCTTCACGCGCGCGGGCGGGGCGGTAACCCTCCAGGCGGACCGTCTCCGCGCCGACCACGACGACGTCGGCGAGCCCGCGCAGCGTGCCGAAGACCCGCATGTCGGTGGCGCTGGAGATGGGCTGGGAGCGGCCGTCGTGCTGGGCCGCGCCGTCGAGCGTGGAGACCATGTTGGCCCGCAGCCACGGCGCGTGCGCCGCTTCGGGCGGGTACGCGTAGGCGTCGGCGAGCTCGTCGAGGCTCCACTCACGCCCCTCTGGGCTCGCCTCCCTCTTCTCGTACCCCTTGCCATCTGCTGTTTCGTACGTCACAGGGAACAGGCGTCGCATGACGTGCAGTGTGGCACGGCGACTAAGGTGGGTAACCGTGTCGTCATCCCTCGAAGCCGCCGACTCCCGGGAGTCCAGCCAGATGGGCATCAGCCCCATAGCCGACCCGTCGCCGCTGTCCCTGTGCGCGCGCGAGCCGCACGTCCCCGCGGAGCGCCTGGTCGCCGAGATGGTGCCGCCGCCCCGTTTCGACTCCGTGCGCTTCGAGACGTACATCCCGGACCCGAAGCAGCCCAGCCAGACCGAGGCCGTCCAGGTCCTGAGTTCCTTCGCGGCCGGTCTCGGCGGAGCGCACGCGTCCGGGGCGGGCAAGAAGCGCGGCTTCCTCGGCTTCGGCAAGAAGCCCGCCGCCCCGACGGGACCGCGTGGTGTCTACCTCGACGGCGGCTACGGCGTCGGCAAGACGCACCTCCTCGCCTCCCTGTGGCACGCGACCCCCGCCGAGCCCGAGTACAAGGCGTTCGGCACCTTCGTGGAGCTGACGAACCTGGTCGGCGCGCTCGGCTTCCAGCAGACCGTCAAGACGCTCGGCGGCCACCGGCTGCTGTGCATCGACGAGTTCGAGCTGGACGACCCGGGTGACACGGTGCTCGTGTCGAGTCTGCTCGCGCGGCTCGTCGAGTCCGGTGTCGCGCTCGCCGCGACGTCGAACACGCTGCCGGGCAAGCTCGGCGAGGGCCGGTTCGCCGCCGCCGACTTCCTGCGCGAGATCCAGGGCCTGTCGGCCCACTTCAGGCCGTTGCGCATCGACGGCGAGGACTACCGGCACCGCGGCCTGCCCGAGGCCCCCGCGCCGTTCACCGACGAGCAGGTCACCAAGGCGGCGTACGCCACCGAGGGCGCCTCGCTCGACGACTTCCCGCACCTTCTGGAGCACCTCGCGCGCGTGCACCCCAGCCGGTACGGGGCGCTGACGGACGATCTGAAGGCCGTCTGCCTCACCGATGTGGCGGCCGTCCCCGACCAGTCGACCGCGCTGCGGCTCGTCGTCCTGGCGGACCGGCTCTACGACCGGGAGATACCCGTGCTCACGTCGGGGCTCCCGTTCGACAAGCTGTTCAGCGAGGAGATGCTGAACGGCGGCTACAAGAAGAAGTACTTCCGGGCGATCTCCCGGCTGACCGCGCTCGCGCGCGACGCGAAGGGTCTCGTACACGAGTAAGCGCGGGCGCTTCGCAGGTGAGCCGATAGGTGGTCGGTGCACGAATCGCCTGCGCTACGCGCGTGGTTCCCGCGGCGAAGGGCACGTGATAAACACAGCCGGGTCACAGTCCTGTCCGCCAGCAGGAGGTTGCACCCATGTCACGCACCGCCGACGCACGACAGTCCGCGACCCGCCGTCAAGTACTCGCCCGCACCGGCGCCCTGGGGGTGGGAATCGCCTTCGCGGGGAACCTCTCCGAGCTGTTCGCCGGCTCGGCCGCCGCCCAAGGACGCGCCGGATACGGCCCGTTGGTGCCCGACCCGGCCGGGCTGCTCGACCTCCCGAAGGGATTCCGCTACAAGGTCCTGTCGCGGGAGGGGGAGCCACTGCGCTCCGGCGAGGGCAAGGTGCCCTCCAACCACGACGGAATGGCGGCGTTCGCCGGCAGACAGGGCCGCGTGCACCTCGTGCGCAACCACGAGAACCGGGTCACCGGGAAGATCGCGGTGCCGACCGTCGAGGGCCTGACGTACGACCCGATGGGCAAGGGCGGCTGTACCACGCTCACCGTGGACGCCAAGAACAACGTGGTGTCCGAGCGGGTCGGCATCGCCGGTACCGCGGTCAACTGCGCGGGCGGGCCCACGCCTTGGGGCACCTGGCTGACCTGCGAGGAGACCGAGGACAAGGCCGGTACGAACGGCTACACCAAGGACCACGGCTTCATCTTCGAGGTCGACCCGGTCGACCCGCACCGCTCGGGCGCCGTCCCGCTGACCGCGATGGGCCGCTTCCAGCACGAGGCGATCGCCGTCGACCCGAAGCGCGGCGTCGTCTACGAGACGGAGGACGCCTTCGACAAGCCCTTCGGCCTCTTCTACCGCTTCCTGCCCAAGAACGCGAAGGGCGGCCTCGGTTCGCTGCGCGCGGGCGGAAAGCTTCAGGCGATGCGGGTGCCCGGCGTGCCGGACCTGTCGGCGGTCCAGGAGACGGGGGCGACGTTCAGCGGCATCGAATGGGTCGACGTGCCGGACCCGCTGGCCGCCCAAACCCCCATCCGGAACCAGGACTTCGGCCCGAAGGGCATCACCCACGCGCAGAAGCTGGAGGGCTGTTACTGGGGCGGGTCGAGCGTCTACTTCGTCTCGTCGTACGCCCGCAGCCGCGAGGGCTCGGCCGCCGACCACTTCGGGCAGATCTGGCGCTACGACCCGTCGTCGCGCCGCCTGACGCTGGTCATCGTGTTCGGCCCCGACACGGACGTCCAGCTGCCGGGCGAGGAGCCCGACAACATCTGCCTCGCGCCCAGCGGGGGCCTGATGGTGTGCGAGGACGGCGAGGGCGCCCAGCACGTGTTCGGCGTGACGCGCAAGGGCGAGGTGTACGCCATGGCGCGCGGTCGGCAGAACATCGGGACGGCCGACAAGCCCGAGTGGGGCGAGTTCGCCGGGGTCACCTTCTCGCCGGACGGCGAGACGATGTTCGTGAACTGCTATACGCCGGGGACCACGTTCGCCGTGACGGGGCCCTGGCACTGAGCCGTTGACGCGTGACCGGTCGGCCGTTCCCTCGTTCGAGGGGACGGCCGTTCGCATGGCCGGTTTTCGCGGGTGGCACACCGCGTGCCGGGCGAGTGCCCTGGGCAAGGTCCCCCTTATGGAAGAACGGTCAACCACAGCCTGGGAGTTCACCGACGACCGCGGACACCTCACGTCCGCGAGCGAGACGCCACAGCGCGTCGTCGCCTATATACAGGCCGGGGCGAGCCTGTGGGATCTGGGCATACGCCCGGTGGGGATCTTCGGCTCGTTCCACGACGGCGATGAGCCCGATCACGCCAAGTCCGGCGCGCTGCCGCTGGACGATCTCGCGTATCTGGGCGCGGGAGCGGCGCTCGGCCTGGACGACGTGCTCGCGGCGCGCCCCGACCTCGTCGTTGCGCTCACGTACGGCGGCGGACAGGTGTACGGCATCGAGCCCGATACGGCGAAGCATCTGGAGGAGCACGTCCCCGTCGCCGTGCTCGACGTGGGGCAGGGCCGCACGCTGGGCGGGGTGCGGCAGCGTTTCGCGGAACTCGGGCGCTCGCTCGGGACCTCGGAGCCGGCGGAGACGCGGGAGGAACTCGCCCGTGCCGAGCGGCAGTTGGGGGTCGCGGCCCGTGGGACGCGGGGCGTGAAGGTGCTGGCGCTCTCGGCCGCGGGGGCGGACGCGGTGCACCTGGCCCGGCCCACCAAGTGGCCCGACCTGAGCGCGCTCGGCGGGCTCGGTGTCGCCATGGTGTCGCCGCCCGAGGGGCCCGGCGCCAACTGGTACACGGGGACGTGGCGGGACGTCGCCGAACTCGCCCCGGACGTCATCCTGTCGGACGCGCGCGCCAACGCGGCGCCGCGCGCCCAGTACGCGACCGACCCGCACTGGGCGTCCGTCGCCGAACGGGCGTCGGTGCTGCCCTGGAACCCGGAGACCCCCGCCAGCGCCCGCGCCCACGCGGCCCTCTTCGACCAGGTGGCGGGGGCGCTGCGGGGGCGCTAGCGGCTACCGGAGTCGGAGTCAGTCGGCGGGCTCGTCCGGGACCGGCTGGTCCGGGTGGATGCCCGGGGCGTGGGGTGCGCCGGTGCGGCCGGTGCCCGCCACGTCCGAGTCGGGGACGGTGACGTCGGGTCCGGTCTCGTCGTCCGGGGCGTCGTCGGTCCCGGTCCGCGGCTCGGCGTCGGCGCCGGGCTCGGGGTTCGTGCCGGGCTCGGCGGTTTCGGTTTCGTTTTCTTCGGGGTCCGCCTGCTGGTCGGGGAGGTCCCGCGGGACGGAGTCCGGTTGCTTTGCCATGAAGTGATCAGCGCCCCAGTGCCTTGGCGAGTTCCGCCTTGTTCATCTTCGAGCGGACGTCGACGCCGCGGTCCTTGGCCTCTTCGTAGAGCTGGTCCTTTGTCGGGCCGCCTGCGCCCTGGTGGGAGCGGAGGCCGCCGCGCCTGCCCGAGGAGATGTCCTGCGTCGATGTGCGGCTCGCCTGTTTCGACTCGCCGCTCCTCGCTCGTTCCTTGTTGACCGTGCGGGCAGCGATCTCCTTGGCCCGCGACGTGCTCTCGCCCCGGTCCTGGGCGCTCTGCTTGATCTTCTCGTACTGGCGCTCACGCTTGGCACTCGATCCGCTGGGCATGGCGACTCACTCCCTTCCGTTCCGTTGTAGCCCCTCCCGCTCCATGTCGCAGGGCGACGCCGGGGCCGGGCGGAGTTGCCCCCGCCCGGCCCCGGCTTCCCTTCGCTCCCCTGGCCTCTCGGCCGCGACCCGGGTCCCCCGCCCCGTAGCGCTCAAACTCCGCGTTTCCGTGCGGGTGTTGAGGGGCACCCGCCGCCGCATGCCGTTGCCAGTGAGGAACACGGAGATGGAGTGGCTGGACAGCGCGGCGTGTGCCGATGAGGACCCGGACGTCTTCTTCCCTGTCGGCACAACCGGGCCCGCCATGGACGACGTAGAGGCCGCCAAGGAGGTGTGCCGCCGCTGCCCGGTGATCATGGAGTGCCTGCGATGGGCCGTCGCCACGGAGCAGACGACGGGGGTCTGGGGCGGAACCTCCGAGGGCGAGCGGGCCAGGCTGCTGCGGGCCGAACGCCGACGCGCACGGGCCGAGGCCAGGCACTGAGGGCGTGACGCCCCGCCGCGCGTACGACGGGGTGGCTCGCCCCGAAGTACACACGCCGAAGCGTCACGCTCCGTAGCGCCGAGGGCCTCACGCCCTCTGACGTCAGGTCCGACCCGGGCCGCCGCTGCCGAACGCGCCGCTGCTGCCCCGGCCCCAGCGGCGCGGCCGCTGGTCCTTGCTGCGCTTGCTGCTCGAGTTGCCGAAGCCGTTCAGCTCGTGCGGGGTCAGCCGGGAGCCGCCGTCGTCCGTGTGCGGCATCTCGTCCGGCTCCCGCATCTCGCGGACCTCTTGGACCGGGCCCGTACGGGGGAGTTTCGGCTGGTCGGCCGGGTCGGGAGGACCCGGTTCCCGGCGACGGAACCTGATGCCCATCCAGACCGCCCAGATCAGCGCCAGCGCGATCACCAGGCCGGCGACGAACGGGACGACCGACGTCGAGGGGTCGGGGAAAGCCATTGGTGTCGTCATGACGGCCGAGTACCCCACTGCACGAGATCACGCCCCCATCGGTCCGATTTGCACGATTTGAGGTAAATCCGAAGATACTGTCGGCGCGTGATCAGACATGTACGCCGCGTGACCGCGGCCTGCGCCCTGGGCGCGCTCGCTCTCGGCCTCGCCGCATGCGGCGAACCCGCCTCGTCGGGAGTCCCGGGCGCGACGCGCCCCGCCGGCTCCCAGGAGAGCCCACGGGACAGCTCAAGCCCGCCGAAGGCGTCCCCGAAGCCACAGAAGACCCCCAAGCCCACCCTCGCTCCCGGGCCGGGCGGCACCACCCCCGTCTTCAAGCGCGGCGCGGCGACGAAGGACCGGACCGTCGCGCTCACCTTCGACGCCGACATGACGGCCGACCAGGGGGTGCGGGCGCGGGCCGGGGAGCGTTTCGACAACCCTCAACTGGTGCGCACCCTACGTAAGTTGAAGGTCCCGGCCACCGTCTTCATGACCGGGCGCTGGGCCGAGGAGTACCCCGCGCAGGCCGAGGACATCGGCCGGGACCGGCTGTTCGAGGTCGCCAACCACTCGTACAGCCACTACGCCTTCACCGGGGACTGCTACGGCCTGCCGAGGGTGCCGGCACGGGGCATGCGGGCCGATGTCGACCGCGCGTTCGGCGCGTTCCGGAAGGCGGGGGTCGAGCACGTCGTGCCGTACTTCCGGTTCCCCGGCGGCTGCTACGACCGGGCGGCGCTGCGGGCGCTGACGCCGACCGGGGTGACGGCGGTGCAGTGGGACGTGGTGAGCGGTGACGCGTTCGCCACGGACGCGGGCGCCGTGACCCGGCAGGTGCTCGACGGGGTGCGGCCCGGTTCGGTCGTCGTCATGCACTGCACGCGCAGCGCGGCGCCGACGACGGAGCGGGTGGTGCGGGCGGTGGTGCCGAAGCTGCGGGCGCAGGGGTACCGGTTCGTGCGGGTGTCGGATCTGGTGGGGGCGGCGCGCGGGGCGTGAGCGAGATGGGCGGTGCTCGGCCGTGCTTGGTCGTACGCCCGTGTACGTAGGCTGGGGGCATGAGCGACTACTGCGCCGGCGGCCCCGAGGAGCGCCCGGCACCCACCCCGGCGGCGGACGAGCCGTTCGCCGAGTGCGTGCTGTGCCGGAAGCCCACGGAGTACCCGGAGTCGACGAAGGGCAGCACGCTGTGCCCGGTCTGCGACTGGCAGGAAGCCCAGCGCACGGCCTGCTCCGGGTAACGGGGGTTCAGCGACGGGAAGCGAGCGCACAGGCCGCCGCCGCGCAGACCCCGGCCACGGCCACCGCTCCCGCGAGCGGCAGCAGCAGGACCGGCACCGCCCCGTCCTGCGACCCGGTCACCAGGGCGCTCACCACCGACTTCGCCGGTGACCCGGGGGCGATCAGCGCGACGAGCGCGCACAGCACCAAGGTGGCCACGCCGAGCCCCGTGCCACGCACGACGGGCCAGGTGGTGACGGCCCCGACGGCGACACCGACGAGGGCGCACACCAGCACGGCGAGCAGCCCCGCCCCGGCGGCCGGCCACTTGGCCACACGCACCAGGCGGTCGGTGCTGACCCCGTCGCTGATCAGCGCCACGACCACGGTCGCCGCGACACCGACGGCCAACGTGGCGAGGAACGCGGCGGCCAGGCTCGCCAGGTGGGCGCGCCACGGCGCCGTCGCCGCCGCGGTGCAACTGCGGGCCGCGGGCGGTTCGTTGGTGACGCATATCCGCGCAAGCCAGGCCCCCACGGGGAGCAGGGCCGCGGCGGTGTACCCGAGGGAGTCGAGCACCGGCTGCCCCGCCTGCACGCCGACGGCGGCGAACGCGGCGTAGAGGACGACCGGCGCCAGCCAGCGCTGCGAGCGCAACAGCAGGGCCGACTGGTAGGCGAGCAGGGCCGCGGTCATCGGCTGTCCTCCGGGGAATCGGGCGCGCGGACGGCGACGATGTGCCACGGCGGGTCGGCGGCGAGCAGCGTGCGCAGCACGGCGTCGGAGTGCGCGGCGTCCGTGATGATCCTTACGGTGCGGGGGTCGAGGCGGACGTGGGTGTGCGGGTGCGACAGGTCGGGCTCGTGGCCCGCAGGCCCGGCGGCGTCGACGACCACGGCCGCGCCGTCGACTCCCGTGCTGCGCAGCACAGTTGAGCCCTCTACCTCGTACGTCGCGTCGGCGGTGCCGGTCAGGCGGCGCGGGTCGTGGTCGACGAAGAGCACGGCGGCGCCGGCTTCCGCCCGTTCGGCGACGGCGCCGTCGAGGGTGTCCCGGGCCGCGGTGTCGAGCCCGGTCCAGGCCTCGTCGAGGACGAGCAGCTCCGGCTCCGCGAGCAGGGCCGCGGCCACCGCCACCTTCTGGCTGCTGCCCTTGGACAGCTCGGCGAGGGGTGACCCCGCGTAGGCGCCGGCGCCGAACCGCTCCAGCCACTCCCCCGCCCGCCGCGCGGCCGTCGGGCGTCCGAGGCCGTGGATGCGGCCCATGTGCGTGAGGTAGGCGCGGGCGGTGAACGGCAGGGCGGGCGGGAAGCGTTCGGGGACGTAGGCCGTGCGCGGGCGACCGATGACCCGGCCCTCGGTGGGCGCGTCGACCCCGGCGACCAGCCGCAACAGCGTGGACTTCCCGGTGCCGTTGGGCCCCCGCACCCGAAACATGGCCCCCTCGGGCACGTCCATGTCGACCCCACGCAACACCCAGGGCCCACCAAGTCCATAACGACGGCCCGCGCCGCGCAGCGTGACGTGCATGCGGTCATGGTCCCCTACACGTGCTTGGGCCCCTGCGGCGGCTGAGCCATTCAAGCCCGCTCTGTGGACGAGAGCCCGCGGGGCACGGGGCGGAGCCCCGATCTTTTCGGCCCCGCCCCATCAAGCGGCTCCGGCAAATCAAGCGGCTCCGGCAATCAAGCCCCGCCGGCGATTGAGGCGCGGGGTCCGGGGCGGAGCCCCGATCTTTTCAGCCCCGGGCGGCGGCCGAGCCAGTCCAGCCCGCTCCTTGGACGAGAGCCCGCGGGGTCCGGGGCGGAGCCCCGTGACGTGGGGAGCGGCCGACCGCCTGGCAGACTGGACCCGTGACCAGCGACGCCCCCTCCCACCCCCAGCCCAGCGCACGCGAATTCGTGCTGCCACTCGTCGTACGCATCGAGCGGGCCGCACCCCCCACACGTACGGACGCCCTGGAGGCCGCCGCACGCGCCGTGTTGGTGATCCTCTCGGACGAGCGCTCGGTCGGTGAAGGGCCGTGGGCGCAGGCGATGCACGACTGGCAGGACGCCCGGATCCGCAAGGTGGTGCGGCGGGCGCGGGGCGCGGAGTGGCGGCGCGCGGAGGCCCTCGACGGGATCACGGTCACCACCGTTTCCGCCGAGGTACGCGTCTTCCCGCCGGTCCCCCTCGACGGCTGGCCCAAGGACCTGGCCCGCCTCCAGGTCTCCGGCACGGACCTCGACGACCCGGAACCGCCGCCCGCCCCCGACTCCTCCGCCCCGGTCCTCTGGCTCAACCCCGACCTCGACATGACCGCGGGCAAGACCATGGCGCAGGCCGGCCACGGGGCTCAGCTCGCCTGGTGGGAGCTGTCCGACGCGGAGCGCAAGGAATGGCGCGAGGCGGGCTTCCCGCTCTCGGTGCGGACCGCCGACCCGGAGCGCTGGCCCGCGCTGACCACGGGCGGGCTGCCCCTCGTACGGGATGCCGGGTTCACGGAGATCCCGCCCAGCGACACCGTCGTGTCCGAGGGACCCCTGACGGGCGACTTCCTGTCCGGTCTCGCCCACCTCTGAGCCCCGGGCCCGAAGCCCCTGGCACGTAAAAGACCCCGCCCGTCCGCACGGGGGATGACGGACGGCCGGGGCCACTCGGAAGGCTACCCCACTCCGCGGGAGGCCGGGTCGGCTCCCCGGGCCTCTGCGCGGCCGATGCGCCACAATTGAGTACATGATCGACTGGCAGGTCTTCCTCCCGGCGACCGTCCTCATGGCGTTGATCCCGGGGGCCAACCAGCTGCTCGGCCTGCGCAACGCCGCGCTGATCGGCGTCCGGCACGCGCTGGTGGGGGTCGCCGGGCGGTTCACCGCCTTCGCGCTGCTGGCGGCGCTGGTCGTCCTCGGCCTCGGTACGGTTCTGGCCGAATCGGCCGTCGCGTTCGAGATCCTGCGGTGGCTCGGCGTCGCGTACCTGATCTGGCTGGGCGTGACGACGTTGCGGAACGCGGGCAGGAGCGACAGCGACCCGGCCGAACGAACCGCGGCCGTACGTCCCCTGACCGTCGCGCGCCAGGAGTTCCTCACCGCCCTCACCAACCCGAAGGCGCTCCTGCTGTTCGCGTCCTTCCTGCCGCAGTTCCTCCCCGCCGCCGCCCCACCCGCGACGCTCGTCCCGCTCGCCGCCGCGTACATCGGCGTCGAGGGCGCGGCCGCCCTGCTCTACATCGCGGCGGGCCGCTCCCTGCGCCACGCCGACGGCCGGCTGCGGCTGCCCCGCCGCCACCTGGACCGGGCGACGGGCATCGGCTTCCTGGGCTTCGGCGGCTACCTGATCCTCGCGCGCCGCCCCTGAAGGCACCTACGCCCCCGGAGCCCACCCCACGGCCGCCAGCACCTCCCGCGCGATCGCCGGCACGTCCCGGCCGTCCGTCGGTACGCGCACGGTGTCCCGCGGGGCCTGTTCGTCCAGGAGGCGGGCCTTGCGGAGGCTGCCGCGGAGTTCGGACTCCAGTTCCGAGCCGAGTTCGCGGCCCGCGAGCCGCTCCCCCGCGGTGGCGTCCGACGCCGTGAGCAGCACCCGTACGAGCCGTACGTCCTCGCCCATCGCGCGCCGGAACATGCCCTCGCTGCCGGTCAGTACGCTGACGGTGTTGGTGTAGATCAGGCGGCGGTGGCCGAGGTCCGCGAAGTTGGACCAGAGCGCGGTGAGGTTGCGCTCGGTGACGGCACTGCGGTGCGGGTCGTCCGGCGGCGCCGGGTGGACCTGGCCCAAGTAGTCGCCCTCCAGGACGCAATGAGGGACCTCCGCGGCCCGCAGGAGCGCCGAGACCTCCCACGCGACCGACGTCTTCCCGACACCGGCGCGTCCCCCGATGAGCAGTGCTTCCGCTTGATCCATGGCGGCAGCGTGCCACCCGGGGGCCGGTGGATGAAACCTCAAATGTTGCTCTGAACGTCGTCCCTCGGGGGTTCGGACCGTGCCGTCGGGGTCAGGAGACCAGGAAGCAGGGCGGCGGAGGGGGAGTTCCATGGAGCTGGGTACCGGGATCGGCTGGCGGCCCGAGATCGCGGAGACGGTCGAGGCCATGCAGGGCATCGACTGGGTCGAGGCCGTCGCCGAGAATCTGTGTCCGGGGCATCTGCCGGACTCCCTGCTGCGGCTGCGCGAGCGCGGCGTCACCGTCGTCCCGCACGGCGTCTCGATCGGCCTCGGCGGGGCCGACCGGCCCGACGAGGGGCGGCTCGCCGACCTCGCCGCGTGCGCGGAGGCTCTCGGTTCGCCGCTGGTCAGCGAGCACATCGCGTTCGTACGTGCCGGGGGCGCGCGCACCGCTTCGCAGCCGCTGGAGGCGGGGCACCTGCTGCCCGTTCCGCGCACCCGCGACGCGCTCGACGTGCTGTGCGAGAACGTCCGGATCGCCCAGGACGCGCTGCCCGTACCCCTCGCGGTGGAGAACATCGCGGCCCTGTTCGGCTGGCCGGGCGAGGAGCTGACGGAGGGCCAGTTCCTGTACGAGCTGGTGGAGCGGACCGGCGTAAGGCTGCTCATCGACGTGGCCAATCTGCACACCAACCACGTCAACCGCGGCGAGGACCCGGCGAAGGCGCTGGCCGAGCTGCCGGTCGAGGCCATCGCGTACGTGCATGTCGCGGGCGGCTTCGAACGGGACGGCGTCTGGCACGACAGCCACGCCCACCCCGTGCCGCCGGCCGTCCTCGACGTACTCGCCGAGCTGGCGTCGCGCGTGACTCCGCCGGGCGTGCTGCTCGAACGCGACGACAACTTCCCCGAGGACCTTGGGGAGTTGGGCCGCGAGGTGGAGACCATCCGGGAGACGGTCGCGGCCGGCTCCGGCCCTCGCGCGCAGGCCCCTGACGACCGGATGACCTCGCCCGCCGCCCCGTCCGTCGACGACGCCACGCGGCAACGGCTCGCACTCGACCAGGCCGCCCTGCTGTCCGCACTCGTCGCCGGCACCCCCGCCCCGGAGGGCTTCGACCGGGCGCGGCTCGCCGTGCAGGCCCGGGCGCTCGCGGGCAAGCGGGCCGACGTCGTCGCGAAGGTGGCCCCCGAACTCCCCCTGATCCTGGGCGAATCCGCGTACCGTCCCCTCTTCCTCGACTATGCCCGCCGACAGCCGATGACGAGCGGCTACCGCCGCGACGCACTCGACTTCGCGGAGCAACTGCTGCTTGCGCAACAGATCCAAGAAGCGGGAACCCGCCGCGAGTTGACCCACTGGTGGCTCGACCGCTCCGGCCCCAAGCCCCTGACCGGCCGCCCGGTAGCGCGAGCCCTGAAGACCGCAGCCTTCACGCTGAGGCGGGCCCGTTGAAGCCCCTCCGGCGATTGAGGAGCGGGGTCCGGGGCAGAGCCCCGCGTCCGCAACCCCGGCGCGGCCGGCGGCGACCGCATACCTACCGCAGGTGACGTAAACCCGCCCGATGCCCACCCCACCCGCCCAAGCCGGAGGCTAGCGTGCGTGCCGCACCAGGAGGCACCATGCAACGGTTAAATGGCACCACCCTCATCGTCACCGGACTCGTAGCGACGCTGGCCGCGCTCGTCTTCCCCCTGTGGTCGTACGCGGACCGCTCCGGCACCGGCCTCGACGAGCTCAACGCCCAGACCGTGTCCACCAGATTCGGGCCGCTGTCCGCCACCGACCGCCTCTTCATCACCAAGGTGCGGCTCGCGGGGCTGTGGGAACTGCCCGCCGGACAGCAGGCCCAGGAGCGGGCGCCCAGCAAGGCGGTCGAGACGGCGGGCGAGCACCTCGTCGAGGGGCACACGTTCCTGGACGCCCGGGTGCGCGAGGTCGCGGCCCGGATGAACCTGGAGCTGCCCAGCCAGCCGAACGCCCAACAGCAGGGTTGGCTGCGGGAGTTGACCGCAGCGAGAGGCGAGGACTACGAGCGGCGGTTCGCCAACATTCTGCGCCGCGCCCACGGCCAGGTCTTCTCACTGGTCGCCCAGGTACGCGCCTCGACGCGCAACGCGCTCGTGCGGCAACTCGCGGACGACGCCAACACCACCGTCCTCGACCACATCACGGTGCTGGAGGCGACGGGCCTCGTCGACTTCGATGCGCTCGCCCGCGACGGGGCCACCGCGAGCCCGCCGCCCGCCACCCGCTCCCCCGCCCCACCGGGACCGACCTCCGCACCGGACTCCGCGACCCCGGTCTCACCGTCGCCCACGCCGTCGTTCTCCCTGCCGCCCGCCGTGTCCCGGCCGAAGCCGGCCCCCGACGCACGCGAGAAGGACAACGACAAGAAGCCACCGAAGCCGAAGGCGAAGAAGACGAAATCGAAGCCGAACGTCACGACGCCATAACAGGCCGTCCACATCGTGGGCAGGGCGTAGCGGCATGCGCGCAACTGTCGTAGAAACTGCGCATGTTGTGGGTCCTGTTCCTCCTCGTCGCCTGCGCCGCCGCGGGAGTCTCCTGTGGGCGGCTGTGTCTCGCGGCCGTACGCGCCGCCGAGGGCGAACGCGCGACGGGCCGCGACACGTACGTCGGCGTGCACGCCGACGCGTACCAGGGACGTGAGCTGTCCCTGTACGAGACCGCCTTCCTGTCGGGCGGCCCCGACCGGGTCGCCGAGGTGACGCTCGTGTCGATGGCCCGCAGCCGCCGCCTGCTGCTCGCGCACACCGGCTGGGCGACCGTCGTCGACCCGGTCGGCGAGGACCCGATGGAGCGTTCGGTGCTCCGCGCGATCGGGCCCGAGGGGCAGGCGCGGATCGCGCCGCTGCGGGCGGCGGCCGCGGCCGGGGACGCGGTACGGGTGCTCGCCGAGCGGCTGGTCGCGGCCGGGCTCGCGGTGCCGGACCAGAAGCGGACGACGCTCGCGGGCGCGGTGCGGCAGGTGCGGCGGGCGACGGCCGCCGTGGTGCTGCTCGGCCTGCTCGCGGTCCTGCTTCCGGACGAGAACGCGCGGCAAGAGGGGCCGGTGGCGCTGTGGTTCGGGCTTCCGCTGCTGCTCACGCTGAGCTGTCTGACCCTCGCCCGTATCGAGATCCACCCGTACACGCGCTGGGCCTCGCCGACCGGGCAGCGGCTGCTCGCGGGCCGGCCCCTGGGCGCCGGCAGCCTGCTCGCCGTCGCGGTGCGCGGGGTGCGGGCGGTCGACGACCCGCAGCTGCGCGCGGCACTCACCGACACGGGGCGACATACCACCGAGTGAGCCGCCGCGCACGCCGATAGGGGCAGTTACCACGCATCAGGGTCATGGTTCCGACACCCACGACCTGGTCCTTTACTTCGTCAACTACCGCCCCAAGGATCCCTTTTGTGCGCGAGTCGCACGGCCTCGCGAACCGCTTCGCCGCCCGGGTTCGCGGGCCCCGACGAAGGGATACGTCCAAGCGATGCGAGCAGCCCCCGCCCTGTGCGCCACCGCGGGATCCTTGATCCTATCGGCCCTGGTCACCGCCCCCGCGGGCGCCGCCGCGCCCACGCCGCCGCCCGCCGCCGAGACGGCCGGCACCACGATCGCCGCGCTGCGCGCCGCGGACGCCGGGATCCGCTGGGGCGCCTGCCCCGAGGTCGAGGGTCTGCCGGATTCGGTCCGGTGCGGCACCGTCACCGTCCCGCTCGACTACGCGCACCCGATGGGCAAGCAGATCAAGCTGACCGTCAGCCGCGCGAAGGCGACCGGCAAGAACACGACCGGCGAGAACAAGGGCCGCAAGGTCGCCCGGCAGGGCCCGCTCGTCTTCAACCCCGGCGGCCCCGGCGGCAACGGCATGTACTTCCCGCTGGCCGGAACGCAGTCGGAGTGGCGGCCCATCGCCGCCGCGTACGACCTGATCGGCTACGCCCCGCGCGGGGTCGGCCGGTCGGCGCCGCTGTCCTGCGAGGACCCGAAGAAGTACCGGAAGGGCCCGACGCAGTCGCCGACCCACCCCTCGGCCGCGTACAAGAAGAAGCGCGTCGCGCAGGCGAAGGCGTACGCGCGCGGGTGCGCCGAGCGGAACCCGGACATCGAGCACTTCAATACGCTCAACAACGCCCGTGACCTGGATGTGCTGCGGGCCGCGCTCGGCGAGAAGAAGCTGACGTTCCTGGGCGCCTCGTACGGGACGTACATGGGGGCCGTGTACGCGGAGCTGTTCCCCTCGCACGTGCGGCGGATGGTCTTCGACTCGGCGGTCGACCCGTCCCCCGACGGGATCTGGTACGCCAACAACCTCGCTCAGTCGGCCGCCTTCGAGCGCCGCTGGAGCGACTTCAAGGCGTGGGTCGCCCGCCACGACAAGACGTACAAGCTGGGCAGCACGCCCGCGAAGGTGCAGGCCGCGTACGAGAAGGTGAGCGCGGAGGTGTCCCGCAAGCCGGCCGGGGGCAAGGTCGGGCCGGCCCAGTTGCAGTCCGCGTTCCTGCAGGCCGGGTACTACGACGACTACTGGCCGCTGCGGGCCTACGCGCTCTCCGCCTACGTGAAGGGCGACCCGAAGCCGCTCGTCGACCAGGCCGCGCCGATCAAGGAATCGGCCAAGGAGGACGAGAACAGCAACGCCGTCTACACGGCCGTCCAGTGCAACGACGCGTCCTGGCCGACGGACTTCCGCACCTGGGACCGCGACAACTCGGCCCTCGCGAAGCGCGCCCCGTTCGAGACGTGGGACAACGCGTGGATGAACCTGCCGTGCGCCTACTGGTCCACTCCCCGGCAGCAGCCGCTCGACGTACGCACCTCACCGGGCGAACTCCCGCCGACGCTGATCCTGGCGGCCGAGCGGGATGCGGCGACGCCGTACAAGGGCGCGCAGGAACTCAACCGCCGCCTCGCGGGTTCGTCCCTGGTGACCGAACGCAAGGCGGGCACGCACGGGATCGGGGCGGGCCCGAACGCGTGCGTGAACGGCCGCCTGAACGCGTATCTCCTGGACGGAGAGTTGCCGGAGAGTGGTTCGGCTTCGTGCGCGCCGCACAAGGAGCCGAAGCCGCTGGGCAATTAAAGCCCCGCCGGCGTTTGAGGCGCGGGGTCCGGGGCAGAGCCCCGCGACCCCGCCCCCGGGTGGGCGCACCAATCAGGCGAGCCCAGCCACCAACTCCGAAACCGACTTCCGCCGCCCCGTAAAGAACGGCACCTCTTCACGGACGTGCCTCCGCGCTTCGGACGCCCGCAGCAACCGCATCAGGTCCACGATCCGGTACAGCTCGTCCGCCTCGAACGCGAGGATCCACTCGTAGTCGCCCAGCGAGAAGGACGCGACCGTGTTGGCCCGCACGTCCGGGTAGCCGCGCGCCATCTTGCCGTGGTCGGCGAGCATCTTGCGGCGCTCGTCGTCGGGCAGCAGGTACCAGTCGTAGGAGCGCACGAAGGGGTACACCGAGATGTAGTCGCGCGGCGTCTCGTCGGCGAGGAACGCCGGGATGTGCGAGCGGTTGAACTCGGCGGGGCGGTGCAGCGCCATGTTCGACCACACCGGGTCGAGCGCGCGGCCCAGCTTCGTGCGGCGGAAGAGGTTGTACGCCTCCTGGAGCTGGTCGGACGTCTCCGCGTGCCACCAGATCATGAGGTCGGCGTCGGCGCGCAGGCCCGACACGTCGTACGTGCCGCGGATCGTCACGTCCTTCGCGGCGAGCTGGTCGAACAGCTCCTGGACCTCGTCCGCGTACCCGGAACGGTCCTCGGGGAGCACGTCCTTCAGCTTGAAGACGGACCAGAGGGTGTAGCGGATGACCTCGTTGAGGTCCTTGGCCAGCTTGCCCTTGTTCGGAACGCGGGCGGCCTCGGGGGTGGTGGCGTCGTCACTCATGTCCTCATTCTCCCGCTCCGCCGTGCATGCTCTGCACCGGGTCGGCCTTCAGCTCGTCGAGGGCCGTGGTGTCGCCGCCGAGGATGTCCACGGCCGCGTACGCGCTGGCGATGCACGCCGGGATGCCGACGCCGTCGTACGCGGCTCCGCACACGGCGAGGCCCGGTACGGCGGCGATGTGCTCGCGGATCCGGTCGACGCGGGCGGCGTGCCCGACGGGGTACTGGGGCAGGCCGTCCTTCCAGCGCGTGACGTGCGCGTCGACCGGGGCGGCGTCGAGGCCGGTGGCCTCGCGCAGGTCCTGGCGGGAGAGGTCGACGAGATCGTTGTCGTCGCGGGCGAGGTCCTTCTCGTCGCCGTACCGGCCGACGGAGGTGCGTACGACGAGCAGGTCGGGGTTCTGCTCGGCGATCCAGCCCCACTTGCGGGAGGCGAAGGTGGCGGCCTTGATGGTGTGGCCGTCGACCGGCGGGACGAGGAAGCCGCTGCCCTCCGGGACGTCCGCCTCCGACTTCCGGAACGCCATCGTGATCAGCGCCATGGAGGCGTACTCGATGCGGCGCAGCTCCTGCGAGGCCATCGGGGACGCCGTGCGCAGCAGGCTCGCGGCGGCGGGGGCCGGGAGCGCGACGATCACCTGGTCCGCCTCGAAAGTGCGGCCGGACTCGGTGCGGAGCTGCCACAGTCCGTCGCGGGTCGTGAGGGTGGTGGCGCGCTCGCCGAGCAGGATCTCGCCGCCCTTGGCGCGCACGGCGTCGGCGACCGCCCCCGGCAACGTACCGATGCCGCCGTCGATGCCCATGAACACGGGCCCGGTCTGCTGGTTGGCCGCGGCGCGCTCCTGGATGGCGCGGACGGCCTCCGTGAGCGAGACGTGGCGCGCCGCCTCCTCGAACAGCTGCGGCACGGCGCTGCGCATCGAGATCAGGTCGGCGTCGCCCGCGTAGACGCCGCCGAGCAGCGGTTCGACGAGCCGGTCGACGACCTCGCGGCCCAGACGCGCGGAGACGTACCTGCCGACGGAGACGTCCTCGCCGAGGTGGGTGGGCGGCAGGTGGTCGTCGCGGCGGATGCGGCGCAGACCCTCGTCGGAGAGAACGCCATCGAGCGCCTCCGCGGTGCCGGGCACGCCCATGACGTGGCCCTTGGGCATCGGGCGCAGGGCGCCACGGGTCCAGATGGAGGCGGTGGCCGTGCTGGGCGGCTGCAACCGGTCGCCGAGGCCCACTTCGCGGGCGAGACCGACCGCTTCGGGGCGGCGGGCCAGCATCGACTCGGCGCCGAGGTCGACGCGCGTGCCGGCGATCTCGCCGGTGTGCAGCTTGCCGCCGAGCCGTTCGCCGGCCTCCAGGACGGTCACGTGCACCGGCCCGCCCCGCTCGCTCCCGTCGAGCAACCGGTGGGCGGCCGCGAGGCCGGCAATTCCGCCGCCGATGACGAGGACTTTCCTGCCCCGCCTGCCCCGACCCGTCTTCGTCACAGTGTCCGCTTCACGCATGCCCCCACTTTGTCAGAACGTCAGCTCCAGATTGACGCGCGCGGCCGTGTCCCGACCGTGACCGCTTCGGGACCGGTCGGCAACCACCGTTCGGGGGCCTCGCGCGTCGAAGGGACGTCCGACGACCGTCACGTCCCTCGGGGGTACGCCCATGCACTGCTTCAGTACGACGACACGCACCCGGCCACGACCGCTGGCTCTGCTCGCCGCGGCACTGTTCGCGGTGCTGCTCGCGCTGACGGGCTGCTCGGGTGCGGGCGGCGACGCGGGCGGCAGCTCCGACGGCGACAAGGCCGCCAAGAGCGACCTCGGCGCGGGCGGCGGCAAGGCCGACTCCAGCGGCCAACAGACCAAGAAGCCACCGAAACCGACCGGCGTGCACATCATCCGCACCGCGCACCTCTCCGTACGCGTCAAGGACGTCCCGGACGCACTCGACAAGGCCCGCACCGCCGCCGAGAACGCGGGCGGCATGGTCGGCGACGAGACCACCGACCGGGACGGCCACGGCCACGAACGCTCCCGCGTGACCCTGCGCGTACCGCAGGAGTCGTACGAGGACGTGCTCGACCAACTCGCGGGCAGCGGGCGCCTGTTGGAGCGGAACGTGACGGCGAAGGACGTAACGGACCAGGTCGTGGACGTCGAGAGCCGCATCAAGTCGCAGCGGGCGAGCGTGGCGCGGGTGCGGGAACTCATGGACCGGGCGGAGAAGTTGAGCGACGTGGTGACCCTGGAGGGCGAGCTGGGCACGCGCCAGTCGGAGCTGGAGGCGCTGCTCGCGCAGCAGGACTCCCTCAAGGACCGCACGAGCCTCGCGACCATCACCCTGCGCCTGACCGAGACACCTTCGCCCGCACAGGCGGCGGACGACGACCCGGACCTCCTCGACGCCCTGTCGGGCGGCTGGGACGCCTTCACCACGACCCTGAAATGGATCGGCATCGCCCTGGCGGCGGTCCTCCCGTTCGCGGCACTGCTGGCGCTGGTGGCGTTCCTGGCTTTCAAGCCCCTCCGGCGATTGAGGCGCGGAGCCCCGCAACCGCAACCCGAATCAAGCCCCGCCGGCGATTGAGGCGCGGGGTCCGGGGCAGCGCCCCGCGGCCGCAACCCCGGGTTAGCGTAAAGAAATGAGCACCGACACCGCGCGCGAGCGCCTCGTGGTCATCGGCGGCGACGCCACCGGCATGTCCGCCGCGTCGCAGGCCCGCCGTCTCAAGGGCCCGGACGAACTGGAGATCGTGGCCTTCGAACGGGGCCACTTCACGTC
The DNA here is from genome assembly GCF_054871485.1 of Streptomyces sp. UC4497. Taxonomy (NCBI): domain Bacteria; kingdom Bacillati; phylum Actinomycetota; class Actinomycetes; order Kitasatosporales; family Streptomycetaceae; genus Streptomyces; species Streptomyces sp. UC4497. Next base: position 122,152 of record NZ_JBTYHB010000016.1, on the reverse strand, counting down.
GTACTCCGCATGCGGCATCCCGTACTGGGTGGGCGGACAGGTCACCGATCGCGACGACCTGATCGCCCGCACCCCCGAGGAGCACAGGGCCCGCGACATCGACCTCCGCACCCGCACGGAGGTCACGGAGATCGACGTCGCGGGCCGCCGCGTACGCGCCCGCGAGTTGGACGGCGGGGCCGAGTCCTGGACCTCGTACGACAAGCTCGTGATCGCCACCGGTGCCCGGCCCGTCCGCCCCGACCTGCCCGGCATCGACGCGCCGGGCGTGCACGGCGTTCAGACGCTCGACGACGGTCAGGCGCTGCTCGACACGCTGCGGGCGACCGAGGGCCGGCACGCCGTGGTCGTGGGCGCCGGGTACATCGGTGTGGAGATGGCGGAGGCGCTGATCCACCGCGGGTACGAGGTGACGGTGGTGAACCGCGGTGCCGAGCCGATGTCGACGCTCGACGCGGACATGGGTCGGCTCGTGCACGAGGCGATGACCGGCATGGGCATCACCATGGTCGACGACGCCGAGGTGACGAAGATCCTCACCGGGGACGACGGCCGGGCCCGCGCGGTGGTCACGGACGACGCCGAGTACCCGGCGGACGTGGTGGTGCTGGGGATCGGCGTGCGCCCGGAGACGACCCTCGCGCAGGAGGCCGGGCTGCCGCTCGGGGCGCACGGCGGGCTGCTCACGGACCGGTCGATGCGGGTGCGGGGCCACGAGAACATCTGGTCGGGCGGCGACTGCGTCGAGGTACTGGACCTGGTGTCGGGAAGCGAGCGGCACATCGCGCTCGGCACCCACGCCAACAAGCACGGCCAGGTCATCGGCGCCAACGTCGGCGGGGACTACGCGACGTTCCCCGGCGTCGTCGGCACGGCCGTCAGCAAGGTGTGCGACCTGGAGATCGCCCGTACGGGCCTGCGCGAGAAGGACGCACGGCGTGCGGGATTGCAGTACGTGACCGTCACCATCGAGTCGACCAGCAGGGCGGGTTACTACCCCGGCGCGGCGCTGATGACGGTGAAGATGCTGGCCGAGCGGCGCACGGGCCGCCTGCTCGGCGTGCAGATCGTGGGCCGCGAGGGCGCGGCGAAGCGGGTCGACGTGGCAGCGGTCGCGCTCACGGCGGGCATGACGGTGGAACAGATGACCGCCCTCGACCTGGGCTACGCCCCACCGTTCTCACCGGTGTGGGACCCGGTACTGGTGGCGGCACGAAAGGCGGTGGCGGCGGTACGGGCGGGCTGACACCGCCTCGGCGCGCCACCTCAACGGACCGACTCGGCGCACCGCCTCAAAGCGCCCCCTCCCGCGCCGCCGCGACCGCGTCCACCAACCCGAGCCCGGACTCCCTCCCCGCCTCGATGGCGTCGAACCACGCCCGCAGTGCCGACCGGACATCGGCCACGAACTGCTGCGCGGCAGGGGCGAGTTCGCCTGCGCGGTGCACGACGCCGAACGGCGACTCGATCAGCGGGTCGGTCTCGACGACCTCGGCCCCCGCGTCGAGCGCCGCCGCGCACATCCGCAGCGGCAGGAACGCCTGGAACCCGGACCTGAGCACGAAGGCGAGCTGGGCGCTGCGGCTGGGCACGGTCGCGCCGGTCGTCGGGTCGACGCCGTGCGCGGCCAGCGCCGCCTGCACGGCGTCCTCCTCGTTACGGGTGACCTGGCGGCGGGCGAGCGGCAGGTCACCGATCCCGGCGAGGGGGACGCGCCGCGCGCCCGCCGCGGGGCCGCCGAGCCCTGGTGGGCGTACCAACAGCAGCCGCTGCACGCCCAGTTCGATGAAGGCGAGGTCACCGCGGAGTTCGTCCGGGGCAAGCGTGAAGCCCAGTTCGGCCCGCCCGTCGGCGACCGCCGCCACGAGTTCGTGCCGGGAGCCGACCTCGCTGATGTCGAGCCGGACCGCCGGATACGCGCGCGTGAACCCGCCGGCCCAGGACGCCACCGCCTCCCCGGACATGTCGGGCGTGCACATCACCGTGAGCACGCCCCCGCCGACCTCCCGGGCGCTGCGCATCGCGTCCTGGACGGCGACCACGTCGTCGAGCACCCGCCGCGCCAGCGGCACCAGCTGGCGCCCCGCGGAGGTCGGCACGAGGCGGCGCGCGGTGCGGTGGAACAGCTCGACCTTCAGCTCGCGCTCCAGGGCCTTGATGGACCCGGAGACGGTGGGCTGCGACAGGTACAGGCGCTCGGCGGCGCGCCCGAGACCGCCGTGGTCCACCACGGCCAGAAACTGCTCCAGCTGTCTCAGCTCCACCGGGACTCCCGTGCCTCGTCGAACGGACCCGGGTGATGACCAGGCCTTACGCGCCCACGGCCGGTCCGCGGGTGACACGGTAAGTGTCGGGCAGCGTCCCGTCCACGCCGACCTGCCTGCTCACCGCGCGGCCGAGGTTGCGCTCGTGCACCGGCGACGAGCCCTCGTAGATCCGCAGCGCCCGTACGTCGCGCCACATGCGCGGTACGGGGTGGTCGCCGACGATGCCCTCGCCGCCGAGGAGCTGGACGCAGCGGTCCGCGACGCGGCTCGCCATCTCGGAGGCGAACAGCTTGGCGGCGGCGATGCGGTGGCGTGGCACGGTGCCGGAGTCGAAGGCGTGCGCCGCCTCCATGGTGAGCGCGCGGGCGGCCTCCAGGTCGGCGAAGCAGCGGCCGAGGTCGGCCTGGACGGCGCCGAGGTCGGCCAGGGGCGCCCCGAACTGCTCCCGGCCCGACAGGTGTCGTGAGGTCTCCTCCAGCATCCGGGTGGCCTGTCCGACGCAGGTGGCGGCGACGTGCAGCCGGGCGTGGTTGATGCCGCGCAGCGCGGCCTTGAACCCGGCGCCGAGTTCGCCGCCGAGCAGCGCGGAGTCGGCGACCCGCACCCCGGCGAGGTCGATCTCGGCGACCGGCGCCTCCGCGTGCCCGTTCATGCGGGTGGGCAGCCGGGTCGTGACGCCTTCGGTGTCGCGCGGCACGAGGAACGCGGAGACGCCGGCGGCTCCCTCGCCGGGCTCGCCCGTCCGCGCGAACACGACCAGCTCGTCAGCCCAGTGGGCATTGGTGATGTACCGCTTGTGCCCGTCGATGACCCAGCCGCCGTCGGCCCGGCGCGCGGTGGTGGTGAGCGAACCGGCGTCGGACCCGGCACCGGGCTCGGTGAGCGCGAACGCGGTGACGTGCTCCCCCGCCGCCATCTTCGGCAACAGCCCCTCGCGCTGCTCGTCGGTGCCGTGGTCGAGGATCGCCTGCGAGCACAGCCCGATGACGGTGGAGAACCGCGACCGGTACACGCACGACGCGCGGGTGAACTCCATGGTCAGCCGCACCTGTTGGCTCATGGACCAGTCGAGCCCGCCGAGCCGCCGCGGTATCGACACACCGAACAGCCCGTTGCGCGCGAGCGCCTCCACCACTCGCTCGGGGACCTCCCCCGCTTCCACCATCTCCTGTTCCGCTGGGATGAGTACATCGTCGGTGAGGCGGGCCACGCGCTCCAAGTACGCCTCGAAGCCGAGCTCGAAGACGTCGGGGTCGATCATGCGGTTTCTCCTACGGGGTGGTGACGACGGGGGACGACGGGGTGCCGCCCCCGCCTTGGGCAATCTGCGGCCAAGGGCGGCAGGGTGGGCAAGGCGGCCCACGGCGCCGCGCAACGACGGCTAAGGGGTCCGGCCACGGAACGGCACATCGCCGCAGGCGACATCCGCCGCCGCGACAGCGCCGCCGTCGACCAACGCACGGATCTCCGCCTCGCCCCGGCCGAGCTCCGCCAGGATGCTCACGGTGTGCTCACCGACCCGCGGCACCGGCGGCGTACTGACGGGACGCCGCCCGCCCAGCGAGAACGCAGTCGTGGGGGCGGTGTGCCCGCCACCGCAGTCCGCGATCAGCCCGGAGGCCCGTACATCAGGGTCGTCGGCGAGTTCGTCGAAGCTCCGCACCGCCCCGCACACGATGCCCGCGCCGCGCAACCGCTCCAGGGCCTCGGCCCGGTCGAGCCGGCCGAGGCTGGCGTGCAGCAGATCGAGAAGTTCCGGCCGGTGCTCGACCCGCGCGGGGTTGGACGCGAACCGGGGGTCACCGGCCAGCTCGGGCCGCCCGATCACCTCGCACAGCGCCGCGAACTTCTCCTTCGTGTACGCGGAGAGGACCAGCGCCCCGCCGTCCCGGGTCCGCACCAGGTCCGCGGCGGGCGCCGCCAGCGCCTGCCCGTTGCCGCGCCGCCGCGGGACGCTGCCGCTCAGCTCGTGCTCGGCCCAGGTGGACGCCTGGGCGTGCACGACGGCCTCCATGAGCGAGGTCTCGACGACATCACCGCGCCCCGTGGCCGCGCGCTGGAGCAGCGCGGCGAGCACACCGGACGTCAGCGCCTGCGCCGCCAGCACGTCCGCCACCGCGAAGCCCACCCGCTGCGGATCTCCGTCGGCCGCCCCGGTGAGGTCCATGACGGCGAACTCGGCCTGCGCCGCGATGTCGAGCCCGACCCGGTACGCCGAGGGGCCCCGCGTGCCGAACCCGGTGACGAAGCCGTAGACGAGCCGCGGGTGGCGGGCAAGGAGCACCTCGGGGCCGAGGCCGAGGCGTTCACTGACGCCGTGCCGGAAGTTGTGCAGCAGTACGTCGGCCGACGCGAGCAGTTCGCGCACCACGGCCTCGCCCTCGGGCGCGCGCAGGTCGACGGCGATGCTGCGCTTGCCGCGGTTGTTGGCGCGGACCATGGCGGTGCCGAAGGGGCCGATGCCGCGCGCCTGGTCGCCGGAGAGGGGTTCCACCTTGATGACGTCGGCGCCGAGGTCGGCGAGGTTCTGCCCGGCTCCGGGCGCGGCGATGTACTGCCCGAAGTCGAGGACGCGCAGCCCTGCGAGAGCGTTCATCGGGCCACCTCCACGGACGCGGCGCGGCGCTTCGCGGTCTCGGCCAGCAGCGCCTCCCGCGAGCGCGCCGGGTTCAGCAGCAGCCCGCCCGCGACGGCGAAGACGCAGATGGTGATGCCGACGACCAGGAACCCGTCGGCGTACCCCTGCGAGACGGTGTCCGCGGCGTCCACGATGACGCCGAGCAGCCACGGCGCGACGATCCCCGCGACGCTGTACGCGGCGATGATGCAGCCGAAGAAGCCGGGTCGGTGCCTGCGGGGCAGGAAGTCGGCGGCGCCCGCGAAGGCGACCGAGAACGCCACGCTGTTGATGGAGAACGCGGCGACCACCAGGGCCAGTTGGAGCCCGCCCGGCGGCACCTGCGTAAAGGCGATCATGGCGACGCCCGCGAAGCACAGATAGCCCATCGTCAGGAATCCGCGCGCGGCCCGCGCCGAACGCCCGGCCTTCAGCATCCGCCCCGAGATCAGCCCTGCGGTGAGCAGCACAACGATCGCGAGCCCGTACGGGAGCGTGGCGAGGAGCCCGACGGTGCCGCGCGAGTAGCCCATCCCGTCGTGCAGGAACGAGGGCAGCCAGGACACCTTGAGCGAGGAGATGAGGTACCCGGCGAAGGAGAGCAGGGCCAGTCCCCAGAAGCTGCCGGTGCGCAGGAGCGAGGTCAGCGGTACGTCGATGTCACCGTTGGGGTCGGCCTCCGCCACCGTGGGCGCCGCGGGACGCGGCCCCATCCCGGGCTCCCGCCGCGTCACGACCAGCCATACGACCGCCCACACCGCCCCGATGGCGACGAGCACGATGAACGCCGCGTGCCAGGTCCAGGTGACGATGACCCACGTGAGCAGCGGCGTGGCCACCAAGGGCCCGACCGATGAACCGGCATTGACGACCGCGCCCGCGAACGCCCGCCGCTCGGAGGGGAAGCGGTCCGCCACGACGGACTGGCACAGGGCGTGGGCGGGGCCTTCGAAGAAACCGAGCACCATCCGCGACGCGATCACCACGCCCACCGTGGTGGGCACGGTCAGCGGCGCCATGCTCGCCACCCACGCGATCATCAGCCCGGCGGCGGACCAGCGCCAGCCGATCCGCCGGAAGAACAGCGCGAGGACGACCGCGCCCGCCGCGAACAGCCAGAAGAAGGCGCTCGACATCAGGCCGTACTGGGCGGCGGTGAGCCCGAGGTCCTTCTCCAGGTCGGGCGCGGCGAGCCCGATGGCCGCCTTGTCGGCGAAGTTCAGGGTGAAGAAGGCCAGCAGCAGGCCGATGATCCACCAGTCCGCCGATGACACCCCTCGACGGAACCCGGGCGTTCTCGCCGTCCCGGCCCCGGCCGCCGCCTGCGACGCTGCATGCGCGGTCACGTCCACCTCCACGGTCCCGCGCCACCGAGTGAGGTGGCGCACCGCACAGGCAATCGGAGGTGGCGGGCGCGAACAACGGCCGTTTTCCGCAGGGGCCCTTCGGTAATTCCGAAGGGCCCCTGCGGCCGCGCGAACTACTTGGCGGTCTGCGTGTGCACGTACTCGACGAGGCGGGTCAGCGAGTCCGGGTCGGTGTTGGGCGGGACGCCGTGGCCGAGGTTGAACACGTGGCCCTCCAGGCCGGAGGCGGCGTCGAGGACCTCGCGGGCCCTGGTCTCGACGGCCTCCTGCGTGGAGAAGAGGATGGCCGGGTCGAAGTTGCCCTGGAGCGCCTTGCCGGGGCCGACGCGGCGCGCGGCCTCGTCGAGCGGGACGCGCCAGTCGACGCCGACGACGTCCGCGCCGGCCTCGCCCATGAGCCCGAGCAGCTCGCCCGTGCCGACACCGAAGTGGATCCGGGGGACGCCGTAGCCGGCGATGGACTCGAAGACCTTCGCCGATGCGGGCATCACGGAGCGTCGGTAGTCGGCGGGCGCGAGCGCCCCCACCCAGGAGTCGAACAGCTGGACGGCGCTGGCGCCGGCCTCGATCTGCACCTTCAGGAACGCGGAGGTGATCTCGGCGAGCCGGTCGACCAGGTCGGCCCAGAGCTGCGGGTCGCCGTACATGAGCGCCTTGGTGTGCTCGTGGTTGCGGGACGGGCCGCCCTCCACTAGGTAGCTGGCGAGCGTGAACGGGGCGCCCGCGAAGCCGATCAGCGGCTTCTCGCCGAGCTCGGCGGTGAGCAGCCCGATGGCCTCCGTGACGTACCAGACGTCCTCGGGGGTGAGGTCCCGCAGCTGGGCCAGGTCGGCGCGCGTGCGGATCGGGTTGGCGATGACGGGGCCGACACCGGGCTTGATGTCGAGGTCGATGCCGATGGCCTTGAGGGGCACGACGATGTCGCTGAAGTAGATCGCCGCGTCCACGTTGTGGCGGCGCACCGGCTGCATCGTGATCTCGGCGACCAGGTCGGGGCGCATGCAGGAGTCCAGCATCGCGATGCCCTCGCGCACCTTGTGGTACTCGGGCAGCGAGCGGCCGGCCTGGCGCATGAACCACACCGGCGTGTGCGGCACGGGCTCGCGCCTGCACGCCTTGAGGAAGGCCGAGTTCTCGGTGGCCTTGGTGGTTTCGTACGTCGCTGACGGCTGCTGGCCCGTGGCCTCGGTGTTGGCACTCACACCCGAAAGTTTCGCACGCCCTGAAGGTCGCCTGTGAAGGACATGGGGAAGGGGGCTCCGTGAGGGGTGTCCCTCCCCGCGCGCGGGGCTCCCTCCCCTTAACCTTCCCGGCATGGCTGCGGCTCAGGGACAACGGTCGGGCGACGGGCGCGACGACCACGACGACACAGGCGGGATGAGTGAATCGGTGCGGGAGGGGCAGAACGCTCGGGACATGAACGCTGCACAGGAGCACGACCCCACCCCGCCCGCCTTCCGTACGGCGGTCGACGCCCTGCGGTCCGCGCGGCTCCGCCCGGAGATCGAGATCGACCCGACGCGGCCGCCGCAGCGCCTGGCCCCCTTTTCTTACGCACTCGAGGCCGCGGTCGTCGACGGTGACGAGGATCTGGCCGACGGCCGGCTCGTCCTGCTGCACGATCCGGCGGGCCACGACGCCTGGCACGGCACGTTCCGGCTCGTGACCCTGGTCCGGGCCGAACTCGAACCCGAGATGGCGGCCGACCCCCTCCTCCCGGACGTCTCCTGGTCCTGGCTGACGGGCGCGCTGCAGGCCCGCGGCCTCTCGTACGGGGAGCCCTCGGGCACAGTCACCCGTGCGAGTTCGCACTACTTCGGCGGGCTCAGTGACCGGGCGCCCGCCTCGCAGATCGAGATCCGGGCGTCGTGGACACCGCGCGAGGGCCTGGGCGGCGTACCGGACACGGCGGCGCATCTCGCGGCGTGGTGCGAGGTGCTGTGCCAGATCGCGGGCCTTCCGCCGGTGGCGGCGGGGCCGCAGGGGCCGGACGGCGCGGTGGTGACGCTGCCTCAGCGGCGGGGACCGCGACCTTCCTGACCGCCCGTTTCACAGGGTCTTTTTTCGGCCGCGTCGGAGCAGCTCCGACGCGGCCTTCGCATGTTTCGGGTCCTTTCGAAATGGCCCCGGTGGGTCGGATTTGGTTCGATTGGATGCGACTCGTGACTATTCGGCACCCTTTCGAATGATCGCCAGTGTGTCCGAATTGCTCGCATTGTTACTCACCAAATCGTGATCATTCTCTAAAGGCGGACGGGTTTGGTGCCGAAGGACCCAGTGACCTTGAAAGCACGGTTCATCCCGGCTTCATCCCCGAGCCGGCTCCGTCCCGCACCCCAGGAGGCCTGGTGTCCGTTCTCCTCGAGCAGCCCTCAAGCCTGGTCGCCTACCGCCCGAACAAGCCGACCGCGATGGTGGTCGTGGCCGACCCCCGCGTCCGTTCCACCGTGACCCGCCACCTGTGGGCGCTCGGTGTTCGTGACGTGATCGAGGCCTCGTCCGTCGCTGAGGCTCGTCCCCGCATCGGCAACCCCCGCGACATCTGCGTCGCCGACGTCCACCTCCCCGATGGATCCGGCCTGACGCTCCTCTCCGAAACCCGAGCCGCGGGCTGGCCCAATGGGCTCGCCCTCTCCGCCGCCGACGACATCGGTGCCGTACGCAACGCCCTCGCGGGCGGCGTCAAGGGCTACGTCGTCACCGGCACCCGTACCAACATCGGTCTGCCCACCCGCCCCGGCGCCGCCCCGATCGGCGCCGCGGCCGCCCGTATGCACCGTCGCCCCCCGGGTGCCCCGAGCCACCCGGGCGGCTACCGCGAACTCTCAGGACGCGAAGTGGAGGTGCTCCGGCTCGTCGCCGAGGGCCAGTCGAACAAGGCCATCGGCGTCTCGATGGGCCTGTCCGCCCTGACCGTCAAGAGCCACCTCGCCCGTATCGCGCGCAAGCTCGGCACGGGTGACCGGGCCGGCATGGTCGCGGTCGCGCTGCGTACCGGCATCATCCACTGATCGACCCGTGGCCGGATTCGTCCGGTTTACTTCGGCACGGCGCCCGTCGACGGAACGTTCCGTCGACGGGCGCCGTGCGTTCACAGATACTCTTGACAGGTGACCGACGCCCAAGAGACCGCAGCAGACAGTTCACTGCGCACCACCGGAGGCGCCCCTCTGGACGACGGCGGATCTTCTGCTGAAGGATCTGTTGGTTCAGTCGACGGTGCGCCCACTCCCCTCCTCGAACCCCGCGAGGGCATCCCGCCGGTGATCGCCGACGAGGCCTCGCTCGCCGATGTCGTCGCGGCCTTCGCCGCCGGCACGGGACCCGTCGCCGTCGACGCCGAACGCGCGTCCGGCTACCGCTACGGGCAGCGCGCCTATCTGGTGCAGTTGCGCCGCGAGGGCGCGGGCACCGCGCTCATCGACCCGGTCGCCTGCCCCGACCTCTCCTCGCTCGGCGAGGCCATCGGCGACGCCGAATGGGACCTGCACGCCGCCACCCAGGACCTGCCGTGCCTGCGCGACATAGGCATGCGGCCCGGCCGGCTCTTCGACACGGAGCTGGCCGGACGGCTCGCCGGTTTCCCGCGGGTGGGCCTCGGCGCGATGGTCGAGAACGTTCTTGGCTACGTACTGGAGAAGGGCCACTCCGCCGTCGACTGGTCGACGCGCCCGCTGCCCGAGCCCTGGCTGCGCTACGCCGCGCTCGACGTCGAGCTCCTGGTCGACCTGCGCGACGCGCTGGAGAAGGAGCTCGACCGGCAGGGCAAGCTGGAGTGGGCCCACGAGGAGTTCGACGCCATCGCCTCGGCCCCGCCTCCGCCCCCGCGCAAGGACCCCTGGCGGCGGACGTCCGGCATGCACAAGGTGCGGCGCCGGCGTCAGATGGCGGTCGTCCGCGAGCTGTGGACGGCGCGCGACCAGGTCGCGCAGCGGCGGGACGTGTCGCCGGGCAAGGTGCTCGGTGACTCGGCGATCGTCGAGGCCGCGCTCGCGCTGCCGCCCAATGTGCACGCGCTGTCCGCGCTGCCCGGCTTCGGCCACCGCATGGGCCGGCGCCAGCTTGAGCAGTGGCAGGCGGCGGTCGACCGGGCGCGGGCTCTGCCGGACTCCGAGCTGCCGCAGCCTGGCCAGGCCACGACCGGGCCGCCCCCGCCCCGCGCCTGGGCCGACAAGGACCCCGCCGCTGCGGCCCGCCTCTCGGCGGCGCGCGCGGCGGTCACGGCCCTCGCCGAGACGCTCTCGATGCCCCAGGAGAACCTGATCACGCCGGACACCGTGCGCCGGGTGTGCTGGGAGCCTCCGGCGGTCGTGGACGCGGAATCCGTGGCGGAGGCGTTGGCCTCGCACGGGGCGCGGCGCTGGCAGGTGGAGCAGGTGACTCCGGTGCTGCTTCCGGCGCTGACGGCCTGATCCCGTCCCCCTCTTTCGTACGCCCCTCGACTTCAGGTCGGGGGGCGTACGGCGTTTACGGGCCCCATGGAGGGGGCGGCCCCCGTCCTCCTCCGCCCTGGGGCTCCGCCCCAGACCCCGCTGCTCAATCGCCGCAGGGGCTCAAAAGCATGTGACCTTCGCCGCTCCGGGCAGGGGGGCTTCAAGACTTGGTTACCCGCAAGTAGCATGACGGTATTCGCAGCGCGCCGTCCGCGTACCCGGAAACGGGTCCGTACCGGACGCCCGCGCCGCGCGGCAGCGCATTCCCGCACCTGGAGGAGAGCCATCGTGCCTCGTACCGTCAGGGACGTCGTCTTCGTCGACGGCGTCCGCACCCCGTTCGGCAAGGCGGGCCCGAAGGGCATCTACCACGAGACCCGCGCCGACGACCTGGTCGTCAAGTCCATCCGGGAGCTGCTGCGCCGCAACCCGAACCTGGACCCCGCGCAGATCGACGAGGTCGCCGTCGCCGCGACCACGCAGATCGGTGACCAGGGCCTGACCATCGGCCGCACCGCGGGCATCCTCGCGGGCCTGCCGCAGTCGGTCCCCGGCTACTCCATCGACCGCATGTGCGCGGGCGCCCTCACGGCCGTCACCACCACCGCGGGCTCCATCGCGTTCGGCGCGTACGACGCCGTCATCGCGGGCGGTGTCGAGCACATGGGCCGCCACCCCATGGGCGAGGGCGTCGACCCGAACCCCCGGTTCGTGAGCGAGAAGCTCGTGGACGAGTCGGCGCTGTTCATGGGCATGACCGCCGAGAACCTGCACGACCGCTACCCGCACATCACCAAGCAGCGCGCCGACGAGTACGCCGTGCGCTCGCAGGAGAAGGCGGCGAAGGCGTACGCGAACGGGAAGATCCAGCAGGACCTCGTCCCGATCTCCGTCCGCAACACCAACGCCGAGGTCGGCGAGACCGGCTGGGGCCTGGTCACGGCCGACGAGCCGATGCGCCCGGGCACGACGCTCGAGAGCCTCGCGGGCCTCAAGACCCCGTTCCGCACGCACGGCCGCGTCACGGCCGGCAACGCGGCCGGTCTCAACGACGGCGCGACGGCCTCGATCATCGCGTCCGAGGACTTCGCCCGCGAGAACAACCTCCCGGTGAAGATGCGCCTCGTCTCCTACGCCTTCGCGGGCGTGGAGCCGGAGGTCATGGGCTACGGCCCGATCCCGGCGACGGAGAAGGCCCTCGCGAAGGCCGGCCTGTCGATCGAGGACATCAACCTCTTCGAGATCAACGAGGCGTTCGCCATCCAGGTCCTGGCCTTCCTGGACCACTACGGCATCGCGGACGACGACGCGCGCGTCAACCAGTACGGCGGCGCCATCGCGTACGGCCACCCGCTCGCCTCCTCCGGCGTCCGTCTGATGACGCAGCTGGCCCGCCAGTTCGAGGAGCAGCCGGAGGTCCGCTACGGCCTCACGACCATGTGCGTCGGCTTCGGCATGGGCGCCACGGTCATCTGGGAGAACCCGCACCACAAGGACGCCGGAGGCGACAAGTGAGCACCACCACCGCTGAGCTCCTGAAGGGCGCCTCGGCCCTCTTCCCCGACGAGGTAGTGACGTCCGCGCACGTCCGTCACCTCGATCTCCCGTACGGTGCGGGCAAGTTCGCCCTCATCACGCTGGACAACGGCCTGGACCACACCAAGCCGACCACCTTCGGCCCGGCCTCGCTCGCCAACCTGAACACGGCGATCGACCAGGTGGAGAAGGAGGCCGCCGAGGGCGACATCGTCGGCGTCGGCGTCACCGGCAAGCCGTTCATCTTCGCGGTCGGCGCCGACCTCAAGGGCGTCGAGCTGCTGAAGAAGCACGACGACGCGCTCGCCATCGGCAAGGGCGGCCACGAGGTCTTCAAGCGCCTCTCCGCCCTCGCGGTCCCCACGTTCGCGTACTACAACGGCGCGGCGATGGGCGGCGGCGTAGAGGTCGGCCTCCACTGCTCCTACAGGACCGTCTCTCAGGCGCTCCCGGCCTTCTCCCTCCCCGAGGTCTTCCTCGGTCTCGTGCCCGGCTGGGGCGGCTGCGCGCTCCTGCCGAACCTGATCGGCGCGGACAAGGCCGTCTCGGTCATCATCGAGAACAGCCTCAACCAGAACAAGCAGCTCAAGGGCAAGCAGGTCTACGAGCTGGGCATCGCCGACGCACTCTTCGAGGGCGCGGACTTCCTCGAGCAGTCCCTCCTCTGGACCGCTCAGGTCCTCAAGGGCGACGTCAAGGTCGAGCGCCCGGACGTCGACCGCGGCGAGGCCTGGGACCAGGCCGTGGCGCGCGGCAAGTTCATCGCCGACGGCAAGGTGCACGGCGCTGCCCCGGCGGCGTACCGCGCGCTGGACATCATCGCGAACGCCAAGTCCGGTGACCTCCAGGCCGGCTTCGACGCCGAGGACCAGGCCCTCGCGGACCTGATCATGGGCGGCGAACTGCGCGCGGGCATCTACGCGTTCAACCTCGTCCAGAAGCGCGCGAAGCGCCCGGCGGGCGCGCCGGACAAGAACCTGGCACGCCCGGTGTCGAAGGTCGGCGTGGTCGGCGCGGGCCTGATGGCCTCGCAGCTGGCCCTGCTGTTCCTGCGCCGCCTGGAGGTCCCGGTCGTCCTCACGGACATCGACCAGGAGCGCGTCGACAAGGGTGTGGGCTACGTCCACGCCGAGATCGAGAAGCTGCTCGGCAAGGGCCGCATCAACCAGGACAAGGCGAACCGCCTGAAGGGCCTCGTCTCCGGCGTCCTCGACAAGGCTTCCGGTTTCTCCGACGCGGACTTCATCATCGAGGCGGTCTTCGAGGAGATCGGCGTCAAGCAGCAGGTGTTCGCGGAGGTCGAGGCGGTCGCCCCGGCGCACGCGATCCTCGCGACGAACACGTCGTCCCTCTCGGTCTCCGAGATGGCTTCCAAGCTGAAGCACCCCGAGCGCGTGGTCGGCTTCCACTTCTTCAACCCGGTCGCGATCCTCCCGCTCCTGGAGATCGTGCGCGGCGAGCAGACGGACGACGCGGCGCTGGCGACAGCGTTCGGCGTGGCCAAGAAGCTGAAGAAGACGGCGGTCCTGGTCAAGGACGCCCCGGCGTTCGTGGTCAACCGCATCCTGACCCGCTTCATGGGCGAGATCCAGAACGTCATCGACGAGGGCACGCCGGTGGCGGTGGCGGAGAAGGCGGTCGAGCCCCTCGGCCTCCCGATGTCCCCGCTGGTCCTGCTCGAGCTGGTCGGCCCGGCGATCGGTCTCCACGTCTCGGAGACCCTCAACCGCGCCTTCCCGGAGCGCTTCACGGTCTCCCCGAACCTCGCGGCCGTCGTCAAGGCGGGCAAGCGCGGCTTCTACGTCTACGACTCCGGCAAGCCGGAGCTGGACCCGGAGGTCGCGGCGCTCCTCAAGCAGGGCGATGTCGTCCTGTCCGAGGACCAGGTCCGCGACCGCGTCCTCGACGCGGTGGCCCAGGAGATCGGCCTGATGCTCGACGAGGGCGTCGTGGCCGAGGCCCAGGACATCGACCTGTGCCTGATCACGGGTGCCGGCTGGCCCTTCCACCTGGGCGGAATCACTCCGTACCTGGACCGGGCGGGCGTCTCGGAGCGGGTCAACGGGAAGAAGTTCCTGGAGGCCGGGGTGGCTTCGGTTCCGGCGTAACGGCGGTGTGCTGCTGACGTGACGGTGCGGTTGTGACGCACGGTGCGCGTCGGATGTGACTGTGGCGGCTACCTACGAATGGTTCGTGGGTAGCCGCCACAGTTTTCTGTCCGGGGGGGGCTCACCTCGTCCTGAACCATCCCTTCAGCATCGCGTGGTCGGACTCGCGATACTTCACGGCGTCGGCGCCGCAGGACTGTACGTGCCGTTGCCCGGCGAAAAGGTAGTCGATCTTCCGCCCTCCGGCGGTGGGTTCGCTGTCCGCCCGGTCCGCCTCGACAAACCGGGACGTGAGCCAGGACAGCGCCTGCGCGTCCGGCGGCAGGTTCAGATCTCCGGCGAGCACGACGGGCACGTTCCTGGGCAATGCACTCGTCCAGTCCCTGATCTCCCGCAGTTGTTCGGGGGCCTTGGAGTATGTGTGCGCCGTGCACGCGACGATGCGCCTGCCGTGGGCCTTGGTGTGGGCGCAGAGCAGGCCCCTACGGACCAGGACGGTGCGGCCTCCGTTGGTATAGGTCTCACCGCCGGTGTGCCGGAAGCGACGGTAGTCCTGTTGTCCGTCCGGGACGTTCCCGCGGCTGAGCACCGCCGTACCGAACCGTCCGCTGCTTCCGCAGGCCGGTACGTTGTCCTGCGAGGAGGCGTACGTACCGTCCATCGTCCAACCCGCCTTCGCCAGCCTCTTCTTGAGCTGTGCGTACTGGGTCAGGCAGATCTCGTTGACGGTGATCAGGGCCGGCCGATACCGGGCCGCGCTCCGCGCGAGGCGTGCGATCGACGTTCCGACGCCGCTCCCGCCCGCGTTCCACGGGCAGTGCGCCGCCGCACCGCACAGGTTGTAGTGGATGACCCGCACGGTCGGCCGCTGCGCGGCGGTGAAGCCCTTGTCGCCAGGCATCGCGACCAGCACTCCGATGATCACGATGAGCCCCATGGCCGCGGAGGCGACACAGCTCACCCATCGTCTGCGTGACATTTTCCCCCTGGTGTCCAGGACGCCACCAATGGTGGGATTGTGCGCATACAGGGCGCATGAACGCCATACGAACGTTCTACGTCAGGAACTCCACGGCCCCAGCGGGCTCCCTGCCCTGGGTGCCAGCTGGCGCCGCACCCGCAGTCGGCCGTCCAGGCCGATGACCGCGACGGCCAACGCCCCGGACGCGTCGTACGCCATCGACGGGGCGTTCGCGAACATCTCCCCCGACTCCCGCCAGTGCGTACCAGAGACGTCCTTGTCCCTGTCGGGCATGGAAACGACCACTCGGCCCCGGCTACCGCGATGCGCCAAGAAGGCCTCGCGTGCCCCGCGTTCGGGGGCCCACAGTGCGGCCACCGCGCCGGTGCCCCCATGGCCGCCGAGCCCCGCCCCCGAACCGGGCCAGCGACCGTCGGCGTGCTGCCGGTAGGCCATGATCTGCTGGGTCCCGGCCTCCCGGAAATACAGGCAGGTGCGACCGTCTCCGGAATCGACCGCCGAGAGCCCGCCGGTCGCCGGCCGCCCCGTCTTGAGGGTGTCGTCCAGCAGGAACGGGCCTCCCGGTTCGGTCTGGTGCCAGCGCCAGACCGAGGTCTTGCCCGGCACGAACAACTCCACGGTGCCGCGCTCGGTGGCGACGGCCATGCCCGCGTCCTGAACGAAGCTGCCGCCGATACTCTCCCACGGCCCCCAGGTACCGTCCGTCTCCCTGCGGCGCACGCTGATGCCCTGGTCGAAGTCACGGCAGAAGACGTACAGTCGGCCGGCCGCGTCGACTGCAGCGTGCGGCACGCCCAACTCCCGCTGGCGGCGCGCGTCGCCGTGCGCCCAGTCGGGGTTCTCCAGGCTCTGCCAGCCGCTGAATCCGTTGCCGTCCTGGTCCTGGGTGGTGTGGACGACGTCGACGGTGACTCCGCTGCCGATGACGTGCTGGCGGCGCAGGGCCGCGAGTTCCGCGGGTCCACCGGGAAGCCCGGCAACAGCCAGGGTGGGCGCCACCCAGCCCTCACCGAGCACGAACGGCCCCTTCCACTCGCCGCTCGCCGGCCCGGTCTCCGTCCAGAAAGCAAGCCTGCCGCCCAGCACTCCGAAGGCGTTGAGCCGGCCGCCCGGGCCGAGCCGCAGCCACCCGGTGGTCGGCGAGTACCGGTAGGCGGCGCTCATCATGTGTGTGCTGCGGAACGGATCCGGTCCCAACTGCCGGTCACCGCAGGTGTGACAGGTGCCGTGCCGGCAGACGTCGGGGGCGTCGAGACCGCTGTACGTCGCCAGGTACTCGCCCTTCTCCGTCACCGCGTCCGAGTCGAGGTTGTAGCCCCAGAAGCGGTTCGCGTAGCTGCGGTAGTGCTCGACGACGATGGTGTGTCCGGCCTCGCGGTGCCGAGTGAGTGCCGCGAGAGCGAACTGGGTGGTCGTCGTGTGGTCGACGTGGTCGGAACAGACGAACTCCGTTTTGCCACCGTCGTGTTCGGGGTCGGGGTCCATGGTGCGGACGGTGGTCGGCCGGATGCGGCCGAGCAATGCCGTGAGTCCGCCGATGACCTGTTCGCGGGTGATGTGCTGAGCCTCGGTCACGACCCCGCCGTGCACGGGCAGCGTGCGCTGGGTACGCAGCGCCCCTTCCCACAGCTCGTGCAGCCTGGTGCGGCTGCCCCGCTCCGTGGGTGCGCCCATGTGCAGCTGGAAGAAGTACAGACACACGGAGGCGTGGCCAACGAGGGTGAACCGCTCCACAACGAACCCGGGTACGACCTCCACCGCCTCGCGGTGCCAGGGACGGTCGCGGTCGCCCGTCGCCATCCTGGCGTACGCCGAGCGCAGACCGCACCCGCGTTCGGTGCTGTAGCGAGCGAAGTCCGGTGCCACGGCCTTGCGTTGCGGTTCCTCGGTGTCGACGTTGATGCCGTCGCCCTCTCCCGCGGTGAGAATCACAGTCGTGACATCGTCGCCGTCCTGCAGGGAGCGCACCAGGTCGGGGTTCATGAAGTACAGGTCGTCGTCCTGATGGGCGACGATGTGCAGGACGGAACGGGGCGGCGAGGTCTCCGGGGCGGTCATCGGGCCTCCTCGGTCGTCGGGATCGACAGCGGTCGGTGGTGGTTGCGGGCCGCGTGGGCCGTCGTGCGGGTCATCGGTCCACCACGTTCATGGCCATGGCCCCCGACGCCGAGCAGTACGGCCGCACCCACACAGGGCGCGCCGGATGGACGACTGCGAACTCCGAGGCCTCTTCCCCCGCGAGCGGGACCGACGGATAGACGTAGGCGCTCTTCACGTCGTGGAAGTCCTCCAGCAGATGACAGACGCGCACCTTGCGCCGGTCGTACGGATCGGGCTGCAGCCACCAGTCCCAGTCCTCCCATCGCTCCAGACGGAGATCGACGACGTGACGCAACGGCACCTCGGCCCGGAACGACTGCCGGCCAAGGATTCCTACCTGCACGGCAACATTGCGCACATGCCGGCCACGGCGGCTGACGACGAACTGGGCGCCGGGCTCTATCCGGAGGCCGCCGCACAGCACACCGCGCAGGGCGATCGTGTCGGCGTCGACAGCGACTTCGGTGCACTCGACGTGCTCCTCACGCAGCACGGTCCGTAGCATGAGCCTGCCGTTGGGCTGGGCGTACGGGAGATTCCAGGCGATGGGGCCGGTGGGCGGGCGGTCGATCACGCGGGCGCGCGCGTCGATCAGGGCACGGGTGTCCCGGACTCCGGCCTTCATGTGCACGGGGGCGACATTGGGAGCGCTCATGGTCACCTGCCAGCGCCCGTCGCCGAGGGCGTCGAAGGCGGACGGCGTGAGCGCGGCGGAATATCGGGTCGCACCGTTGTCCAGATCCTTGCGCGAGGTGCGCAAGGGGAGATCGGGGCGGCGCTCACCGTCCGACGGCTTGTGGCGCAGCGTGAACTGCCAGCGGCGGCGGCCCTCCCCGGGACCATCGGCCGAAAAACGCAGCCAGCCCGTGTCATCGGTGGTGACGTCCACGGTGGCCGCGCCCAGCGTCACCGGCGGCACGGTGCGAACGCCGCTGCCGACGCGGCGGGCCGACGCCGGGGGCCGGTAGCCCCGCTGGGCGGCGGCTCGCTTGCGGGCGGCCTCCTCGAACAGCGAGACGTAGCGGGCTGCCACGGCGGACGGGTCGTAATTGGCTCCGTTGCGCAGGGCGGCGGAGCCCATGGCGCGGCGCAGCGGTTCATCGGACATGAGTCGGCGGAGCCCCCAGACAATGCCCTCGACCTGCCCATTGGGCACGAGAAAGCCGTCCTCCCCCGGGTGGAGAATTTCGCGCGGTCCGACCGGGCAGTCGGTGGACACCACGGGCAGTCCGCAGCGCATGGCCTCGACCAGCGTCATACCGAACGACTCCGCGCTGGAAGTGACAGCCGCGATGGATCCCTTGGCCCACTCCGAATCGATCGGTGAGAAGCCGCCCATCAACAACGCCCGCCCAGCCAGGCCCAGTTCCGAGACCAAGGTGCGGAGCTTGCCGGCCTCGCCGCCGTCGCCGTATATGCGCAGTTGCCAGTCGGGGAACTCGTCGGCGAGTTCCCCGAAGGCCCGAATCAGCAGGTCGTACCGCTTGATGTGGTGCATGCGTCCGGCGCTGACCACGACCTTGTGCGTACAGTCGGACGGCGGTACGGACGGCTCGGGCACGCTGTTGGGGATGCCGACGACGGAGATGCCGGGGATCGGCGTGTTCTCCATGAACGAGCGGGCGTCGGCCTCGGTGACCGTGGTGATGGCGTCGAGCCGCGGGTAGACCCGGGCCATTTCGGCGCGTACCGCAGCGGGGATACCCAGGTGCGTCATGTGCTCCTGGGCGACGCGCAGCGCGCTGTCGCGGGTGTACCCGGCGACGAACAGGTTGAGGCTGGGCCGGGTGCCCACGACCACGTCGGCGTCGGTGCGTTCCAGGTCGCGGATGATGCGGGCGTCAGTGAACTTGCTGTACTGCGCGTAGAACTCCTCCTGGCGCGGCACCACTTCGCTGGGCTCCTTACCACCGGCCGCGGTGTGGTCCGCGGAGCCGGGGCGCAGGTCGACGAGGGCGCGGACGGTGATCCGTGGAGAGATCTCGAACTTGGTCGCGGTCGTACGCCGGAACACCGAGACGATCTCCACGTCGTGGTGGACGGCCAGCGCCTCCGCGAGATTGATGACCGTGCGGTTGGTGCCGCCGATGCCGTAGATGTTGTTGATGAGGAAGGAGATCTTCATCGGACCTCGTCCTCCTTGCGCTCGAACGGACTTGGTACGGGGTAGTACGCCCGAAGGAAGCTGCTGAGCATCGCGGTCTGCCGGACCACGTCGCGGCCGTCGGACAGGGTGTCGTTGATGCAGAAGGCCTGCCGGTCACGGCGGGCGAGCAGGATGCCGAGCCGCCGCTGTATCTCGGGCCTGGCCAGGTCGAGATAGGCGAAGGTGATCTCGGAGGGGATCGCTCGACCGGTGAAGTAGGCGTAGTAGTGGTACAGCGACGACGGGATGGAGATGTCGTCCGCGCTGCGGAACCGGCTCATGGACGTCTCCCGGTGCGCCTCCGCGAACTCCGTCTCGATCTCCTGGAGCACGCTGCGCCGCAGCGCATAGGGGGCGTGCCGGATCTTCTGGACGATGGCCGAGCCGAAGTTGTCCAGCAGCAGTCTGCGGTTGTTCTTCCCGGCCGCGTCGACCGGCCGGTCACCCAGCGTCCGCTCCCACCGGGGCACTTGGGACGGCGACAGAAAGGTGCGGGTCATGCCGTTCGACAGAAAGAAGTCGGTCGGGGTGACCGGACGCCCGAGGAACATGTCGTCGTTGAAGTAGAGGAAGTGCTCGGACAGGCCCTTGATGTGGTGCAGCCTGCTCTCGATCGCATGGGAGTTGAACGTGGGCAGGGCAGCGGAGTCGTGGAAGATCTCCGAGTGGTCGACCACGGTGATCCGCGGATGGCGTTCATTGAGCCAGCCGGGGCGCTGACGGTCCGTCACCAGATAGACATGGCGCACCCAAGGGGCGTTCTGCTCCAACGCGCGTAGCGAGTAGCGGAGTTCGTCCCGGCTGATGTAGCGGGCGGCGTTCGCGGATTCCGTGTGATAGCCGCCCTCGCCGTACACGGCCCGGCGATGCTGCCACTCAGGGTCGTCCCCGTCGACCCACGTGTAGACCACGTCGATGGGGAAGCGGACGTCCTCGGGCAGTGCGTCGGCGCACGGTGCGATGGTGCGCACCGAGCGGGTGCGGCGGGTGTGCAGCGCCGCGAAGCCGGTCAGCCTGCTGACCGGCACGACGACACGGGGCTCGTCGAAGGCCACGTCGTCGGTGACGCGGTTGGGCCTCGGCGCAACGAGCCGGCCTTCCTGCAGTTTCCAGAACTCGATGTCGCAGCCGTGGGCGAGGCCGATGACCAGGGACGCGGCGGGATCGCTCCACACCATGCCGACACGCAGCACTTCCGCTCTGCCCACGAGTTGGCGGGCACGACCGGATCCGCACAGGGCCCGACGGCCCACCTCGACGTCGCCGCGGCAGGCGGTCACATAGACGGGTCCGGTGGCGATGCTGCGGCTCAGCGCCCGAGCCACCCGGTCGCGGTCCGCCTCGGCGACGGCGAGGCACGAGCGGTAGTCCGACTCACCACGGATCGCGAAGTAGTCGACGCCCTCCTCCTCGAACAGGGTCGAGACGAGTTCGAGGTTGGCCTCACGCAGTCCGAGTGGTGACACCGTGGGGCGCACAAGTGCGACGTGTCTGCTGTGTCCGGCCAGGACGGCGAGCCGCTCCTGCGCGTTGAACAGATGCGGCCAGCGCCGGCGCGCCCGCGCGGCGCGCAGGGCGCGGGCCAGCAGGGTCACGGCTGTCGCATGGCGCAACAGCTGCTTGAGTCCTGTCCGCAGACGGATCGGTACACGGCGCGCGATCCGGCGCCGCAGCCCGCTCGGGACAAGGGTGCGGTACGCCCCGACGACCGCGGACGCCTCGGGATTTCCCATGCTCACGACTGGTTGTCCGACTCCCTCGAAGCCCCGCGCTCGAAGATGCTGCGGACGGGGTAGTAGCGGCGCAGGAAGCGGACAACGGCCTCGGTTCCGCCCTGGCCCAGGGCTCGCTGGTCGCCAAGACCGTAGAGCTGGATCTGCTGGGTGTCCCGGCGCACGAGCAGTCGCTCCAGGCGGAGGTCGATGCCGGGCAGGGCCGCATGCAGCGCCGTGGACGCCTCACCGGAAGGGTCGGCGATCGCGGACGTGTATCCGATGTGATGGAGCACGCTGTCCAGCGGATGGCCACCGGGGACCGCTGGAACCGTCTGCCCGTCGAAGAGCGACAGTGGCGCGGGAGCCGACTGCGTGAGGCGCTCGAAGGTGGTGCAGCGATGGGGTTGTGGGCCGCCCGCGTAGCCGTGGGCTGTGACACTCCCGGTTGCCGTGTACGCGGCCCGGGTCCAGGGGGCGAACGATTCCTCGGCCGTCCACCGTCCCCGGCGCGGGCGGGTGACGCCATGCGGGCTGAAGTAGTCGAAGGGGCGCACCGGCCGGCCGAACAGGGCACCGGGGCGCAGCAGCACGAAGTGCTCCGCGACATCCGGGAGTTGATGCATCTGCCACTCGGCGGCGGGGCCTGCCGGGACGATGCTGAGCCTGTCGTCGGAGTGCAGCCAATCGGGCACGGGCGCCTGGGCGACCACGTGAACGACGTCGATCCACGGTGCGTACTGGTGCACGGAACGCAGGGCCGCCCTGAGCAATTCCTCGCCCCACGGGGTGGGGTGCTGCCAGAGCAGGACGGCGTCGACGGGGAAAGTGATCTCTTCCAGCCTCGGCACGTCGAAGTGCTCCAGCGTGATCGTCGGCTCCATGGCGCCGTCGATGTCGCAGTAGCCGCTCAGTCGGTCGAGGCCGATCTCGATGCCGTGCGCGTCCGCGGGCACGGCCCGCTGAACCCGGTTGGGCCGTGGACCGACGAGCCGTTCCTGGGGCAGGTCGGTGTTGCGGGTCCAGAACTCGATCTCGATGCCCTGGTCGTCGCCGAGCCACAGGTTCTCGGTCGGATCGGTGCGCAGCCACACGAGGCGGACGACGCGTGCCTTGCCGAAGTGCTTCCACGCCTTCACGTGGCTGCCGGGAATCGTCTGTGTGTCGCTGTTGGCCGGCGACACCGAGACCACGTACCCGGTGTGCTCCTCCAGCAGGGCGCGCAGGGCGCGGCGCACCGCTCCCTTGTCCCGCTGGTCCACGGCGAGCGCGATACGCCGGTCGTCGAGGGCCGGGACCGCGAACCAGGGAATCTCGGCCGCGTCCAGCGCGTGGGTGACGAGGTCGAGGTCGAGCCTGCGGGCCAGGTCGAAGGTGAGCCCGGTGTGCACGTGCCCGATACGGCTGTCCGGTGCCGCGACCCGGCGCTCGGAGCGGCCCAGTTCGACTCTGCGGACGCGCCGCAGCGCACGCCGGTGGAGGCGCGCTTCGCGGCGGCGGAGGGTCTGCGCCAGCGAACTCTGGAGCTTGCGCCGCACCCGTCTGGGAACCGTCGTGGTGGCGACGGAGCGCACGGGCTGCGGGACGAGCCGCCGGTATACGTGGGCCGCGGAGCTCAGCGACGTCTGATCTGCCACGTCATGAACTCCGTCTCATCGCTCGTAGGGGCTGGGCGTGGGGAAGTAGGAGGTGAGGAATCCGTCGAGGAGTTCCTGCTGGGCCTCGATGTCCTCGGGGGTCGAGAAGGCGTCGTTGAGGCAGAACGAGTCCTGGTTCCTGCCGTCCAGGAGCCGCTGCAAACGATCCGCCAGGTCGGGCACGGCCAGTTGGAGATAGGTGAAGGGCATCGAGCCCGGCTGGGCGCGGCCGGTGAGCGCCGCGTAGTAGAGCGCGAACGACGAGGTGGGCGAGAGGTCCGTGATCGCACGGAACCGGCTGGCCGAGGTGCGCGCCCAGGCTTCGGGAAAGTCCCGCTCGGCCTCGTCCATGGCCGACTTGAGCAGGGCGTACGGGATGTGCTCCATGGGCTGCGTGATGACCCGGCCGAAACGCTCGCGCAGCAGGGCGCGGTTGTTCTTGCAGGCGGCGTCGACGGGTGTGTCGGTCGGAGCGACCGGGCCCTGGGGGATGCGGTTGCGCGAGGGGAAGTAGCGCGCGACTCCGGTCGGCGTGAAGAACGCGTGCGGGGCGACGGGCCGGCCCATGAACATGTCGTCGTTGAAGTAGAGGAAGTGCTCGGCGATCCCCTCGATGTGGTGCAACTGGCTCTCGATGGAGTGCGAGTTGAACGTCGGCAGGTCCGCCGGGTTGCGGAAGATCTCCCGGTGGTCGGCTATCCGCAGGCCGGGCAGATCCTCGCGCAGCCACTCCGGCACCTGGTCGTCGGTGACGATGTAGATGTTGCGTATCCAGGGCGCGAACAGGTGCAGGGAGCGCACCGAGTAGCGCAGCTCGTCCCGGCTGATGAAGCGCGCGTCGCTGGCCGACTCCGCGTGGTACGCCTCGCCCTTCGCGGTCGCCTTGCGACGCTGCCAGGCGGGGTCGTTGCCGTCGACCCACGTGTAAACGGCGTCGATGGGGAAGGCGATGTCGTCGGCGCAGTTCACCAGGAACTCGGGCCGGGTGGGCAGCGGCGGCGCGAGGTTCGGGTCGGTCCAGTCGGAGACGAAACGGCTGAACAGACGGGCAGCGCCCAGCACGTTCGTGCCGTCCGCCGCAACGGCCCAGGTGGCCCGGTTGGCGCGGGGCGCGACGAGGTACGTGCCACGCTGCTGCCAGAACTCGATGGCGCAGCCGTACTCGTGACCGAGCAGCAGATGCCGACCTAGGTCGGTGCGGTACCAACTCACGTTCAGCACGCGGGCACCGGAGACGTCGCGCCAGGCCTTCGGGTCTCGCGAGGAGACGGGCTTGGCCGGGCGAAGGGCGTCCGGATTCACCACGCTCAGGTGGCCGGGATACTGGCCGAGGCCCCGGAAGACGGCACCGAGGGCCCGCTCCCGGTCGTGCTCGGCTACGGCCACGACAGTGCCGTGGTCGGAGGTGCCGCGCACCGCGAAGTGGGCCACACCCGCGGCGTCGAGCAGCGAGGTAACCGCTCTGCGGTTCGCCTCACGGGCAGCCAGCGGCGTGACACCGGGCTCGACGTAGACGTCGGAGTGCTCCCCGGATGCCGATGCCCCCGTGGGAACGGCAGGCGTGTGCTGCGCCGGTCCGACCGAGATTCGAGGCGAAGCCTGGTGGACGGCGGGTTCCGAAACGATTGTCACCAGCGCTGCCCTTCAAGGGCGTGCAGAGATCGCACTCCCACCCTCCCCTTCTCGCCCGGCATTGAGCCGAGAACGAGCCCCAGCGGTCGCACGCCCTTGTGCCCCCCGGCTCGAAAACCGCGACCACTCACTAACCGGCAATAGATAGCCGGATTTGATCATCGAAAGACCGATTCAGCCTCACAGATGTCGCGCACATCTTCACTAAGTCATCACACATCTGTCAACAGGAGTTAGAAGCCTCTCCACAAAACAAAAAGTTCGGAGTCGGTCTATAGTTCGGGCACAGCACGGCCCGCCGGTCGGCCCCGCGGCCTGCCCCTCCCCCCACTCGTGGCCTCCCCACCCGTCATCACCCGGGTCGGTGCCTCCTTGCACCGAGCCACCTGCGAGAGAGGACACCGCGGCATGACGCACGCCCTGACGGAGCCGCAGCAGACCCACAGATCAAGGCGCGCGCCCGGGCGCCGCAGGGGCAAGCCCGCGCGACGACGCCGCGTATGGCGCTGGATCCTGCTGGCCCTGGTCGTCGTGCTCCTGGCCGCGGGCGGCACGGGGTACTGGCTCTACAGCAACCTGAACGGCAACCTGAAGGGCGTGGATCTCGACAAGGCCATCGGCACCAACAGGCCCGAGAAGCTGCCCACTTCGGGACAGAACATCCTGGTGCTCGGCTCCGACTCACGTTCCGGCGCCAACGCCTCGCTCGGCACCGGCAAGGTCTCCGGCGCCCGCTCCGACACCGCCCTCGTGATGCACATACCCGAGGGCCGTCAGCAGGCCGTCGCCATCAGCATCCCGCGCGACACCCTCGTCACCCGGCCCGAGTGCACCACGGACGGTGGCTCCACTCTGCCGTCCGCGAAGCGCGTGATGTTCAACTCCGTCTACTCCGCGGCCGGTCCGGCCTGCGTGGTCAAGACGGTGGAGCAGATGTCCGGCGTACGCATGGACCACTTCGTGGAGATCGACTTCGCCGGCTTCAAGGGCCTCGTGGACGCGATCGGCGGCGTGCCCGTCACCGTCGACAAGGCCATCCACGACAAGTCCAGCGGCCTCGACCTGGAAGCCGGCACACACACGTTGGACGGAACCCGGTCTCTGGCGTTCGTCCGAACCAGGCACGGCATCGGCGACGGCAGCGACCTCGGCCGCATCGGACTGCAACAGAAGTTCATGATCGCCCTGCTGTCCGAGATAAAGAAGCAGGACCTGTTGGGGAGTCCCACCAAGGCGTACAAGATCGCGGACAATCTGACCGAGTCGATGACGACGGACTCCGGCCTCTCCTCGCTGACCAAGCTGGCCGACTTCGCGCGCAGCATGAACGGCCTGGATCCCGGCTCCATGGAGACGATCATGCTGCCGGTGGCCTACGACCAACAAGACCGCAATCGCGTCGTGGCCGCGGAGCCGCAGGCGAACGAGCTGTGGAAGGCGCTGCGCGCGGACAAGGAGATCCCCGAGTCGGCGAAGAAGTCCCCGGCCACCGGCGGAACCTCCGGCTGACCCTCCCCCGCCGCCCCTGCGATCAGGCCCGCTGCGACTGCGCGAGGCGCAGGCCGGACTCGGCGGTCTGGCGCGCGATGTGCAGACCGCCGTCCGCGCCGATCATGCCGAGCACCACCCGCCCGAACGCGTCGCACGCAAGGGCAGGAGCGCCCACGCAGCCCTCACCGGTCGCCGACCACCAGAGGCCAGCCTGCTCGTTCTCCGTGCCGAAGGCGGCCAGCATGACCTGCCCGTCCACGTCGCGATGGGCCAGTACGGTGCAGTCGTAGCCGTCGATCGGGGCGCGCAGCGCGGCCAGCGCCCCCTCGCCGGGCGCTCCGCCCAGCGGGTACACCCAGCCTCCCGGCCGGTGCCCCGCGATCCCGCCGGTGGTGGGGTCGGTCCAGTAGTACGTGGTCCGGCCCGGCGCGGTCTCCAGGGCCACGGCGCTGCCGGGAGCCACCGGGACGGGGATGTCGGGCTGCTGTCGGACTTCCCCGTCGGGCTCCTCCTGCGCCCACCGCATGATGAGGTTCGGGCCGGGGACCATCGCCTCGACATGACCGTTGGAGTGGTCGACCACAACCACCGGCTCCTCGGCCTGACTGCCCTTGAGGTCGGCCCACCCGTCCCATTTGCCGCCGGGCAGCTCCCTGCGCAGCATGACGCCGCGGCCCGCGTTGCGGACGAAGACGTACACGGTGCCGGAAGCGCTGACCGCGGCGGCCGGGATGCCGAAGCGGGCCGCCTTCTCCCGGTCCTTGTGCGGATTGCCCAACGAACGCCACTCGGTGACGGGGCGTCCGGTCTGGTACTGGATGGCGTGCACGACGTCGACCGCGGGCGGCCCGTCCCCCTTGCGCACCTGACGGCGTCCGACGAAGTGGACGTAGGCGTCGGCCCCTTGGGCCGCGTACACGTGGGTCAGATCGGCGATCGGTATGACCTCGGGCCCCTGCCAGTCCGGTCCGCCCGGCCGCCGCTCCGTCCACCTCAGCAGCCCGGTGCGGGTGCGGGCGTAGGCCGTGAGCCGGCCGTCCTTGCCGAGGACCAGCCAGCGGCCGGCCACTGGCCCCTCGGCCCCGCGAGGGACGTCCACCGCACTGTCCGTCTCGACGATCGCTCTGTCTCGGGCGGCGCCGCGCCCGGATCTGGTCCGCATGACGTGACCTGCCCCTTCTCTGACGCGGGGCGGCGACCGATCATCTGTTCCGAACCTGTGTGCGCCCCGAGCCGTCCCATCATAAAGTGACGAACCAGTGAACATGGCGCGGTGATCCCGTGCACGACCGCATCCAGTGGTGCTGGGGCTCCGGTTCAGACCGGCTGCCAGGCCGTCAGCGCGAGCCCCGGCTCGTCCTTGCGTCGCGCGACGAGCAACTGCCCCGTGGACGGCGAGGCCGAGGCTGCGGTGACATCGCCCCGGCGATCGAGAGCCAGCGCCACCTCCGCGTCCCCCGGGAGGCCCGGCCCCGACTCCGCCCACCAAGCACCGGCCGACTCCTGCTCCGTGGGATACGCGGCAAGGGCCACACGACCGGAGGTCGTGCGCTGCGCGAGAACCGTGCAGTCATGGCCATCGAGTACGCAGCGTACGGCCGCGACCGGGCCCGGTCCGGCCGACTTGAGGAGCGGCACGGGCTGCTCGTCCTCGCGCCAGGCGTGCAGCACCTCGTCCTCGTCCGTGAAGAAGAGTGTGCTGCGGGTCGCGGACGTGGCCAGAGCGGTCAGGCTCGGCTCGCGGGCCTTGACGGACAACGCCTCGCCGTCATGCACCGGCTTCGCGCCCGGCTCCCGCTGTCTCCAGCAGACGATCCCGTCGGCCGTGACCGCATACACCTCCACCAGACCCGACTCCCCCGACACTGCGGCGAGTTCGCCCCGCACCCCGGACCCCTTGAGATCGGTCCACGCGCCCCAGCCGCCCTTCTCCCCCTGTACGCGCATGCTGAGGCCGCCCCCGCGGTTGCGCACGAAGACATGGGCACGCCCTTGAGCGTCCACGACGACGGCGGGCGGACCTGTGCGGTCACCCTCCTTGTTCGGGTGGCCGATCGGGGCCCAGTCGAGCGCGGCGAGGTGGGGCTGGAAATGCGTCGCGTGCACCAGCCCCGCTTCTCCGGGCACGGTGGGCCGCCAGGAGACCAAGTGGACGTAGCCATGAGGGCCTTGGGCGAGAGCGAGGCCACGGAGGAGGCGCTGCTCACCTCCGACGGTGCGAGCGGTGCTCCACGGCCCGTCCGGGCCTCCCTCCAGACGGCAGCCGACGGCATCACCCTCGGGGGCGTACTCATAGACGCAAAGCCTGCCGTCGCGTGTCCGTACCAGCCAGTCGCCGTTCACGCACTCCACCTTAATCGGGTGGTCCGAAACCTCTCGTGGGACCCTGGCCCCATGAACGCGGGACTTGTGGTGGTCGATGGGGCCAATGTGGTGGGGTCCGTGCCCGACGGCTGGTGGCGCGACCGGAGGGCGGCCGCGGTCCGGTTGCGCGACCGGTTGGCGGACTACGCCGGGGACCATCCGGAGGCCGAGGTGGTGCTGGTCGTGGAGGGCGCCGCCCGCGGGGTGGCATCCGTTCCCGGAGTACGTGTCTCGGAAGCACCCACCGACGGTGACTCGCACATCGTCGCCGTGGTCGCCGAATCCGTCGAACCTTGCATGGTGGTGACGGCCGACCGCGAGTTGCGCGGTCGGGTGGAGTCACTGGGGGCGACATGCGTTGGGCCGCGAACCGTCTACCCGTAACTCATGCACGAGCGTCACCCACCCCCGCACGTACACCACCGCCCCGTCCACCCGGGCCACCTCCCGGTACGCCCCGAGAACGCGCCGCAGGGACGGCATCCGCCCCGGCCCATACGGCTCACCCCGCGAATCGTCGACGATCATCGCCGGTGGCCGGTCCCGGATCTCCGAGCGGAACGTGGCCCAGCTGCCCGGCACCGCGAAGCGCTCCCCCACCCCGCCCCCGTCCCTGCCCCCGCTGAAATTCGTCAGCAACCCCGCCGTGAGGAAGCGGCTCGCCGGAGTCCGGTCCGCCAGCCAGTACGTCTCCGGGTGCATGCCCCAGACCAGGACGCGGTCGCCCGGGGCCGAGTGCGCACGGACCGCCGCCGCGACGTGCTGGACGTGGGCGAGTTCGGGGCGTGGAGCGAGCAGGCCCCAGGACAGGAACAGGGCGCAGGAACAGGCCGAGACGAGGAGGGAGCCCACGAGGCGCTCGCGCGGCAGGACCTGCAGGGCCGCCGTCCCCAACAGGGCCACAGCCGGCACCAGTTGCAGGTAGTAATGGCCGAAAAAGTGGAATCCCGCCAGGACCGCGACCGCCGAAGCCCCCAGCCACAACCACAGCTCCCCACACCCCGTCCGCGCAATCCTCAGCACCCGCGCGATCGGCAGCAGCACCCCCACGCCCGCCACCGACAGGATCGCCGCGTTCGTCAAGCCCCGTAGAAGGACGTGAAGTTCGGAGCCGGAGATCGAGGCGTAGGCGCCCGAGCCCGTCACCGTCCAGAAGACGAAGCCCGCGGGGGTCGTGGCGAGGGCCGCGGTCGCGATCGGCGCGACCAACCCAATACCGCACCGCAGCACACCATTTGGCGGCCACCCCGCCCGCCACAACATCCACACCACCGGCACCACCACCGCTCCCCCGGTCTGCTTCGACAGGAACGCCCCCGCGATCGCCAGTCCGCACCAGGCCCACCTGCGGCGGTCCGCGCACCACATCGCCGCCGCGGTCCACGGCAGCATGAAGACCTCGAAGGTCGCGGCCTGCGTGTCCTCCGGGTTCAGGCCGATGGAGAGGACGAGATAGAGGGCTCCTGCCGTGCGGCCCGCCGTGTCGCCCCAGCGGCCGCGGGCCAGTGACGCCAGGAACACCGCCGTCGCCACGTGCGCCGCCACCGCGCACACCCGCACCGGCGTGAGCGAGTCCGAGCCGAAGAGGGCGAACACCGCCTCGTAGAGCCAAGGGACCAGCGGGGGTTTGCGGTCGACAACGGTTTCGTAGAGCGTGCCGCCGTGCGCCAACATCCTTGCCTGGACGGCGAGATAGCCCTCGTCCGGGTTCCAGAGCGGGTGGGTGAAGGACGGGATGCGGGTGACGCAGGCCAGCGCCGTGAGGGAGAGAAGCAGGCGGGGCCAGTAGTGGCGCGTGCGTCTGCGGCCCGAGGTGCCGTCGCGGCCTTCGGATACGTACAGTCGCGACGTGGGCACCTCGGTGAGCATGGGCGCCAAACTATCCGCCCCCGTATGTTCCATTTGCGAAGGACATACGGGGGCGGGGCGAACTGCTGGTGATTACTGTGCGTTGCCCCGCGCCGCGCGGCTGTGGCGGCGGCCGTAGATGAAGTAGATCACCACGCCGACCACCATCCACACCGCGAACCGCAGCCACGTCTCCACGGACAGGTTGAGCATCAGCCACACCGAGCACGCCACCGAGGCGATGGGCAGGACCGGGACCCACGGGGCCTTGAAGGCGCGCGGGAGGTCGGGGCGGGTGCGGCGGAGGATCAACACGCCCAGCGCCACCACGACGAAGGCGAACAGGGTGCCGATGTTGACCAGTTTGGAGAGTTCCTCGAGGGAGATGAAGCCTGCCACCAGGGCCGTCAGGAGGCCCAGGATGATCGTCGAGCGGTACGGCGTGCGGAACTTGGGGTGGACCGCGCTGAAGACCGGGGGCAGCAGGCCGTCGCGGCTCATCGCGAAGAAGACGCGGCTCTGGCCGAGGAGCAGGATCATGCAGACGGTCGTCAGGCCGATGACCGCGCCGAAGGAGATCAGGCCCGCCCAGAAGGGGTGGCCGACGGACTTGAACGCCTCCGCGAGCGGGGCGCCCGGGTCCAGCTCCTTGTAGTTCTGCATGCCGGTGACGACGGCGGCCACGGCCACGTACAGGACCGTGCAGATGGCGAGGGAGCCGAGGATGCCGCGCGGGACGTCCTTCTGCGGGTTGCGGGTCTCCTCGGCCGCGGTCGCCACGACGTCGAAGCCGATGAACGCGAAGAAGACGACGGCCGCGGCGGTGAAGATGCCCATCACGCCGAAGCTCTGCGGGGTGAACCCGGCGACCGCTTCCAGGAGTGTCGCCGTGAGTCCCGAGCCGCCTTCGGTGTCCTTGGCGGGCGGGATGTACGGGGTGTAGTTGCTGGACTTGATGAAGAAGGCGCCGACCGCGATCACGATCAGGACGACCGTGACCTTGATGGCCACGACCACCGATGTCACCCACGCCGACAGCTTCATGCCGACGACGACGACCGTCATCACGGCGACGACCAGCAGGAACGCGGCGATGTTGAAGCTGAAGCCGTCGTGGCCCGAGCCCGGGCCCTGGAGGGCCGCCGGCAGGGGGATGCCCCAGCTGTCCAGGAGGGACTGGACGTAGCCGGACCAGCCGACCGAGACCGTCGCGCAGCCGAGGGCGAGTTCGAGGATCAGGTCCCAGCCGATGATCCACGCCGGGAACTCGCCGAGTGAGGCGAAGGCGAAGGTGTACGCGGATCCCGCGACCGGGACCGTCGAGGCGAACTCCGCGTAGCAGAGCGCCGCGAGGGCGCAGACCACGGCGGCGACGACGAAGGAGATGGTGACCGCCGGGCCCGCGTAGTCGGTGGCGGCGGTGCCGGTGATGACGAAGATGCCCGAGCCGATGACGACGCCGACGCCGAAGACGGTGAGGTCGAGGGCGGAGAGGGTCTTCTTGAGCTGGTGCTCGGGCTCCTCGGTGTCCTGGATGGACTGCTCGATGGACTTGGTCCTGAACAGGCCGTTGCGGCTCCGCTCCGGGCCCGTGTCTGGCTGGGTGCTCACCGGCTACCTCCGTTGGCTACGTCGTCCCCGACATGATCGAGACGAGTTGCCCTCGGCGGGTGGGTGAGTCATACCAATTCATGCGAATGGGGCCGACCGAGCCCCCTTATGGGGGATCGACCGACCCCACGCGCCACTCGGGAAATTTCAGTCCCGCGCCGGCTCCACCGTGGCCGAGGTCGACTCCTCGTAGCGGCCGTCCAGCTTGGAGACGAGGCCCGTGACCTGGCGGGCGATGTCGGGGGCCGTGAGGCCGATCTCCGCCATGATCTCCTTGCGGGAGGCGTGCTCCAGGAAGCGCGGCGGGATGCCGAAGTCGCGCAGCGGGACGTCGACGCCCGCGTCGCGCAGGGCCTGGGCGATGGACGAACCGACGCCGCCCACGCGGGAGTTGTCCTCGACCGTGACGACCACGCGGTGGCGCTCGGCCAGCGGGGCCATCGCCTCGTCGACCGGCTTGACCCAGCGGGGGTCGACGACGGTCGTCGTGATGCCCTGCTTGTCGAGGAGGTCGGCGATCTCCAGGCACATCGGGGCGAGCGCGCCGACCGAGACCAGGAGGACGTCCGGCTTGTCGGACTTCGGCTCGCGCAGCACGTCCATGCCGCCGACCTTGCCGACCGCCTCGACGGCCGGGCCGACCGCGCCCTTGGAGTAGCGGACGACGGTGGGCGCGTCGTCGACCTGGACGGCCTCGCGCAGCTGGGCGCGGACCTGGTCGGCGTCGCGCGGCGCGGCGATGCGGACGCCGGGGACGACCTGGAGGAGGGACATGTCCCACATGCCGTTGTGCGAGGCGCCGTCGGTGCCGGTGATGCCGGCCCGGTCCAGGACGAAGGTGACCCCGCACTTGTGCAGGGCGACGTCCATGAGGAGCTGGTCGAAGGCGCGGTTGAGGAACGTCGCGTACACCGCGAAGACGGGGTGCAGGCCGCCCTGGGCGAGGCCCGCCGCGCTGGTCGCCGCGTGCTGCTCGGCGATGCCGACGTCGTAGACCCGCTCGGGGAACTCGTCGGCGAACTTCTTCAGGCCGACCGGCTGGAGCATCGCGGCGGTGATCGCCACGATGTCCTCGCGCTCGCGGCCGAGCTTGGCCATCTCGTCGCCGAAGACGGAGGTCCAGTCGGCGCCGGAGGCCTTGATCGGGAGGCCGGTGTCGGGGTGGATGGGGCCGATGCCGTGGAAGCGGTCGGCCTCGTCCTGGAGGGCGGGCTTGTAGCCGCGGCCCTTCTCGGTGAGGCAGTGCACGATGACCGGGCCGCCGAAGCGCTTGGCGCGGGTGAGGGCCGATTCCAGGGCCTCGATGTCGTGGCCGTCGATCGGGCCGACGTACTTCAGGCCGAGGTCCTCGAACATGCCCTGCGGGGCGATGAAGTCCTTGAGGCCCTTCTTGGCGCCGTGCAGCGTCTCGTACAGCGGCTTGCCGACGACCGGGGTGCGCTCCAGGAGGTCCTTGCCGCGGGCCAGGAAGCGCTCGTAGCCGTCCGTGGTGCGCAGGGTCGCCAGGTGGTTCGCGAGGCCGCCGATGGTGGGCGCGTAGCTGCGCTCGTTGTCGTTGACGACGATGACGAGGGGGCGGTCCTTGGCGGCGGCGATGTTGTTCAGCGCCTCCCAGGCCATGCCGCCGGTGAGGGCGCCGTCGCCGATGACCGCGACGACGTGGTCGTCGCGCTCCTGGATCTCGTTCGCCTTCGCCAGGCCGTCGGCCCAGCCGAGGACGGTGGAGGCGTGGCTGTTCTCGATCACGTCGTGCTCGGACTCGGCCTGCGAGGGGTAGCCGGAGAGGCCGCCCTTCATCTTCAGCTTGGAGAAGTCCTTGCGGCCGGTGAGCAGCTTGTGCACGTAGGACTGGTGGCCGGTGTCCCACAGGACCTTGTCCTGGGGGGACTCGAAGACGCGGTGCAGGGCGATCGTCAGCTCGACGACGCCCAGGTTCGGGCCGAGGTGGCCGCCGGTCTTGGAGACCGCGTCGACGAGGAAGGTCCGGATCTCGCCTGCCAGCTGGTCCAGCTGCTCCAGGCTGAGCCGGTCCAGATCGCGCGGTCCCGTGATGCGGGTCAGCAGCGGCACCCGTGCCTCCTTGCGATAGAGCTGTGAGTAGCTGGTTGAGCTGTCGAGCTTGCCGGGCCTGTCGATTCTAATGTTCTGTCACTCGCGACGGCGTGCGGGCCGTGCGTTCCACGTCACGCCCTCGTCACGAAACGGAACGGATCCCACCGGGTCCCGGCGTGACTGTGCCCGGCGTCACCATTGACACCGGGCACAGTCGATCGAGGCCAGAAGGGTGACCGGCAGCCGTCAGGGCCTGCCCGCCCGAGCGGCGCTAGGCGCGGCCGGCCGTCTTCTGGGTCTTACGGGTGATCGAGTCGATGACGACCGTGGCGAGGAGCACAGCGCCCGTGATCATGTACTGGATCGGGGTGGCGATGCCCTGGAGCTGGAGGCCGTACTGGATCGACGTGATCACCAGCACACCGAGCAGCGCGTTCCAGGTGCGGCCCCGGCCACCGAAGAGGCTGGTGCCGCCGATGACAGCCGCGGCGATGACGTTCATCAGGAGGTCACCGGCACCGGCACCCTGGTTGGCCGCCGCGATCTTGGAGGCCCAGAAGAGGCCGCCGACCGCCGCGAACAGGCCCGCGAGGGAGAAGACCGAGATCCGGATCGCCGTGACGTTGATACCGGCACGCCGGGAGGCCTCGACGCTGCCGCCGAGCGCGTTGATCTTTCGGCCGTACGAAGTGCGGCGCAGCATGAAGTCGGTGCCGACGAGGACGATGCCGAACAGCAGCACCGCGAGCGGCAGGCCCTTGTACTGGTTGAAGATGATCGCCACGCCGAAGACGGCGATCGCGAGCAGCACCGTGCGCAGCACGATGTCGCTGAGCGGCCGGGACGGGATGCCCGCGGCCTCGCGACGCCGGTTGCCGAGGAAGGTCGGCACGAAGTAGCCGAGGATCGCGACGACGGCGAGACCGTAGGCGGCGGCGACGTCCGAGAAGTAGTACGTGGTGAGCTTGCCGACCACACCGTCGCCGTCGAGGTTGATCGTGCCGTTGGAGCCCAGGATCTGGAGCATGAAGCCGTTCCAGAACAGCAGGCCCGCCAGGGTGACGGCGAACGCCGGGGCGCCGAGCCGTGCGAAGAAGAAGCCGTGCAGGGCTCCGATGACCGCGCCCGCGGCGAGCGAGATCAGGACGGCGAGCCACTCGTTCATGCCGTGCGTGACGCTCAGCACCGCGGTGATCGCCGAGGAGACACCGGAGACGGAGCCGACCGACAGGTCGATCTCGCCGAGCATCAGCACGAAGATGATGCCGACCGACATCATGCCGGTGGCGACCATCGCGACGAAGATGTTGCTGAGGTTCTCCGCGCCCAGGAACGCCGAGTTCATGCTCTGGAAGATCGCGCCGATGACGATCAGGCCGATGACGACCGGGATGGCGCCCAGGTCACCGCCCTTGACCTTGCGCTTGAACTCGCTGATGTAGCCCGCGAAGCCCTGCTCGCGCACGAGGAGGCGGGGGTCGACGGCGGTCACGGCGGCGCCGGCGGCCGCTCCCGGTGCGTCCACGGCGGCCTCGGGCCTGTCGGCCTTGGTGACGCTCACTTCGGGCTTGTTGACGCTCACTTCTGAGCCTCCACGTTCGCGCGTGCCGCACGACGGGTCACGGCGTTGTCCGTGGCGCCGGTGATGGCGGAGATGATCTCTTCCTGGGACGTGCTCTTGACGTCGAACACGCCGTTGTTGCGGCCGAGCCGCAGCACGCCGACCTTGTCGGCGACGGCCTTCACATCGGCCATGTTGTGGCTGATGAGGATGACCGCGTGGCCGCGCTCGCGCAGCCGCTCGACGAGGTCGAGGACCTGGGCGGTCTGCTCGACGCCGAGGGCGGCGGTCGGCTCGTCGAGGATCACCAGCTTGGGCTCGCCGAGCATGGAGCGGGCGATCGCGACGACCTGGCGCTGACCGCCGGAGAGCGAGGCGACCGGGATCCGCACGCTGGGTATCCGGATCGACAGGGTGTCGAGCAGTTCCTGGGCGCGGCGCTCCATCTCGACCTCGTCGAGGATGCCGCGCTTCTTGATCTCGCGGCCCAGGAACAGGTTGCCGACGACATCGATGTTGTCGCACAGCGAGAGGTCCTGATAGACGGTCGCGATGCCCAGGTCCTGGGCATCGTGCGGCCGGTTGACCGCGACGGCCTTGCCGTTCCACTCGATGACACCGTCATCGATGGGATGCACGCCGGCGATCGTCTTGACCAGGGTGGACTTTCCGGCACCGTTGTCGCCGACCAGGGCGACCACCTCACCGGCGTGGACTTCAAGCTCTACGTCGGTGAGCGCCTGCACGGCACCGAATCGCTTGGAGACCCCGCGCAACGCCAGCACGGGCGTAGCGGA
The DNA here is from genome assembly GCF_054871485.1 of Streptomyces sp. UC4497. Classification (NCBI taxonomy): domain Bacteria; kingdom Bacillati; phylum Actinomycetota; class Actinomycetes; order Kitasatosporales; family Streptomycetaceae; genus Streptomyces; species Streptomyces sp. UC4497. The sequence goes on along the minus strand of NZ_JBTYHB010000016.1, from coordinate 85,891 downwards.
CACGTGAACCATCTCCTTCACCGCCACAGGTCTGATACCCGGCGGGAGGTTGAACTCAGAAGAATGAGGGGGGTGTTGGTGTTCCGTCCGGCGCCCGGCCGTTGAGCTTTGCGGGGCTGTTGGCGGCGGGGCGCCGGACGTGCATCAGGGGCCCGTCAGGGCCGCAGGGGAAGCTGCTTGGAGCTCCCGGGTTACTTCAGGCCGATCTTGTCGCAGGCCTTCTTGTACTTGGCCGTGCAGATCTCGTCGACCGTGTAGTAACCCTCCTTGATGACCGTGTCCTTGATGTTGTCCTGGGTCAGCGAGACCACCGGGACGATCACGGAGGGGATGCCCTTCTCGGTGCCGCTGTCGACCTTGGTGGTCTCCAGCGAGCTGTCGAGCTTGCCGTCCTTGGCGATCGAGACGGCCATCTTGGCGACGGTCTCGGCCTCCTGCGGGTACGACTTGAAGACCGACATGTACTGGTCGCCGGTCACGATGCGCTGCACGCCGGCAAGCTCGGCGTCCTGGCCCGTGACGGGGGGAAGCTTGGAGACGCCCGCGCCCTTGAGCGCGGTGATGATGCCGCCGGCGAGGCCGTCGTTGGCGGAGTAGACGCCCACGATCTTGTCCTTGCCGAGCGCGGAGATCGCGGCCTCCATGCTGGCGTTGGCGTTCTCCGGCTTCCACTCCTTGGTGTCGTACTCCTTGGCGACCTTCACCTTGCCGTCGAGGACGGAGTGGGCGCCCTTCTTGAAGTCGCCGGCGTTCGGGTCCGTGGCGGCACCGTTCATCATGACGATCTCGTTGCTCGGCTTGGCCTTGTCGCCCAGGGCCTTCAGCAGGGCCTTGCCCTGAACCTTGCCGACCTCCTCGTTGTCGAACGAGGTGTAGGCGGAGATCGGGCCCTCGGCCAGGCGGTCGTACGCGACGACGGGGATGCCCGCGTCCTTGGCCTTCTTCACACCGCCCGCGACGGCCTTGGCGTCGACGGAGTCGAGGATCAGCACGTCCACCTTGTTGGTGATCATCGTGTCGATCTGCTGCGACTGGACGGACGCGTCCTGCTTGGCGTTGAGGTACTGGACCTTGCCCTTGCCATTCGTCAGCTTCTTGACCTGCTGCTCGATGATGGGCTTGTCGAACTTCTCGTAACGCGCGGTCTGGTTCTCCGGAAGGAGCAGGCCTATCTTCAGCGCGTCGGTGTTCTTGGCGGTGGACTTGTCGCCCTCACCACCGGACTCCTTGGCGCTGCCACAGGCGGCGAGGGACGCGGCCATGGCGGTGGCACAGAATGCAACGGCGGCACGACGCATACGCGTGTTCACTTCAGAAACCTCCCTGACGAGGCCGCGTCGTTGCGGCCGAGGTGGCTGGAAGTCAACTCGGCCGCAACCGCAGCGTCAAGGAGTAAATCCTTAACGGGTTGGCAACGGTGTCATGCGTTCTCTAAGTGAAGGCAGGTGTAGCTGCGGGCACAGCACCCGCACCGGACCCGTCCAAAAGCATCGAATCACCCATCTCGCTCAGGGCGAGGGCCAGTGCCCCGAGCACCTCCGCGCGGCCCCCCAACGCCCCTGGGAGGACCGAGAGTTGGCGTCCGGCGCTGGGGATCGCATAGCGCCCCACGGACTCCCTGATGGGCCCCAGGACCAGCTCCCCGGCCTCCGCCAGATCGCCGCCGAGGACGACCCGGCTGGGGTTGAGCAGATTGCAGAGATTCGCGACGCCGGAGCCGATGTGCCGGCCCACGTCCGCGACGACGCGGCGGCAGCCCGGGTCCCCGTCGCGCGCGAGCCGCACGACGCGCTCCATCGTGAGGTCGGTGCCGTGGCTGGACTGGAGCAGCGGCAGCACGTAGCGGGCGGCGGTGAACGTCTCCAGGCAGCCGCGGTTGCCGCAGCGGCACACGGGCCCCGACTCGTCGAGCGTGATGTGCCCGATCTCCCCCGCCGTGCCGCCGGGCCCGCGGTAGATCTTCCCGCTGATCACGAGGCCCGCACCGACACCACTGGCCACCTTGATGTACGCGAGGTCCTTCACGCCCCGGCCGCTGCCCCACACCAGCTCGCCGAGGGCGCCGAGGTTGGCGTCGTTGTCGACGTGCACCGGCACGCCGAGGCGGCGGGCGAGCTCCTCGGCGGGCTTGGTGCCGGACCAGCCCGGCAGGATCGAGGTGGAGCCGAGCGTGCCGCTCTCCACGTCGATCGGGCCCGGCACGCCGAGCCCGACACCGGCGACCTTCGCGCGGTCCACGCCGGTGGCCACGATGAGGCGCTCGACCAGCTCTTCGGCCCGGTCGAAGCCCTGCGCGGCGGAGGCGTCCACGTCGAGCGGCTCGGACTCCTCGGCGAGCACCTGGTGGGCGAGGTTGCCGACCGCCACGCGCAGGTGGGTGTGGCCGAAGTCGACGCCGATCACGATGCCCGCGTCCCCGCTCAGCGAGACGCTGCGGGCCCTGCGGCCCCCGGCCGATGTGGGCGTGACCTCGACGGTTCCGCCGTCCTTCAGCTCCCGGACGATATTGGAGACCGTCGCGGCGGACAGGCCTGTCGTCCTCGCGATCTCGGCCTGCGTGAGCGATCCGGCAAGACGTACGGCACGTACGACCCGCTCGAGATTGGCCCGGTGCAGCGAGGACTGCGACCCCGGAGTCTCCATTGACCCACCCTTAGTCCCTTGGCCCACGTCACCCTATGTGACCAGACCTTGTACAAGTTATGAACTCCAAACTCCGCTGAAGGTGTCTCCGGCGTCAAGCCCTTGACGGAAATAGCTTCTCTCCGCCGTACGCAGGGCTCGGGCCCCGGAGAGTCGTCTCTCCGGGGCCCGACGCCTGTTGCGCGACAGATGGCGTCAGCGGAAGGTGCCCTGCGACACCGAACCGGCGATCCTGCGCTGGAAGATGATGTATACGACCAGTACAGGCACCACCGTGATCACGATCGCCGCGAACAGCGCGCCGTAGTCGATGTCGTACACCTGCGAAGACGCGTAGGCGGCCATCCCCTGGGTCAGCACCCACTTGTCCTGGTCGGTGTTGAGCGCCACCGGCAGCAGGAACTGATTCCACAGTCCCAGGAAATTGAAGATCGCCACCGCGGCCATGCCCGGAGTGGCCATCGGCAGCATCACCTGGAAGAACGCCCGCCATTCACCCGCGCCGTCGATCTGCGCAGCCTCGTAGACGTCATGCGGCAGTGACCGGAAGAACGAGTAGAGGAAGAACACCGTGAACGGCAGCGCGAACGCGACGTAGGTGAGGATCAGTCCCGGCCGGGTGTTCAGCAGCCCGAAGTTCTGGAGCTGGAAGAAGAGCGGCACGATCGCCAGGAAGACCGGGAAGGTCAGTCCGGCCAGCATCAGGTAATAGATCAGCCGGCGTCCAGGGAACTCGAACCGGGCCAGAATGTAGGCGCACATCGCGCCGAGCAGCATCACCAGGAACAGTGCGGAGACAACGACGATCACCGAGTTCAGGAAGAACTTCCCGATGTTCGCGTCGGTCCACGCGTTCACGTAGTTCTCGACCCGCCAGTGGTTCGGCAGGTCGAACGGTGACGACAGGATCTCGCCCGTCGACTTGAACGACGACAGCACCACCCACAGCATGGGCACGATCACGATCACGGACCACAGGATCAGCAGGCCGTGCGAGAGCACCGCGAACCTGCGGTCGCTGCCCGCGACGGCTCTCGTCAGCTTCCGGTCGCTCACCGGCTTCCGGGCGGCGGCTACGGCGCTCACCGGGCACCTCCCTTGGCTCCGGCACGCCGGGACTTCAACCCACGTGCTTTCTCTTTGCCCTCGTTCTCGCCGCCGCCGGTCAGGCGGTTGACGGTGAACACGAGCGCCGCGAACACCAGGGTGACGACGGCGAGGACGATGCCCATCGCGGTGGCGAGGCCGAACTGCTGCTTGGTGAAGGCCATGTGGTACAGCCGCTGACTGATCGTCAGGGTCGAGTTGGCGGGGCCACCGTTCGGCAGCATCGCCTGTACGTAGACGAACGCGTCGAGGGCGGCGATGCCCAGGTAGATGTACGCCGTCTGCACGCTGTCCCGGATCGCCGGCAGGGTGACCGAGATCGTCATCCGGAACCGGCCGGCCCCGTCGATCCTGGCCGCCTCGTACAGCTCGGCGGGGACTCCCTTGATCGCGGCGATGAAGAGCACCGCGTAGAACCCGACGAGCCCCCAGACGAAGACGAACATCAGGGCCGGCATCGCGGTCGACGTCTCGCCCAGCCAGGCGAATTCCTTGAAGTGGTCGAGACCGAGCGAGGTGAGGACACCGTTGACCAGACCGGCGTTCGGGTCGAACATCTGCGCCCAGATCAGGCCGACGATGATCGCCGGCACGACGTACGGGAAGAACGAGATGATCCGGTAGAAGGAGGCGTTCCCGATCCCCCGGACGGGGCCGATGCTGGGTCCGCCCAGGGTGACGGCCACCGCGACCCCGAGGGCGAGGGTCAACGTCACCAACGGGACGACGGCCGCCAGCAGCGCGACGTTGCCCAACGCCTTCAGGAAGACGTCGTCCTGGAAGATCTTGACGAAGTTGTCGAGCCCGACGAAGTCGTAATCCGGGCTGAAACCACGCCAGTTCGTCATTCCCCAGAAGATCGCCTGGGCGAACGGGTACAGGACGAAGAGCACGAAGACGGCCAGTGGGACGCCGAGGAACGCGAGGAAGAACGTCACGCGGTCGAAAGTGAGCTTGCGGCGCTTGGGACGCTCGCCGCGAGCGGCCGACTTTGGCCGGTCGCTCGCGGCTGCGGATTTGGAGATCGTGTCACTCATGGCGGGACTAGCTGATCTTGATCTTGTCGACGGAGTCGTCTTCCCGGACCTTGTCGGAGATCTTCTGCAGGGCGCTGGTCAGGCCCTTGGCGTCGAGGTCGCCGGCGAGGAACGAGTTCCACGGCACCAGTTGGTCGGTGTTCATGCCGTAGGCCTCGACGAACCTCCGCATGTCGTAGATGTTGTCGCCCGCGGCGTCGAGCATCTTCGTCTGGGAGACCAGGGCCGATGAGCCGAAGCCGTCGGCGGGCACAGTGCCCTTGACGACCGTCGGGGCCAGCTTCGTCTTGGAGAAGTTGGCGGCCGCCTTCTCCGACAGCATGGCCCGCAGGACTTCCTTGCCGCCTGCCGGGTTCTTGCCCTGCTTGGGGACGATGAACGGCTCGCCCGAGGCCGCGTGCAGCGTCTCGTAGGGCAGCTTCGGCTTGTCGGTGAGCGTCATCTCCGGGAAGCCGGTCATCTGGAAGTCCTTCTTGGTGGCGTCCTTCATCTCGTTCTCGATCCAGCCACCGGACGGGTAGAGCAGCGCCTTCTGGTCGTTGCTCCAGATCGCCTGCGCCTTCTGGAACTGGGTGCCGGAGCCACCGGGGACGAACATCTTCTCCTTGACCATGGTCTCCATGACCTTGAGCACGCCCTGGATGGCCGGGTGCGACCAGGAGTCCTTCTCCAGGTTCCCCAGAGCGAGCCGGACCTCGTCGCCACCCTCCTTGATCGCCGAGGCGAACAGCATCGTCTGGTAGTACGTGGCGGCTTCCTTGCCGTGGACGAAGAGGTACTTGCCCTTCTTCTTCGCCTTCTGGCCGAGGTCGAGCGCCTCGTCCCAGGTCTTCGGCGGGGTCCAGTTGTTCTCCTCGAACAGCGTCTTCGAGTACCAGACGCCGTACACCGTCATCACGTAGCGGAGCGCGACGAACTTGTCGTTGTACGTCCCGGGTTCCTTGACGCCGGGGTAGACGATGTCGGCGATCTTCTTGCCCTCGTAGGTCTTGGCCTCGAAGAGGTCGTCGAGCTCCTCGAGCTGGTCGAGGATGCCGAGGAACCCGATCTGGTCCTCACCGGAGTTGTCGATGAGGTCCGGCGGGTTGCCGCCGACGAACCGGGGCTGGAGCTCCGGGGCGATGTCGACGACCGGCTTGACCTTGACCTTGGTACCGGCGATCTGGGCCCCGATGACCTTGTTGACGTACTCGACGTAGTCGGTGCCGTAGCCGCCGTCGAAGATGGCCGCCTCGACCGTGGAGTTCTTGTCGACGCCGAACGGGTTCTTGCTGCTCGTCTTGTTCTTCGAGCCGTTGCTGTCACCGTCGTCGCTGGAGGGGGAGCCACACGCAACGGCGAACGAACCCATGGCCGCGGTCGCGATCGCCCCGCGCAGGAGCGTCCGCCTGTCAAGAGAGCCGGCACGAATGGTCATCTCTGCATCCTCACTGAACTGATCGATTGGATCTCTAACGGTTTGCTGCATGTTCGGCTGCCGGGCCAGATTGGCCATGCGCTTGCCGCACTTCTCTGTGAGCGCGTCCTGGTTTCGGTGCCTCAGCGGCACCGATGGTGATCAGCTGAGCGATGTCGGAAAAGGCCTGTAGAGCTGGGTGGTGCCCGCCCGGCAGGACGCACGGCCGGGGTGGTGGCGACAGGTATAGTCCACTCCCTGCGAGGGGGGCAAGATCGAATGCAGGTTTGGGTATCGGTCTTTTCCGAGTTGAGACCTCCCGGAAATACGTCGCACGAGCGACGAACCGAGCTTTCCAACTTCCTTGCATACAAAGGGTGTAACGGAATCCGTCGCGCCGCTTGTGGAATCCCGCGTTTCGACTATCGGTCGTCGCGGGGCGGAAGACTCCGAGTGATCCGGTCGAACAGGTCCGTCAGCGGCTCGCTGACATCCCGGCCGAACTCGGTGAGTCCGTATGTGACTTGGGGCGGGGTCGTCGGTTCGACCTTCCGCCAGACCAGGTCGTCCTTGACCAGTGCGCGCAGGGTCTGGGCGAGCATCTTCTCGCTGACGCCCTGAATGCTGTCGCGCAGCTCGTAGAACCGAAGGTCGTTGCCCCGCAAGGAGATCAGGACCCAGATGCCCCACCGACTGGTCACGTGATCGACCATGTCGCGCGCCGGGCAGTCGGTGTGAAACACCTCATACCGAGCGTCCGCCCCACCCTGTGTCAACTGCACACTTTCCCCCATGTCTTGAGCTTACCTCTGGGTATGTTCTTACGGAAAGTAAGTCCGGGCCCTAGCGTCAATTGCCTTAGCGAACAACGGACTTGGAGCTGGAAATGATCGTGGTAACCGGAGCCACCGGAAATGTGGGAAGGCCCTTGACGCAGGCCCTCGCCGAGGCGGGCGAGCAGGTGACGGCCGTGTCGCGGAACGCGGCGCAGGTGTCGGCGCCGATGCCGGACGGGGTTCGGCACGTGGCGGCCGATCTGGCCGAACCGGCGGGCTTCGCCCCCGCGTTGGACGGGGCGAAGGCGCTGTTCCTTCTGCTCGCCGGCGACCTGCACTCCCCCGAGGCGAGGCCGGCCGACATCGTCGACCTGGCCGTGGCCAACGGGGTGCGCCGGGTCGTCCTGCTGTCCTCGCAGGGTGTGTCGACCAGGCCGCTCGGCCCGACGCGGGTCGCGATGCGCGCCCTTGAGGACTCGTTGCGGGAGTCGGGCCTGGACTGGGCGGTCCTGCGACCGGGCGGTTTCGCCTCCAACGCGCTGGCCTGGGCGGATTCCGTCCGTACGGGAAGGACGGTCGCCGCGCCCTTCGGGGATGTCGGGGTCCCGGTCGTCGATCCGGCGGACATCGCCGAGGTCGCGGCCGCCTGCCTGCTGGACGACCGGCACTCCGGCGGGGTCTACGAACTGACCGGTCCCGAGGTGATCACGCCGCGCGAGCAGGCTGCGGTCATCGCGGCCGCACTCGGCTCGCCGGTACGGTTCCAGGAGCTCACCCGCGACGAGGCCAAGGCAGCGATGACCCGGTTCGTACCGGCGGAGCTCGCCGACGACACGCTGGACATCATCGGCGCCCCGAACCCCGCCGAGCTGCGGATCAGCCCGGACGTGGAACGGGTCACCGGCCGCGCCCCGCGCCCCTTCGGCGACTGGGTCGCCCGCAACCTCGCCGCTTTCCGCTGAGGCGAAGCACACGCACCGGCGCCGCCTACACCGGCGTGCGGTACTCCATCAACAGCAACGCGGAATCGTCGTCCACGCCCGAGTCCGTGTGCGCTTGCACATCGCCGCGCAACCGCACCAGGCAGTCGTCGAGGGACTCTCCGCGCAGCAGCGAGACGCGCTGGACGAGCGGATAGAAGGCGTCCTCCGCGTTCCGCGCCTCGGCGAGCCCGTCGGTGTAGAGGAGCACGCGGTCACCGTCCGCCAGCTCGACGTGGCTCGGCCGCGGCGGGTCCTGCTCCAGCCAGTCGAGGCCGAACGGCAGGGCGGGGCTCGGCGGGTGGGCGAGCTCATGGCTGCCGTCGGCCCGCACGACGAGCGGTGGCGGATGCCCGAAGGAGAGCAGCGTGAGCCGTCCCGACGGGGCGAGTTCGGCGAGGACCGCGGTGACGAACTGCTCGTCGACGCCCCTGCGGCCGAGCGCCCCGGACATCTTGGCGGCGACCTCGTCAAGGTCCGCCGCCTCATGGGCGCTCATCCGGAAGGCGCTGAGCATGATGGTGGCCGTGCGCACGGCGCCGAGCCCCTTGCCCTGTACGTCGCCGATGACGACGCGCACACCGGCGTCGCGCGCCGGGACCGCCTCGTAGAAGTCGCCGCCGATCCGGGCGTCCTCGGTGGCGGAGACGTAGGAGGCGGCGATCCGGGCGGGTGCGGTGTCCTGCGGCACCGGGGCGAGGATGACGCCCTGCACGAACTCGGAGATCCGGCGCTGTCTCGCGGCCCGCCGCTCGTGCTGCACGCGCGCGTGCGCCGCGAAGGCGGAGGCCACGGTCACCAGGGCCACGCTGACGAGAGCCACCACACCGCGCCGGGTGAAGAGCAGGTCGTCGTAGACCGCCACCGCGGCGCACAGCACCAAGGAGACGAGTCCGCAGGTGACGACCTGGCGGGCCGCCGCGCAGCAGGCCGTGAGCGCGGGCCCGACCGCGAACAGGGGCAGCAGGCCGACCTCCGCCCCAAGGACCACGTCGAGCACCGCGACACCGGCCGCGGCCACGAGGCCGGGGCAGAGCGCGGCGGGCCACGCGGGGAGCGCGGGAGCGCGCATGACGCCTCCTGGGGACCTTAAAGCAAAAGGGTTCAAATGGGAGTTTTTACCAAGATTTGCCACTGTACATCGGCGATTCGCCCAGTCGACCGGCGATCACAGCCCGTCGAAAGGGGGCACACACGGCGTGTCGGACCCGCCCTTCCCGCCCGAACCGCCCAAAGGGTTCAACACCCTTGACACCACTGGGGACTTGAGCCCCTACTGGACCCTGTTCACCAACTGACAACGTTGTCCAGTAGCCGGAGGGTGCGCCCTTTATGCGTGGCGATTCCAGACAGCTCAGATCCAGACACAGACTCGGGACCGTGGCCGCGCTCGGCGCGGCCGCACTTGTGCTCACGGCGGCAGGTCAGGGCCTCGGCCCCGCCACCACCGCCCACGCCGCCGAGGGAAAGCCGGAGTTCCGCTCCTCCTTCGAGGCCGGTCAGCCCGCCCCCGACTGGCTGAACACCGTCGAGACCGACGCCGCCGGGAAGAAGCGGGCGAGCGGAGTGGACGGCGCGTACAGCAGCGGCATGCCGGGCAATGTGAACGGCCATGTCACCGATGTCCGGGCCGGCGACGAGAACGCGGGCGGCGGTGAGACCAAGGAGAACCTCGTCGACGGCGAGCCGACGACGAAGTGGCTGTCGTTCAAGCCGACCTCCTGGGTCGAGTACGACCTCGACGAGCCGGTCAAGATCACCAAGTACGCGCTCACCTCGGCCAACGACCACGACGAGCGCGACCCGAAGGACTGGACCCTGAAGGGGTCGACGGACGGCAAGGAGTGGACGACGCTCGACTCCCGCTCCGGCGAGACGTGGGACAAGCGTCAGCAGCTGAAGTCGTACGACATCCAGAGCCCGGCGGAGTACTCCCACTTCCGTATCGAGTTCACGAAGAACAACGGCGCGAGCGACGCGCTGCAGCTCGCCGACTTCCAGCTGTCGACCGGCGACGACTCCACGCCGGCCCCCGAGGACATGCTCTCGCTGGTGGACCGCGGGCCGACGGCCTCGCCGACCGCCAAGGCGGGCGTCGGCTTCACGGGCACGCGCGCGCTGCGCTACGCGGGTACGCACAAGGGAGACGGCCGCGCCTACTCGTACAACAAGGTCTTCGACGTCGATGTGGCGGTGGCCAAGGACACCGAGCTCGCGTACAAGATCTTCCCGTCCATGGCGGACGGCGACCGCGACTACGACGCCACGAACGTCTCCGTCGACCTCGCCTTCACCGACGGCACGTACCTGAGCGACCTCAAGGCGGTCGACTCCTACGGCGGGGCGCTGACCCCGCAGGGACAGGGCGCGGCCAAGCGGCTCTACGTGAACCAGTGGAACGCCGTGAAGTCCGGGATCGGGTCCGTGGCGGCCGGAAAGACGGTCGACCGGGTCCTCGTCGCGTACGACTCCCCGAAGGGGCCGGCGAAGTTCCGCGGGTGGCTCGACGACGTGAGCATCGCCAAGGCCCGACCGGCAAAGCCGAAGGCGCACTTGAGCGACTACGCGTCGACGACCCGCGGCACGAACTCCACCGGCAACTTCTCGCGCGGCAACACCTTCCCGGCGACGGCCGTCCCGCACGGCTTCAACTTCTGGACGCCGGTGACCAACGCGGGCTCGCTGAGCTGGCTGTACGACTATGCGCGCGACAACAACGCGGACAACCTGCCGACGATGGAGGCCTTCGCGGCGAGCCATGAGCCGAGCCCGTGGATGGGCGACCGGCAGACGTTCCAGGTGATGCCGTCGGCGAAGTCGGGCGACGCGCTGGACACCTCGCGCTCCGGCCGCGCGCTGCCGTTCAAGCACGACGACGAGACGGCGACGCCCTCGTACTACGGCGTGAAGTTCCAGAACGGTGTGCGGGCGGAGATGGCGCCGACCGACCACGCGGCGGCGCTCCGCTTCAGCTACCCGGACGACGACGCGAGCGTGGTCTTCGACAACGTCTCCGACCAGGGCGGCCTCACGCTCGACAAGGAGAACGGGGTCGTCACGGGCTACTCGGACGTGAAGTCCGGCCTGTCGGCGGGTGCGACGCGGCTGTTCGTGTACGGCGTCTTCGACAAGCCGGTGAAGGACGCCGACTCGTCCGGTGTGAAGGGCCACTTCACGTTCGACGCGGGCAAGGACCGCACGGTCACCCTGCGCCTCGCGACGTCGCTCATCGGCCTCGACCAGGCGAAGGACAACCTGGCGCAGGAGCTGCCGCAGAAGCGGTCCTTCGCGGACGTGCGGAACGCGGCGCGCGCCCAGTGGGACACGCTGATGAAGAAGGTGGAGGTCGAGGGCGCGACGGACGACCAGCGCACGGCGCTGTACTCCTCGCTGTACCGCCTGTACCTGTACCCCAACTCCGGCTTCGAGAAGGTCCGTTCGCAGGGCGGCAAGGCGACGTACAAGTACGCGTCGCCGTTCTCGCCGATGCCGGGTCCCGACACCCCGACCCACACCGGCGCGAAGATCGTCGAGGGCAAGCCGTACGTCAACAACGGATTCTGGGACACGTATCGGACGACCTGGCCCGCCTACTCGCTGCTGACGCCGAAGAAGGCCGGTGAGCTGGTCGACGGGTTCGTGCAGCAGTACCGGGACGGCGGCTGGACCTCGCGCTGGTCGTCCCCCGGCTACGCGGACCTGATGACCGGCACCTCCTCCGACGTGGCGTTCGCGGACGCCTACGTGAAGGGCGTCGACGACTTCGACGTCGAGTCGGCGTACAAGGCGGCCGTGAAGAACGCGACCGTGGTGGCGCCTTCGGCCGGTGTGGGCCGCAAGGGCATGGAGACGTCGCCCTTCCTCGGCTACACGCCGTCGGAGACGCACGAGGGCATGTCGTGGGCCCTGGAGGGCTATCTCAACGACTACGGCATCGCGGAGATGGGCCAGAAGCTCTACAAGAAGACCGGCGAGAAGCACTACAAGGAGGAGTCGGAGTACTTCCTCAACCGCGCCCGTGACTACGTCAACATGTTCGACGACAAGGCGGCCGGTGGGAGCTCAAGTCCCGGCTTCTTCCAGGGCAAGGGCAGGGACGGCAACTGGCGTGTGAAGTCCGAGGACTTCGACCCGGCGATCTGGGGCTACGACTACACGGAGACCAACGCCTGGGGCTACGCGTTCACCGCCGTCCAGGACAGCCGCGGCCTCGCCAATCTGTACGGCGGCCGGGGCGGTCTCGCCAAGAAGCTCGACACGTACTTCGACACTCCGGAGACCGGCTCCAAGGACGTCGCCGGATCGTACGGCGGGGTCATCCACGAGATGACCGAGGCGCGTGACGTGCGGATGGGCATGTACGGCCACTCGAACCAGGTCGCGCACCACGTCACGTACATGTACGACGCGGCGGGTCAGCCGTGGAAGACGCAGGAGAAGGTCCGCGAGGTCCTCTCCCGCCTCTACACCGGCAGCGAGATCGGGCAGGGCTACCACGGCGACGAGGACAACGGCGAGCAGTCGGCCTGGTACCTGTTCTCCTCGCTGGGCTTCTACCCGCTGGTCATGGGCAGCGGCGAATACGCCATCGGTTCCCCGCAGTTCACGAAGATGACGCTGCACCTGGACGGCGGCAAGGACCTCGTCGTCAAGGCGCCGAAGAACAGCGCGAAGAACATCTACGTGCAGGGCGTGAAGGTCAACGGCCGTACGTGGACGAAGACGTCGCTGCCGCACTCGGCGATCGCCAAGGGCGGCGTCATCGAGTTCGCGATGGGTGACAAGCCGTCGAAGTGGGGCACGGGCGCCGACGCGGCTCCCAAGTCGATCACGAACGACGACGAGGTGCCCTCGCCGCGCTCGGACGCGATCAACGGTTCGGGGCCGCTCTTCGACAACACCTCCGACACGAGCGCGAGTTCGGAGTCGGTGGAGCTGCCGGTGGGCGCGGACGGCGCGAAGGCGGTCCAGTACACGCTGACGTCGGCGGACAAGGCGAAGGCGCCGACCGGCTGGAAGCTGGAGGCGTCGGACGACGGGAAGGACTGGAAGACCGTCGACCGGCGCTCCGGTGAGTCCTTCGCCTGGGACAAGCAGACACGGGCGTTCTCCGTGCCGTCCCCGGCGGCGCACAAGCACTACCGGCTGGTGTTCACCGGCGGGGCGGCGACGGTGGCTGAGGTCGAGCTGCTGTCGTGACGCGGTCCCGGGTGGCGTGCCGCACGCGGCGCGTCACCCGGGGCAGTCGCCCCTGTCGAACGTCCGGTACAGCGACAGCTTGCGGTCGTGCCGCGGGGCGGGGAACTCCACGACCGGGACCGGCTTGCACGTCGACCACCGGTTGTTCGTGCTCTGCCCCGCGAAGCCGTACGTTCCGGTCGCCCCTTGGAGCATGCCGGAGCTGTTGACGGTGGACTGCGACAGCGTCGTGTACAGCTCCTGCTTCGTGGGCAGTTGCTCGGTGTCCTTGTCCTTGTTCATCTCGGCGAAGGTGCGCTTCACCGCCTCGGTGAGCAGCCGGAGGCCGTCGTAGTACGAAGCCGCGTAGCCGTCGTCCAAGGGCTTGTCGCCCAGCGTGTGCGCGGTCTTGAGCTCGTCGAAGCGGTCGAGGAAGTCGTCGATGCCGGCGGGGCGGTCCGCGGAGCCCGCCTTCTCCCAGCGCGGGTCGAAGGAGGCGGCGTCGACGATCGTGGCCTTCGCCTTCTTCAGGTCGCGCTCGACCTCCGGCCTGGTGAGGCTGGGTTCGAGGCCGATGCCGGTCTTCACGATGCGCAGGGGGCCGCCGTGGTTGCAGCTGCCCGCATCGGAGAGGGCGTCGATGAAGCCCGGGAGGTCCTGGTCGCGGCCCGCGAAGAAGACCGTGTCCGTGCGCTCGCTGCAGATCTTGTTGACCGCGTCGACGAAGATGCCCGGCTCGCCCTCGTCGCTGCCGGAGGAGCCGGTGAACAGGGAGGAGCTGGTGGCGAGGCCGTAGTCCTTGCTGAAGCGGCTCTTGAGGGTGTTCGTCAGATCCGCCGAGTACACGTCGCCCGTGTGCCGGTCGAGGAGCAGCAGCCCCTTCTTCTTTCCTTGCGGGTACGTGTCGAGGTAGTGGTCCAGGGCGTTCGCGAACTCCTTGTCGTCCGGCGCGGTCTTGAAGAAGTACTCGAAGTTCATCGACGAGGCGTTGATCACCGGCCCCACCGTGGGGATCTTGCGGGTGCTCAGCTCTTCGAGGGCGTCCTTGGTGTCCGTCTGGCTGCTGGGGATGCCCGTGACGCCGACGAGCGGGTGCTTCGGGTCCGCGGACAGCTCGCCCAGCCTGTCGACCACCGGCCGCCATTGGTCGAGGTGCCGGCCGACCGGCGCGAGCATCAGCTGGACCTGCGGGCCGCCCGCGCCGTCGTTCGCCTCCTTGAGCGCGGCGAGGGAGCCCGCGAGGGCGCGGCGGATCATGTCGGCGGTCATCGCGCTCGTGTCCCCCGAGGTGAAGGACATCATCAGGGCGACGCGGACGTAGGGGGTGCCGCTCTCCGATGCGACCTGGTCGTTCTCGTCAGCGATGGCGTCGAGGAGCGAGTCGATGCCCTCGTCCGCCTCGAAGGACTGGGTGGTCACGCCGATGCACTGCCCGTTGATGTCGCTCAGCCCGTCGTCGCACCTGCGCAGCAGCTTCGAGCCGCCGTAGATCCCGCCCGCCACGAGCGCGAGCACGACGAACACCGCGACGCACCAGTCCAGCGGACCCCACTCCCTGATCCTGCTGCCGAACATCAGCCTCCCTCCCCGGAGTTGGTGCTTGCGGGAACGGGCAGTTCCTGCCTCTTGCGGGCGGCCGTCGGCCAGTCGCGGGCCGCCTGGCCGAGGGCCGCGTACCAGGTGGGGTGGCGGCGGGCGAGGAAGCCGAGCTCCTCCCCCACGGCCCTGCACATCCGGTCGGCGTCCGGGTCGAGGGCGGCGTCGGCGTACGGCTCGGAGAGGTACCACAGGGCGTGCAGCAGGCGGTTGATGCTGCGTCCCGAGGGGTCGAGGCGTGCGTAGCGGGCCGCGTGCTCGCCGTCGGCGATCTCGACGCGCTGGTCGCGCCAGGTGTCGTCGGCGGGCGGCACGGGGGCGCTCGCGCAGCGCTGGAGGCACAGCAGCCAGTGCTCGACGCTCTGTTCGGCCTCCTCCGCGTCGAACTCGTCGGCGAGCATCGCGACGACCTGTTGCGGGTTCCCGGCGGCGAGGTTGTGGCGCAGCGCGTCGGCCTCCTCCGTCTCGGCGCGCTGGACGTGGTGGAGGTGGAGGAAGGCGTGCACGGAGCGCCAGCTGTGCGGTTCGTCGCCCGGCGGCAGGGTGCGCCGCGCCTCGTGGACGAGGAGGGTGCGCAGCAGCCCGCTGGTGACCAGCGGGCCGTCGGCGGCCGGGAGTTCCTGCCATTTGCGCTCGACGAGGTACTGCGCGGCGGCCGTGGCGGGCAGCTGCTCGGGCCCGACGAGGCCGAGGTCCTGGGCGAGCGCCTCGGCCGCCTTGGAGTCCCGGGCGAGGCAGAGCTTGACGAGGCGGTCGCGCTGTCTGCGGTCGGGCAGCAGGTCCCGCAGCAGCACCTCGGTGACGGCGCGGCCGCCCTCGACGCGCAGGTCGAGCAGGTCGCGCGGGACGACGGTGCGGTTCTGCTTGGCGGTCTCGACGGCGGCGTCGGCGAGGACGGTGCTGGCCGAGGGGTGGCCGCCGGTGAGCGCGTGGAGCGCGGAGGCGAGGTGCGGGTGGAGCAGGCGCGAGGACGCCCGGTCGAGCATGGACAGGATGTCGTCCCTGGTCAGCGGGGTGAGCGGGAGGACGAGGAGGCCCTCGGACGGCTCGTGTCCCGTCCGCTTCCACAGGGTGGCGGCGTGTCCGGGGCGTCTGACGCCGCCGGGCGGCAGCAGGTCGACGAGTTCCCGGCGTACGGCGTGCGGTGCGTCCTCGTGCGGCAGGTCGCCGAGCCGGGTGGCGACGACGACGGTCCGGTCGTCGTACTTGCGCTCCCCCAGGGCCCGCTGCTCCAGGAGGAGTTCCAGGAAGCGGGAGCCCGCGGGGGTGTGCGCCTCGTCGAGCAGGATCAGCGGCCAGGGCTCACGGTTGAGCCGGCGTACCAGGCCGTGGGCATGGGCCAGCTCCTCCAGGAAGGCGGCGGTCAGGGCCTGTTCCGCCGCGTGGAGGTAGTCGCCGCCGCGGTGGAAGCGGCGGGACAGCAGCCACAGCGGGTCCTCCACGGCGATGGTGCCGTCGGGCGTGGTGTGCCGCTTGCGGAACCAGGTGCGGGCCGGGTCGAGGGGCATCCTGGTGGCGAGCTGGCGCAGCACGGCGGCGGTGACGGGCTGCGTGCCGTCCGGGTCGTCGGGGTCGCCGTCGCGGGCGGCGGCCCGGGTGAGCGAGGTCTCGACCGAGGTGGCCCAGTCGCGGGCGACCTCGCGTTCGGAGCCGCGCGCGAGGTTGCTCGCGATGAGCATCCGGGCGTGCCGGCGGCACACCTCGTCGCGCTCGTCCGTCTGCCCCACGTGCCAGCCGGACACGGCGAACAGGGCGGGCAGCAGCGTCCGGAAGATGCCGTACGTGGGGGTGAGCGCGCACACGAGGCGCTCCAGGATCTCGGCGGGCGACCCGGCGGTCTGCGGCGGCACGCTGCCTTCGGGGACCTCCTCGGTGAGGCCGGCCGCGACCGAGCCCGGCACGACGGCGCGCACATGGGCGAGCGGGAGGCGGCCCCGGTAGCCACGGGCGAGGGCGTCGAGGAGGACGCTGCGTCCGGTGCCGTGCTCGCCGGTGAGCAGCACGACGGGCACGCCGGATCCGAACTCCCGCTTCACGCGGGCACGTTCGTGGAAGGCGAGCCCGGTGAGCGAGGGGACGAGCGATCCCACCAGGGGTTCACGCCCGTACAGAAAGGGCGCCTTGGGCCGGGCCATCTTCGGCTGTCCTGCTTCCCTAGGGATCGTCAACTTCTGCGTGAACCCTAGAACTTACCGTTGGTGCCGATCTCCTGCCAGATGGTCCGCACGGCCGCGCGCCCGTTCACGGTTGCGGATAAATCTCCAGCTCGGCGCCCTCGGGCAGCTCCTCGACGCCCTGGACGACGCCGCCCGGATAGGCGATCCGGACCTTGCGCAGCGACGCGATCCCCTTGAGCGGGGAGAGGTCGACGTCGCCGCCCTGCGTCACATGCAGCTCCTCAAGTCCTTGCAGTCGGCGGGACATGCGCCGCAGTTGCAGCGGGGTGCCCTGCTGGGCGTAGACGTAGAGCTTGGTCAACTGCGGGATCTGGCTGGTCGGGTTGAACAGGAGGGTGCTGAGCTGTTCGGCCGAGACGCAGAGCGTGCGCAGTTCGGGCAGCCGGCCGAGGAGTGCGCCCCAGCCGTCGGGGAGCAGCCGGCTGCTCGCGTCCTGGAGGCGCAGCTCCTCCAGGGCGACGCACCGGGTGATATCCGAGAGGTCGGAGGTGCCGGGCGGCAGCGACAGCGTCTTGAGCCGGCCGGGCCTCGGCAGTTCGGCGACGCCGCGCCAGGGGACGCCCGCGCCGATGTGCAGGACTTCGAGGCGCGCGCACTGGTCGAGCTGCTCCAGCGGCTCGAACTGCGGCACGTTCTCCAGGTGGAGGCTGCGGAGCCGAGGGAGGCCGGTGAGCGGCCCCGGGTCCTTGACGTTGCGGCAGCCCTGGAGGGTGAGGCTCTCCAGGTGCTGGAAGTCGTGGAGGAGCGAGAGGTCGTCGATCTGGAGCGCCCCGCGCAGCCGCAGCTCGCGCAGGTGTTCCGGGGACAGGGCGGCGCGTACGGCGTCGGGGGCGAAGTCGCCGTGGATGCCGACGCGCTCGCATCCCGGCAGCCGGGACAGGGCGTCGAGTTCGGCCTGGGAGCGGACGGTGACGGGCTCGCCGGGCGCGGCTTCGAGGAGCGGGGCGATGATCTCGCGGGCGTACGTCTCGGTGTCGAAGCGGTCCCAGTGGCCGAGGAGTTGGGCGCGCACGGTGGACTGGGAGGTGGTGAGGAACTCGCGCAGCCGCGGGATGGCGGCGTCGCCGCCGATCTGGCAGATGGCGTGCGCGGTCGCCAGCTCGGCGTCCCCGTCGAGTTCGTCGGCCCTCGGGAGCAGCCCGAGCAGCAGCGGTCCCGTACGCGCGAGGACGCGGGCCTGGCGCAGGCTGCGCGGCGGGAGCATGCTCGCGGCCTCGGCCTCGATGGTCTGGCGCACGGCGGGTTCGAGCCGCGTGGCCTGTTCGAGCGAGGCGAGCGCCAGGAGGCGGATCCTGGCCTGGACGGTGACGTCCTTCTCGCGCTTTCCGCGGTCGCTGAGGCGCATCAGCAGGTCGGCCCGCCCATTGTGATCGGCTTGCGCGACAGCCATCTGCACCACGTCCTCCCACTGGTCCATGTGAGCGTGTTTCACCAGCATGCCGAAGTCACGGTCCTCAAGAACAGCCTTGGCACCCAGGTAGTCCTGAAACGTACGATGAATGAAGTCAACGGCACCCGGAGCGGGCTCGCGGAGCAGTCCGGATCGCTCAAGCAGATACTCCAGCGCGTGCTCGGGCCCGCCGAGCCGTTCGAGACTCGGCACCTGCGGCTGGAGTCTGCTCAGCTCATGGATGGCGTCGTCGCGCTCCATCTGCGTGTCGTCGTTGCGGATCAGCCGGTACGCGAGCCGTTTGAGCGGCTCGGTCGCGGATTCCTCGTCGAGCCGGGGCCGGTCGTCGCCCCGCCCGTACAGGTCCCGCTCCACGTCGCGCCGCTCAAGCAGCATGGACAGGGCGGCCCGGTAGAGCGAGGCCCGTCCGTTCGGCAGGAAGCCCCGGCGTTCGCGGTGCAGGGCGCAAATGAGGCTGCACATCAGGGGGTTGGTGGCGAGGCGGCTCAGTTCGGGGTTGGAGCGCAGGGATTCGACGAGCTCCTCGCCGAGGCCTTCGCGCGCGCCGGCCGCGATGTGCCACCGCGCGATGAAGCGGCGCAGGTCGGCCGGGCTGAGCGGGTTGAGGCTCAGCTCGTGGAAGCCCTCGCCGCGCAGCCAGCCAGGTTCGAGTGCGGAGGGCCGGGTGGTGCACAGCCACAGGTTGCCCGGGAACTGCTGCACGAGGTCGCGCAGCCACTGGCGGGCGCGCCGCCGGTCGGCCTTGGGGATCTCGTCGAGACCGTCGACGAGCAGCACCCCGCGGCCGTTGCGCAGGACGCGGACGACCCAGCCGTCGGGTTCGCTGCCGCTGAGGCCGCAGCGCATCCACTCCAGGAACTCTTCCGGCAGCGGGAGTTCGGACCCTTGGCGGGCGAGGGTGCGCAGCGGCAGCACGAACGGGACGCGCCCGATCAGCTGCGGCAGCGCGACCGGCACGGCTTCCTGGCGTGCGGTGGTCAGGGCGAGCCACTGTACGAGCGTCGTCTTGCCGGTGCCGGCGAGGCCGTGCAGCAGGACCTTGCCGCGCCCGGCGAGCGCGGTCTCGACGCTCTCCTCGGGCACGGTCTCGTAGTCGCCGTCCTCCTCCGCGGCCACGATCGGTACGGCGGTGAGGCTCAAGTAGGCGTCGTCCAGCGGCCATTCGGGTCCGGCGGGGTCGCGCAGGTCGACGCCGTAGATGGTGAGCCGACCGTGCTTCCCGACGACGTAGTCGGCGTAACTCTCCTCGAAGCGGATGTCGGCGGCCTGGTGGTCCTCACCGGAGACGGTCCGCAGCACGCGCTCCAACAGCTCCTTCTGTTCGCGGAGTTGGCGAAAGTTCGACAACTGGGCGCGGGCCTCGAAGCCGGGGCGTTCGGTGAAGAACCGTACGAGGTGCACGCAGGCGGTGACGAGCAGCGCGTCGTGGAAGCGGGCCGCGTCCGCGGTGAGCAGCCCCTTGATGTCCGCCTCCGCCGCGCTGGACAGCGTGGCGGCCAGCTCCTCGGGTCCGAGCACCACCACGTCGACGTCGTTCATGTCGAGTTGTCCGAGCGCGAAGAGCGTACGGGTGAGGGCCTGGCCCACCGCGTCGTGCTCGTCGTCGGGCAGCCGGGCCTCGTGCGGCGGCGCGGCCCGCACGGCGCGGCGCACCAGCTCTCGCGACAGCCGGTGCATGTCGTCACGGCTGAGAGCGGGGTGATCGCCGACGAAGGACAGCAACGACCGTACGCGGACGGGCTTTTCACCGGGGAACTCGGCTCCCGCCACCTTCGCCGGAGGCAGCACGAACCGCTTCAGCAGCGGCACCACCACCGAGGACGCGAGCTTCAGCCCCATTGCGCCCAGTTCCACTGCTCACCCCCGTCGCCCACGTGTCTCCTACTTTACGTGTACGGGGCCGGGGCACCAGATGTCCGAACTCACACCACACCACCTTGCCGGGGTCCCGCTCCCCCACGCCCCACGCGTCCGCGAGCGCCGCGACGAGGATCAGCCCGCGGCCACCCTCGTCCGGCCGCACCACGCGCGGCACGCCGGTACCGCTGTCGTGGACCTCGACCCTGAGCGCGTCCGCGTGGGGCAGGAGGCGCAGGAGGTAGCCGCGGCCGGGCGGGACGCCGTGGAGCAGGGCGTTGGTGGCGAGTTCGCTGACGCACAGCAGGACGTCGTGTGCGCGGTCGTCCCCCACGCCCCAGTCGGCGAGCGCGGCGCGGGTGAACTCCCGGGCGGCGGGGACGGATTGGCGTTCGCGGCGGTAGAAGCGCTCGCGGGGTTCCAGGTTCACAAGTGGAATGTTGCGGAGAGTGATTGACTGGCGACAGTCAATCAACCCCGACAGATTTTTTGTCGGGGTTCGAGTGAGGTCAAGAAGGAACGGGGGCGGGGAGATTGCCCGTCATGAGCCCTGCGCAACATCCGCCGAAGAATCCATCGGCGATGAGGCTGGTCGCCGACCTCGTCGCCCTCTTCCGGAAGGCCGCCGGCTACACGCAGGCGGCGCTCGCGGAGCGGCTGATAGTGGCCGAGTCGACGATCGCGGCGATCGAGCAGGCGCGGCGCCCGCTGGTGCCGAAGCTGGCGGCGTCGATGGACCAACTCCTGGAGACGAAGGGGGCGTTGGCCGCGGCGGTGGCGGCGATGCCGGAGGTGGACCAGTTTCCGTTGTGGGCGGAGTCGTACATCCAGCACGAGCGGGAGGCCATCGCCCTGTCGTGGTACGACGCGCTGGTCGTGCCCGGCATCCTCCAGACCGCGGAGTACGCCCGCACACTGCTGGGACAGCGCGTACCCGCGTACAGCGAGGACGAGGTGGAGACCAAGACGGCGGCCCGCGTCGACCGCCAGACGATCCTCCACCGCAAGACCCCTCCGACGATGAGCTTCGTCGTGTGGGAGCCCGCGCTCAAGATGGCGTTCACCGAACCGCTGGTGCGTGCGGCGCAGTTGAGGTTTCTGCGTGAGTGCGCGGGCATTCCGGGGCTGTCGCTCCAGGTGCTGCCGCTGGACGCACCCGAAAACGCTGGGGACGCAGGCCCCTTCATCCTCCTGGAAACACCGGAGCATCAACACCTGGCCTACACGGAGTCTCAGCGCGGCAGCCAGTGGGTTTCCGACGCCAACGAGGTGTCCATCCTGGCGTGCAAGTATGCGATGCTGCGATCTCAGGCCCTCACCCCAAAAGCGACCCAGGGCCTGCTGGATCGCCTGCTAGGAGAGCCATGACCACCGCACTTCACTGGTTCAAGTCGAGCTACAGCAGCAGCGAAGGCGGCGCGTGCCTCGAAGTCGCCTACACCTGGCGGAAGTCGAGCTACAGCGACTTCAACCACGGCGCCTGCGTAGAGGTCGCCTCCCACCCCACCGCCATCCACGTCCGCGACTCCAAGAACGCCGACGGCGGCCCGCACTTCACCGTCGCGCCGGAAGCCTGGACCGCGTTCCTCGGCGGCGCACGCCGCGGCTGAGCGGAGAACGCGAAGGGCCGCGACCCCCACGGGGATCGCGGCCCAACTGCGTTACTGACTCGCTTACTCGCTGATCAGGCTGCGCAGCACGTACTGCAGGATGCCGCCGTTGCGGTAGTAGTCCGCCTCACCGGGGGTGTCGATGCGGACGACCGCGTCGAACTCGACGCCCGTGTCGGTGGTGACCTTGACGGTGGCCGGGGTGCGGCCCTCGTTCAGCTCGGTCACGCCGGAGATCGAGAAGGCCTCCTCGCCGGTCAGGCCGAGGGAGTCGGCCGACTGGCCCTCCGGGAACTGGAGCGGCAGGACGCCCATGCCGATGAGGTTCGAGCGGTGGATGCGCTCGTACGACTCGGTGATGACGGCCTTGACGCCGAGGAGCGCGGTGCCCTTGGCGGCCCAGTCGCGGGACGAACCGGAGCCGTACTCCTTGCCGCCCAGGATGACGAGCGGGGTGCCCTGCGCCTGGTAGTTCTGCGACGCGTCGTAGATGAACGACACCGGGCCGTCGGCCTGGGTGAAGTCGCGGGTGTAGCCGCCCTCGGTGCCCGGCGCGATCTGGTTGCGCAGGCGGATGTTGGCGAACGTGCCACGGATCATGATCTCGTGGTTGCCGCGACGCGAACCGTACGAGTTGAAGTCACGACGCTCGACGCCGTGCTCCGACAGGTACTTGCCGGCCGGGGTGTCGGCCTTGATCGCACCGGCCGGGGAGATGTGGTCGGTGGTGACCGAGTCGCCGAGCTTGGCGAGGACGCGGGCGCCCGTGATGTCCTCGACCGGGGCCGGCTCCATGCCCATGCCCTCGAAGTACGGGGGCTTGCGGACGTAGGTCGACTCGCTGTCCCACTCGAAGGTGTTGCCGGTGGGGACCGAGAGGGCCTGCCACTGGGCGTCACCCGCGAAGACGTCCTCGTAGGACTTCGAGAACATGTCCTCGCCGATGGAGTTGGCGACGACGTCGTTGACCTCGGCCTCCGTCGGCCAGATGTCGGCCAGGTAGACGGGCTTGCCGTCCTGGTCGACGCCGAGGGCGTCCTTGGTGATGTTGACCTTCATCGAACCGGCGATGGCGTACGCGACGACCAGCGGCGGGGACGCCAGGTAGTTCATCTTGACGTCGGGGTTGATGCGGCCCTCGAAGTTCCGGTTACCGGAGAGGACGGACGTCACGGCCAGGTCGTGGTCGTTGACGGCCTTCGAGACCTCCTCGGGCAGCGGGCCCGAGTTGCCGATGCAGGTGGTGCAGCCGTAGCCGACGAGGTTGAAGCCGACCTTGTCGAGGTACGGGGTGAGACCCGACTTGTCGAAGTAGTCGGTGACGACCTTCGAGCCCGGGGCGAGGGTGGTCTTGACCCACGGCTTGCGGGTCAGGCCCTTCTCCACGGCCTTCTTCGCGACGAGGGCCGCGGCCACCATCACGTAGGGGTTCGAGGTGTTGGTGCAGGAGGTGATCGCGGCGACGGTGACGGCGCCGTGGTCGAGCGTGTACGTCGAGCCGTCGGCGGCGGTCACGGTGACCGGGTTCGACGGGACGCCGTTGGTGTGCGCCGGGGCGTCGGACGCCGGGAAGGACTCCTTGCCGGCCTCCTCGTCGTCGGCGACGTAGTTGCGCACGTCGACCGCGAACTGCTCGGCGGCGTTCGCGAGGACGATGCGGTCCTGCGGGCGCTTCGGGCCGGCGATGGAGGGGACGACCGTGGAGAGGTCGAGCTCCAGCTTCTCGGAGAAGTCGGGCTCGGCGGCCGGGTCCAGCCAGAGACCCTGCTCCTTGGCGTAGGCCTCGACGAGCGCGACCTGCTGGGCGTCACGGCCGGTCAGACGCAGGTAGTTCAGCGTCTCGTCGTCGATCGGGAAGATCGCGGCGGTGGAGCCGAACTCCGGCGACATGTTGCCGATGGTGGCGCGGTTCGCGAGGGAGGTGGCGGCGACGCCCTCACCGTAGAACTCGACGAACTTGCCGACGACGCCGTGCTTGCGCAGCATCTCGGTGATCGTGAGCACGAGGTCGGTGGCGGTCGTGCCGGCCGGCAGCTCGCCGGTCAGCTTGAAGCCGACGACGCGCGGGATCAGCATCGAGACCGGCTGGCCGAGCATCGCGGCCTCGGCCTCGATGCCGCCGACGCCCCAGCCCAGGACGCCCAGGCCGTTGACCATCGTGGTGTGCGAGTCCGTGCCGACCAGGGTGTCGGGGTAGGCCTGGCCGTTACGGACCATGACCGTGCGGGCCAGCTTCTCGATGTTGACCTGGTGCACGATGCCGGTGCCCGGCGGGACGACCTTGAAGTCGTCGAACGCGGTCTGGCCCCAGCGCAGGAACTGGTAGCGCTCCTTGTTGCGGCCGTACTCCAGGTCCACGTTCTGCTTGAACGCGTCCGAGGTGCCGAACTTGTCGGCGATGACGGAGTGGTCGATGACCATCTCGGCCGGGGACAGCGGGTTGATCTTCGCCGGGTCGCCGCCGAGGGCCTTCACGGCCTCACGCATCGTGGCGAGGTCCACGACGCAGGGGACGCCGGTGAAGTCCTGCATGATCACGCGGGCCGGCGTGAACTGGATCTCCTGCGCGGGCTGAGCCTGGGAGTCCCAGTTGCCGAGCGCACGGATGTGGTCGGCGGTGATGTTCGCGCCGTCCTCGGTGCGGAGCAGGTTCTCCAGAAGGACCTTCAGGCTGTAGGGAAGGCGGGCCGAGCCCTCAACCTTGTCCAGCTTGAAGATCTCGTACGACTCGTCGCCCACGCGCAGCGTGCTGCGGGCGTCGAAGCTGTTCGCCGACACGACAGTCTCCTTCATATATGTGCGCGTTCCACCGCATCCTGCCGCCACGCCGACTCGACGATCCGCTAAGGTAAGGCTAAGTTAGGTAAACCTTACCGTCCGACCCTCGAATACCGTGCGGCCACGGTGCGCCTCGGTAGATATCTCGATGTCGAGATAACTCTAATACATCACTCGGTGGTGCCTTCAAGCGCCACCGTGCACATACCTGTGCGCGCTCCCCTCATGGTCGTACGCGGACGGGATGCGGGCCAGTGGATACGGCGACCGATCCGGCGGCCCGGCGACCGATCCGGCGACTGATCCGGGCGGGTGCGGGTACTCGGCGGGTTCCATCGC
Organism: Streptomyces sp. UC4497; assembly: GCF_054871485.1. Lineage (NCBI taxonomy): Bacteria > Bacillati > Actinomycetota > Actinomycetes > Kitasatosporales > Streptomycetaceae > Streptomyces > Streptomyces sp. UC4497. The sequence continues at coordinate 61,006 of NZ_JBTYHB010000016.1, read as the reverse complement.
AGAGGGGGGCACACTCATGGCACTCACCTTCCGCAAGAGCTTCCGCATCCTTCCCGGCGTGCGCCTCAACATCAATCGCCGGTCCTGGTCGATCACCACCGGCGGACGGCACGGCCCGAAGCGCACCCACAGCAGCACCGGCCGCCGCACCACCTCCATGGACCTGCCGGGCCCCTTCGGCTGGCGCCGCACCCGCACCACCCGGCGCCACTGAGGCCACCGGGGTCACACGGAGGACACTCCTCCACATGGCCCCACCCGCATGCAACATCTCATATCTGAGATAACCTGCCGCTATGGCAGACGACTACCTCGAACGCATCGGTAAGCTCATCCGCGACGCCCGCCAGCACCGGGGCTGGACGCAGTCGCAACTTGCGGAGGCGCTGAACACCAGCCAGAGCGCGGTGAACCGCATCGAGCGCGGGAACCAAAACATCAGCCTTGAGATGATCGCTCGAATTGGCGAAGCTCTCGACAGTGAAATCGTCTCCCTCGGGTACGCGGGACCGATGCACCTGCGCGTGGTCGGCGGACGCCGCCTGTCGGGTTCGATCGAGGTCAAGACGAGCAAGAACGCGTGCGTGGCGCTGCTGTGCGCCTCACTGCTCAACAAGGGCCGCACCGTGCTGCGCCGGGTCGCCCGCATCGAGGAGGTGTACCGCCTTCTGGAGGTACTCGGCTCGATCGGCGTCCGCACCCGCTGGATCAACGACGGCGCGGACCTGGAGATCGTGCCGCCCGCCGAGCTCGACATGAACGCCATCGACGCGGAGGCCGCGCGCCGCACCCGCTCGATCATCATGTTCCTCGGCCCACTGCTGCACCGCATGGACCGCTTCAAGCTCCCGTACGCGGGCGGCTGCGACCTCGGCACCCGCACGATCGAGCCGCACATGATCGCGCTGCGCCGCTTCGGCCTCGACATCACGGCGACCGAGGGGCTCTACCACGCGGAGGTCCACCCGGACGTCGCGCCGGACCGTCCCATCGTGCTGACCGAGCGCGGCGACACCGTGACGGAGAACGCGCTGCTCGCCGCGGCCCGCGCCGACGGCACGACGATCATCCGCAACGCCTCGTCCAACTACATGGTCCAGGACCTGTGCTTCTTCCTGGAGGCGCTGGGCGTCGAGGTCGAGGGCGTCGGCACGACGACGCTGACCGTGCACGGCGTGCCGCACATCGACGTCGATGTGGACTACTCGCCGTCCGAGGACCCGGTCGAGGCGATGAGCCTGCTGACCGCGGCCGTCGTCACGCAGTCCGAACTCACGGTCAAGCGGGTGCCGGTCGAGTTCCTGGAGATCGAGCTGGCGGTCCTGGAGGAGATGGGCCTCGACCACGACCGCTCGGCGGAGTACCCGGCGGACAACGGGCGCACGCGCCTCATCGACCTCACGGTCCGCCCGTCGAAGCTCGAGGCGCCGATCGACAAGATCCACCCGATGCCGTTCCCCGGCCTGAACATCGACAACGTGCCGTTCTTCGCGGCGATCGCGGCGTCGGCCCAGGGCAAGACCCTCATCCACGACTGGGTCTACGACAACCGGGCGATCTACCTGACCGACCTGAACCGGCTCGGCGGCCGCCTCCAACTCCTCGACCCCCACCGGGTGTTGGTCGAGGGCCCGACGCGGTGGCGCGCCGCCGAGATGATGTGCCCGCCGGCGCTGCGGCCCGCCGTGGTCGTGCTGCTGGCGATGATGGCGGCGGAGGGCACGTCGGTGCTGCGCAACGTGTACGTGATCAACCGCGGTTACGAGGACCTGGCGGAGCGGCTCAACTCCGTTGGCGCGCAGATCGAGACGTTCCGGGACATCTAGACGGCGAACTCGCGGATCGCTGCCGCCAAGGCCTTCGGCTGGTCCAGGGGGATCAGTGTTCCGCAGTCGTCCAGTTCGATCAGGCGACCCTGCGGCAGCAGTTCCGCGAGGCGGCGGCCGTGGGACAGGGGCATCATCTTGTCCTGTTTGCCCCACACCACCAGGGCCGGGCGGTCGTAGGTGCGTAGGGCGTCAGCCGCCTCCATCATTTCCGTCTTCACGCCGGAGCGGAGGTAGTGGAGGAGGAGCTTGCGTGCCGCCGGGTCCTTGCGCAAGGGCTCGATCCAGTGGTCGATCAGCTCGTGCGGGACCGGGCGCTGCGACATCACCGCGTAGCCCGTGCCGGGGATGCGGCGCAGGGGCCGGACGGACAGGGTGCGCGCGAGCAGCGTGATGCCGCCGGGGACCCGGGACATGACGGCCAGGAGCTTGCCCGCCGGGCCGGGCGGATAGTTGTCGAAGGCCTCGCAGCCCGCGATGACCATCCGGCCCACCCGGTCGGGGCGCTCCGCGGCGAGCTGCTGGAGGCGGCCCGCGTCGTTCTCGACGAACACCGTGTCGTCGCTCAGCTTGAGCGCGTCGGCGAACTCGCCGATGAGCAGGGCCACGGAGTGCGGCGTGATCTTGGCGCCGGGGCGCACGGGCGTGTGCTGACTCCCGTACGGGAGGTGCGGCACGATGCACCGCACGGACGTGCCGAGTTCGTCGACGACGTGCCGCCACACCGTGCCGTCCTGGGCGAGTCCATGGAGGAGGACGACGGTCGTGCCGTCGCCTCCCGAGTCCTCGTACGCGATCGGGCCCACGGAGAGGTCCACCGAGAGTTCCGTCTGTTGCGTCATGACCCGACCCTAGGCGCGGGTCGGCGTCAGGGAAGTACCGCGACTCCGTCGATTTCCACCATGGCTTGTTCGTCCCACAGGCGGCTGACGCCGATCACGGCCATCGCCGGGTAGTCGCGGCCCGCCAACTCGCGCCAGATCCGGCCGAGTTCGCGGGCGTTCTCCCGGTAGTCCGCCACGTCCGTGGCGTAGACCGTGACGCGCGCCAGCTGCTCCGGTGTGCCGCCGGAGGCGCGCAGGGCGGTGAGCAGGTTCGTCAGGGCGCGGGTGAACTGTGCGGGGAGGGTGTCGCCCACGACCTTGCCGTCGGCGTCCAGGGACGTCTGGCCCGCGAGCATCACGAGGCGGCCGCCCGTCGCGACGACGGCGTGGGAGAAGCCGGTGGGCGGGGAGAGTTCGGGCGGGTTGATGCGCCGCAGGTTGCTGCTGTTGCTGCCGCTGTTGCCGCTGTTGCCGCTGTTGCCGCTCACGAGGTCTCCTTCTTGTGTCCCTTGTACAACTCGCGGGCGATGATGGCTCGTTGGACCTCGGAGGCACCCTCGTAGATGCGGGGAGCCCGGACCTCGCGGTACAGATGCTCCAGGACGTGGCCGCGTTGCAGCGCCCTCGCTCCGTGCAACTGCACTGCGGCGTCGACGACTTGCTGGGCCGCCTCCGTGGCGATGAGCTTCGCGGCGGCCGCGCGGCGCGGTACGTCCGGTGCGCCCTCGTCGTACGCGGCCGCCGCCGCGTAGACCATGAGGCGCGCGGACTCGACCCGTACCGACATGTCTGCGACCTGGTGCGCGACGGTCTGGAGTTCCTTCAGCGGGGCGCCGAACGCCTCCCGCTCGGACGTGTGCGTGAGCGTCGCGTCGAGGGCCGCCTGCGCCATGCCGACCGCGAACGCGCCGACGCTGGGCCGGAACAGGTTCAGCGTGCCCATCGCGACGCGGAACCCGGCGTCGACCTCGCCGAGCAGGTCGTCGCGGGTGACCGGGACGCCGTCGAAGGCGAGCGTGCCGATGGGGTGCGGGGAGATCATGTCGAGGTGTTCACCGGTCAGCCCCGGGCGGTCGGCGGGGACCGCGAAGGCCGTCACGCCGCGCGCACCCGCGTCGGGGGTGGTGCGGGCAAAAACGGTGTGGACATCGGCCTCGGGGGCGTTCGAGATCCAGCACTTCTCGCCGGTCAGCCGCCAGCCGTCGCCGTCCCGGTCCGCGCGCAGGGACAGCGCCGCCGCGTCCGAGCCCGCCCCCGGCTCACTCAGCGCGAACGCCGCCACCGCCCGACCGGCGCCCACCTCGGGCACCCACCGCTCGCGCACCGCCGCCCTGCCGTACGCGTGGATCGGGTGCGCCCCGAGCCCTTGAAGCGCGAGCGCCGTCTCGGCCTCCGTGCAGACGCGGGCCAGGGACTCGCGCAGCAGGCACAGGTCGAGCGCGCCCGAGGTGAACAGCCGCTCAAGGAGCCCGAGTTGGCCGAGTTCGGCGACGAGGGGGCGGTTGACCCGGCCCGGCTCACCCTTCTCGGCGAGTGGGGCGAGGCGGTCGGCCGCGAGGGCCCGTAGCTCCCCACACCACGCGAGCTGCTCCGGTTCGAGCGAGAATGTCCCCATACGTGGTGCTCCTCTCACGACTGCCTACCGGTCACACAAAGGAACCGTATCGCGCCCCGTTGACTGTCGTCACCATCACGATACGCTCGAAGCGCGGCGCCTCACCCGGCGACGGCATGCCAGCCACTCACCACGAGGGGGCGCCAGGCCATGACCCACCATCCGCTCAGCCCACTGCTTCCTTCTGGGCACGTCGACACCTTCGCCCGCGACCATCTGCCGCCGGCCGAGCTGTGGCCGGGCATCGCCTTCGACCTCCCCGAGCTGCGCTACCCACAGCGGCTCAACTGCGGGGCCGAACTCCTCGACACCACCGTGGAACGCCACGGCCCGGACCGCCCCGCCTTCCACTCCCCCGGCCAACCCCCTTGGTCGTACGCCGAGTTGAAGGCGACCGTGGACCGGATCGCGCACGTGCTCACCGACGACCTGGGCGTCGTCCCCGGCAACCGGGTACTGCTGCGCGGCCCCACCACCCGGCACCTCGCGGCCTGCTGGCTCGCCGTGATGAAGACGGGGGCCGTCGCCGTGACCGTCCTCGCGGGGGCGCGGGCGAGCGAGCTGGCCACGGTGTGCGGGATCGCGCAGGTGGGGCACGCGCTGTGCGACATCCGCTCCGTCGACGACCTGGCCAAGGCGGAGGTGCCGGGGCTGCGCATCACCACGTTCGGCGGGGACGGGCCCGACGACCTGCTGCACCGTGCGGCCGGGAAACCGGCGGCGTACGAGGCCGTCGCGACCGCCGCCGACGACGTCGCGCTGATCGCCTTCACCTCGGGGACCACCGGGCGCCCCAAGGGGTGCATGCACTTCCACCGGGACGTGCTCGCGGTCGCGGACACCTTCTCGCAGTATGTGCTGAGGGCCGAACCCGACGACGTGTTCGCGGGGAGCCCGCCGCTGGGCTTCACGTTCGGACTCGGCGGCCTGGTGATCTTTCCGCTGCGGGCGGGCGCCTCGGCGCTGCTGCTCGAACAGGCGGGCCCGCAGAAGCTGCTGCCCGCGATCGCCGAGCACCGGGTGTCGGTCGTGTTCACCGCGCCGACCGCGTACCGGGCGATGCTCGCTCTGCTGGAAGAGACCCCCTCGTTCGACATCTCCTCGCTGCGCCGCTGTGTGTCCGCGGGCGAGAATCTGCCCGCCGCGACCTGGCACGCCTGGCAGGAGGCGACCGGCCTGCGCATCATCAACGGCATCGGCGCGACCGAACTCCTGCACATCTTCATCTCGGCGGCCGACGACGCGATACGGCCGGGCACGACGGGCGTCCCCGTACCCGGCTGGGAGGCCCGGATCGTCGACGCCGAGGGCCGCCAACTCCCCGACGGGGAAGCCGGGTTGCTTGCCGTACGCGGCCCCGTCGGCTGCCGCTACCTCGCCGACGAGCGGCAGACCGTGTACGTACAGCACGGCTGGAACGTCACCGGGGACACGTACGTCCGCGAGCCCGACGGCTACTTCCGGTACGTGGCCCGCGCCGACGACATGATCATTTCCGCCGGGTACAACATCGCGGGCCCGGAGGTGGAGGACGCGCTGCTGCGCCACCCGGACGTGGCGGAGGCGGCGGTGGTCGGCCGCCCCGACGAGGAACGCGGCCAGGTGGCCGTGGCATACGTGGTGCTGCGGCCGGGAGCCCGCCAGAACGCGGAGGGACTGCGCGAGTTCGTCAAGTCGGAACTCGTCCCGTACAAATGCCCGCGCGCGATCGAGTTCCTGGACGCGCTGCCGCGCACGGCGACGGGAAAGCTTCAGCGGTTCCGGCTCCGCGAGCCCTCGGCCGTAGAGTGATCGCGTGTCCGAGCAGCCCACGTCCCACACCCCCCGCTCCCTCATCGTCACCCTGTACGGCGCCTACGGCCGTGACCTGCCGGGGCCGCTGCCGGTCGCCGAGCTGATCCGGCTGCTCGGCGCGGTCGGCGTCGACGCGCCTTCCGTACGCTCGGCGGTGTCGCGCCTGAAGCGCCGCGGCCTGCTGCTTCCGGCCCGCACGGAGGCCGGGGCCGCGGGGTACGCGCTCTCCGACGACGCCCGCCAGCTCCTCGACGACGGCGACCGCCGCATCTACGGAAGCGGCTCCCCGGCCGACGGCTGGGTGCTCGCCGTCTTCTCCGTGCCGGAGTCCGAGCGTGCCAAGCGGCACGTGCTGCGCTCCACGCTCACCGGCCTCGGCTTCGGCACGGCGGCGCCCGGCGTGTGGCTCGCGCCCCTCGCCGTCTACGAGGAGACGCGGCACACGCTGGAGCGGATCGGCTGCGCCGGGTACGTGGACCTCTTCCGCGGCGAACACCTCGGCTTCACGGCGACGGCCGACGCGGTGGCCCGCTGGTGGGACCTCGCCGCCCTCGCCAAGCTCCACGAGGCGTTCCTGGACGAGCACGAGCCGGTGCTGCGGGCGTGGGAGGCCCGCGCGGACACCCCGCCGCGCGAGGCCTACCGCGATTACCTCCTGGCCCTCGACTCCTGGCGCCACCTCCCGTACGCGGACCCGGGCCTGCCACCGGAACTCCTGCCGGAGGGGTGGCCGGGGGTGCGGGCGGCGGAGGTGTTCCGGGCGTTGGATGAGCGGTTGCGGGGGGCGGGGGCGGGGTTCGCGCGGGCGGCGGGGGCGGGGTCCGGATCGGCGCCGGGGGCGGGGTCGGAGTCGGCTTCGGCGCCGGGGTCGGCGCCAGCGCCCTAAGGCAACCCGCAGGTTCCTCCACGGCCCGGTGCCCACGCCACGGGGCTCCGCCCCGGACCCCGCGCCTCAAACGCCGGCGGGGCTGATTTTGCCGAACCGGCGTTACGGACTGGGGGCTCCGCCCGAGCTCCGCGAGTCTCGTCCCAGCGCGGGGCTCGGGTTGCCCCGCCTACCGGCAGACGACCGCCCATCTCCCACCCGCCCGCCCCCTCCGGGGGCGTCGGCCCGACGGGGTACCGCCCCCACCTTGGGCAACCCGCCGTCAGCCACAACTCCCCACCCCGGACGGCGAGTGGCGCCCCACCTTGGACACCCCGCCGTCAGCCACGACTCCCCACCCGTAACGGGCGACGCCCGCCGCCTTAGGCAATCCGCCATCGCCCCCGGCCCCCACCCGTAACGGGCGACGCCGCCCCCGCCTTGGGCAATCTGCCGCCTGGGGCGGCAGGGTGGGCAAGGCGGCACCCCGGTGCGGCGCAACGGAAACGGGAGGCTCGACCCCGACACAGCTCAAAAACCCCGGTGCCGGGCGCCGTTCACGCCAGCCGCCGCCCCGGCAACACCCCGTGGAGCCGAAGCCCCCGGAGAGGGCGGGCGGGTGGGGGATGAGCGGGGAAACGCGGCCGGCACGGCGGCGTGGGTGCAACCACCGGGGCGCCCACCCCGGTATCGCGCGACGGGAACGGACGACACCGGCCCCGGCCCCCGGTGCCGCGTGCCGAGAGCGAGGGGCCCCGGCCCCGGGCGGGCCGGAACGCGGTGCCGCGCAACGGAAGCGAGGGGCCCTGCCCCGGCATGGGCGAACCCCGGTGCCGCCCAGTCGGCTCCATGGGCGCCCACCCGACCACCCGGTCAACCAGGCAGCACAAGCCTCGGCTTCGGCGCATCCAACCGCCCCGTCTGCGGCCGCCGGCTCCCCGCACCGTACTGTCGCGGCCACACCACCCCCGGCCCCACATACCCCTGCTCCGCCGCCGCGTGCAACGTCCAGTTGGGGTCGTACAGGTGCGGACGCGCCAGCGCACACAGGTCCGTACGGCCCGCCAGGACAAGGGAGTTGACGTCGTCCCACGACGAGATCGCGCCGACCGCGACGACCGGGACACCCGCCTCCGCCCGGATCCGGTCCGCGTACGGCACCTGGTAGGAGCGCCCGAACGCGGGCCGCTCGTCCGACACCACCTGCCCCGTGGACACGTCGATCGCGTCGGCGCCGTGCGCGGCGAACGCGCGGGCGATCGCCACAGCCTCCTCCTCGCTGGTGCCGCCCTCCGCCCAGTCCGTGGCGGAGATCCGCACCGTCATCGGCCGGTCGTCCGGCCACACTTCGCGTACGGCGTCGAAGACTTCGAGCGGGAACCGCAGCCGGCCCTCCAGCGAACCGCCGTACGCGTCCGTGCGCCGGTTCGTCAGCGGCGAGAGGAAGCCGGAGAGGAGGTACCCGTGCGCGCAGTGGAGTTCGAGGAGGTCGAAGCCCGCGTCCGCCGCGTTCCGTGCCGCAACCACGAACTGCTCACGCACATCCGCCAGTTCGGCCACCGTCAACTCGCGCGGCAGCTGACTGTCCGGCCGGTAGCGGAGCGCTGACGCCGCGACCAGCGGCCAGTTGTCGTCCGCCTGCGGGAGCGGCTCGTCCATGCCCTCCCACATGAGGCGCGTCGAACCCTTGCGGCCCGAGTGGCCGAGCTGTACCCCGAACGCCGTACCGGGTGACTGCGTATGGACGAAGTCCACGATTCTGCGCCAGGACGCCGCCTGTTCGGACGAATACAGGCCCGCGCACCCGGGCGTGATGCGGCCCTCCGGGCTCACGCACACCATTTCCGTCATCACCAGGCCCGCCCCACCGAGCGCCCGCGCTCCCAGGTGCACGAGGTGGAAGTCGCCCGGCACCCCGTCCACCGCCGAGTACATGTCCATCGGCGAGACCACGACCCGGTTCCTCAACTCCAGGCCACCGAGCCGGAACGGCGTGAACATCGGCGGTGTGCCCTCGGGGCAGCCGAACTCCCGCTCCACCGCCTCCGTGAACCCCGCGTCCCGCAGCCGCAGGTTCTCGTGCGTCACCCGGCGCGAGCGCGTGAGCAGGTTGAACGCGAACTGGCGCGGCGGCTGGTCGAGATAGCGACCCAACTCCTCGAACCACTGGAGGCTGGCCCGCGCCGCCCGCTGCGTCGACGCCACGACGGGCCTGCGCTCCTCCTCGTACGCGGCCAGCGCCGCGTCGGTCGTGGGCTGCTCGGTCAGGCACGCGGCGAGCGCGAGCGCGTCCTCGACGGCGAGCTTCGTACCGGAGCCGATGGAGAAGTGCGCGGTGTGCGCGGCGTCACCGATGAGCACGCAATTGCCGTGCGACCAGCGGTCGTTGACGACAGTCCGGAAGGTCAGCCACGAGGAGTTGTTGGTCTTCAGGGCCCGGCCGCCGAGCGCGTCCTTGAAGATTTTCGCGCAGGCCTCGATCGATTCGCGTACGTCCATGGCGGCGAAGCCTGCCGCTCGCCACACTTCCTCACGCATCTCCACGATGACCGTGGACCCGCCCACACTGAACGGGTATCCGTGCAGCTGCATCACGCCGTGCTCGGTCTCGGCGATGTCGAAGCGGAAGGCGTCGAAGGCGAAGTCGGCGGCGAGCCAGATGTAGCGGTTGCGGTGCTCCTCGATGCGCGGCCCGAAAGCGTCGGCGTACGTGTCGCGGGTCTTGCTGTGCACACCGTCGGCGGCGATGACCAGGTCGTATGTCTCGCGGAGTGCGGCGATCGGCGGCGCCTCCTCCTGGAAGCGCAGGTCCACGCCGAGTTCGCGGCAGCGGCCGTGCAGGATCTCCAGGAGGCGGCGTCGGCCGAGCGCCGCGAAACCGTGGCCGGTCGACGTGTGGCGCTGTCCCCTGTGCACGATGTCGATGTCGTCCCAGCGGACGAACTCGTCCTGGAGCGCCCGGTAGACCACCGGGTCGGCGTGCTCGATGCCGCCGAGGGTCTCGTCGGACAGGACGACGCCGAAGCCGAACGTGTCGTCCGGGGCGTTCCGCTCCCAGACCGTGATCTCCCGGTCCGGGTCGAGGCGCTTGAGGAGGGCGGCGGCGTACAGGCCGCCGGGGCCGCCTCCGATGACGGCGATGCGCCGGGCGCGTACGGTCATCCGCGGGTCACCGCCCCTGCCACTTCGGCGGGCGCTTGTCGGTGAACGCCGCGTGGAACTCGGCGTAGTCCTCACCGTGCATGAGCAGCGCCTGCGTGGCCGCGTCCATCTCGATGGCTCCGGCGAGGGGCATGTCCAGCTCCGCCGTCAGGAGCGCCTTCGTCTGCGCGTACGCGAGCGCCGGCCCCTCGGCGAGGCGCCGGCCGAGGGCGAGCGCGGCCTCGTCGGCCCGGCCCTCGTCGGTCAGCTCGCTGATCAGGCCGATGCGCTCGGCCTCGGGCGCGCGGACCGCGTCGCCGAGCATCAGGAGGCGGGTGGCGTGGCCGAGGCCGACGACGCGGGGCAGCAGATAGGCCGCGCCCATGTCGCCGCCGGACAGGCCGACCTTCGTGAACAGGAACGCGAAGCGGGCGCTCGGGTCGGCGACGCGGAAGTCGGAGGCGAGCGCCAGGACAGCGCCCGCGCCTGCCGCGACCCCGTGCACGGCGGCGATCACCGGGAACGGGGCCTCGCGCACGGCCCGTACGACCTGCCCGGTCATCCGGTTGAAGTCGAGGATCTGCGCGGTGTCCATGGAGAGCGTGGCGCCGATGATCTCGTCGACGTCGCCGCCCGAGCAGAAGCCGCGGCCCTCGCCGGTGAGGACGAGGGCGCGCACGGATTTCTCGCGGGACAGCTCGGCGAGGAGGTCGCGCAGGTCGGCGTAGGCGCCGAAGGTGAGCGCGTTGAGCTTCTCGGGGCGGGCGAGCGTGACGGTGGCGACGCCGCTCTCGTCCACGGCGTACGTCAGGTGCTGCCAGGAGTCGGTGCGGCGGGTGGAGCCGGTGAAGGGACTCATGCGGTGCCTCCGGCGGGTGGCGGGCGGGCGTGCCGAGGAGGGGGCGAGACCCGATGACCGTATCACCGCATCGTGACTTCCGTCACGAGTGCGCGATAACCGGAAAGGGTCGGACGTCCCGAGCTGCACCGACGGGAGCCTCTTTCGCCCCACGCCGTACCATTCATAAGGTTGAACGCAGGACAGTCCCCCTTGAGCCCGTTCCTCCGAGCCCGCCCCCGAGCCGCATAAGCGCCCTCCGCCCCCAGGATTCCGCCGTGACTCCCTTCTCCGGTCCCCCCACGCCCACGTCGTGGCGCATAGCCCTACCGCACACGGCCGCGGCCGTGCCGGTCGCGCGTGCCCTCGTGCGGACCGCGCTGTCCGACATCGAGTCACCGGCCGCGGACGCGGACACGGCGGAGCTGCTGACGGCGGAGCTGGTGGCGAACGCGGTGGAGCACACGACCGGGGAGACGCCGATCGAGCTGGTCGTGGAGCTGCTGGACTCCGGCTGTCAGGTCGAGGTGCACGACACGGACCCGGCGCCGCCCACCGATCTCACCAACCCCGAGGACGAGGGGCCGCCCGACCCCTGGCAGGAGCACGGCCGGGGCCTGCTCCTCATCCGCACGCTCAGCTCGTCGTGCGGGCACCGCCCCACCGATTCCGGCAAGGCGGTGTGGTTCACTCTTCCTACCGCGGTGCCGGCGCAGCGTCCGGCGTCCGAGGCGTAGCCCCGCCGCCACCACCGTCACCGTCGCCGTCGCCGAGCCGCGAGTTGCGGCGGCCGTACAGCGCGTACACGAGCGCGCCCACGACGAGGAACACCGCGAACTGGACCCAGGTCGTCCAGCCCGTGCCCCAGATCAGATAGAGGCAGAAGCCGACGCCAAGGATCGGGCTGACCGGGTACAGCGGCACCCGGAACGAGCGCTGCAGACCGGGGTGCGAGCGGCGCAGCGCGATCACCGCGATGTTCACGACAACCATGGTGGCGAGCGTGCCGATGGTCGTCAGGTTGACGACGGCGTCGAGCGAGGAGAACGCGGCCGGGATCGCGAAGACGGTCGCGACGATCCACGTGTTGGCGACCGGCGTGTGCGTCTTCGGGGAGACCCGCTCGAAGACCCGCGGGATCAGTCCGTCGCGGGACATCGACATCAGGATCCGGGTCTGCCCGTACATCACCGCGAGCACGACCGAGGCGATGGCGACGACCGCGCCGAAGGCGATGACTCCCCCGCCGACGGTCGACCCGGTGACCTGGTCGACGACGAGGGAGAGCGCGGCCGGCTTGTCCCCTACGGCGTCCGCGCCGAGCGCGCCGATGGCGGCGACGGCCACGGCGACGTAGAGCAGCGTGACGATGCCGATGCAGATCAGGATCGCGAGCGGGATGTTGCGCCGCGGGTTCTTGACCTCTTCGCCGGCCGTGGTGACCGCGTCGAAGCCGATGTACGAGAAGAAGGCGAGCGAGGCGCCGGAGGTGACACCGGCCATGCCGTCCTTCAGGAACGGGGTCAGGTTGCCGGCCTCGAAGGCGGAGTAGGCGATCGCGCAGAACACGATCAGGATGCCGATCTTGAGCACGGCCATCGCGGCGGTCGCCCCCGCGCTCTCCCTGATCCCGCGCACCAGCAGGGTCGCGGCCATCACCATGACGAGCACGGCGGGCAGGTTGATCACGCCACCGTCGGCGGGCCCGGCGGACAGGGCCTCGGGCAGCTGCCGGCCGAAGACGCTGTCGAGCAGCTCGTTCAGATACTGGCTCCAGCCGACCGCCACGGCCGACACCGAGACGCCGTACTCCAGGAGCAGGCACCAGCCCACGAGGAACGCGACGCGCTCGCCGAGGGTCGCGTAGGCGAAGGAGTACGAGGATCCGGAGACCGGGATCGCGCTGCCCAGCTCGGCGAAGGAGAACGCCGTGAAGATGCAGGTGATCGCGGCGAGGACGAAGGAGAGGATGACGGCGGGGCCGGCCTCGGCGACCGTGTCGGACAGGCCGACGAAGATGCCGGTGCCGACGATCGCGCCGACGCCGAAGCACACGAGCTGGAAAAGCCCCATGGTGCGCTTGAGGCCGTGGCCTTCGAGGTCGGCGCCCGATTCGGCGATGAGGGATTCGGGCGACTTGATGCGCAGGCCGGAGGGGGTCGGCGACATGGGGTGGTGCTCTTTTCTGGTGTGCGGTGCGGCGGGGTGGGCCGCTTGCCGGTGGGGTCGGAGAGGGTGTTCCGGCCCCACCAGTTTGAACGGTTACTCAGTGAATGTGCGGTTTGTCGCTACCGGCCGAGCGTCGCGACCATGACGGCCTTGATGGTATGCATCCGGTTCTCCGCCTCGTCGAAGACGACGGAGTGCTCCGACTCGAAGACCTCGTCGGTGACCTCGAGGGACTCCAGGCCGTACTTGGCGTGGATCTCGCGGCCGACCTTGGTGCCCAGGTCGTGGAAGGCGGGGAGGCAGTGCAGGAACTTCACGTCCGCGTTCCCCGTGGCGCGCAGCACGTCCATCGTCACCGCGTACGGCGCGAGCGCCTTGATCCGCTCGTCCCAGATCTCCTCCGGCTCGCCCATCGACACCCATACGTCGGTGACCACGAAGTCGGCGCCTGCGACGCCCTCCTCGACGGTCTCGGTGAGCGTGATGCGGGCGCCGCTGGTGGCGGCCAGCTCGCGGGCCTTGGCGACGATCTCCTCGGCCGGCCAGTAGGCCTTCGGCGCGACGATCCGGACGTCCATGCCGAGCAGGGCACCGGTGACGAGGTACGAGTTCCCCATGTTGAACCGGGCGTCGCCGAGGTAGGCGAAGGACATCTCGGTGAGCGGCTTGGCGCTGTGCTCGGTCATCGTGAGCACGTCGGCGAGCATCTGCGTGGGGTGCCAGTCGTCGGTCAGGCCGTTGTAGACCGGCACGCCCGCGTACTCGGCGAGCGTCTCCACGATGGCCTGCTCGTCGCCCCGGAACTCGATGGCGTCGAACATCCGGCCGAGCACGCGGGCGGTGTCCTTACTCGACTCCTTCTTGCCGATGTGCGAGCCGGCCGGGTCGATGTACGTCGTCGACGCGCCCTGGTCGGCGGCCGCGACCTCGAAGGAGCAGCGCGTACGCGTGGACGCCTTCTCGAAGATTAGCGCCACGTTCCTGCCCTTGAGGTGCTGCGCCTCGGTCCCCGCCTTCTTGGCCGCCTTCAGCTCCGCGGCCAGGTCGACCAGGCCTCGGAACTCCTCGGCGGTGAAATCCAGCTCCTTGAGGAAGTGGCGGCCGGTGAGGTTCATTCGGGGGCTCCTGCGCATGACTCGGGGACGGGGTCGGGACAGTGGAAGTCTATACGATACTCCACATTTATATTCATGGATCGAGTGAACAATCGGCTCAGCGTGGGGTGACGGCATCCCGCTCGACCGGGCAGCTCATGCAGCGCGGGCCGCCGCGCCCCCGCCCCAGCTCGCTGCCCGGGATCTCGATGACCTCGATCCCCTGCTTGCGCAGGAACGTGTTCGTCGTGGCGTTCCGCTCGTACGCGACGACGACGCCCGGCTCGACGGCGAGCACATTGCAGCCGTCGTCCCACTGCTCGCGCTCGGCGGCGTGCACGTCCTGCGTCGCGGTCAGCACCCGGATCCCGGAGAGCCCGAGCGCGGCGGCGATCGCCCGGTGCATGTGCTCGGGCGGATGGTCGGTGACCTTCAACTCCGCGCCGGACGAGCCCGGTTCGATGGTGTACGAGCGCAGCATGCCGAGCCCCGCGTACTGCGTGAACGTATCGCCGTCGACCATCGTCATGACCGTGTCGAGATGCATGAAGGCGCGTCTCTTCGGCATGTCGAGGGCGACGATGGTGCGCGCCGAGCCCGCCGCGAACAGCTTGTGCGCGAGCATCTCCACGGCCTGCGGCGTGGTCCGCTCGCTCATCCCGATGAGGACGGCGCCCTGCCCGATGACGAGCACGTCGCCACCCTCGATGGTCGACGGATAGTCCGCCTGCCCCTCCGACCAGACGTGGAAGCCGTCCTGCGCGTCCCGGAACAGCGGGTGGTGCCGGTAGATCGCCTCGAAGTGGACGGTCTCGCGCTGCCGGGCAGGCCAGCGCATCGCGTTGATGGACACCCCGTCGTAGATCCAGGCCGAGGTGTCGCGGGTGAACAGGTGGTTGGGCAGCGGGCCGAGCAGGAAGTCGTCGAGCTCCATGACGTGGAAGCGCACGGAGGTCGGCTCCGGGTGCGCCGCCAGGAACTCGCGCTTCGTCATCCCACCGATGAGCGCCTCGGCGAGCTCCGTGGACGGCAGCGTCTCGAAGGCCTCCCGCAGATGGCCCGTGGCCAGCGGGCCGTACTCCTTCTCGTCGAAGACGCGGTCCAGGACGAGGGCGCGGGCGGCGTCGATGTCCAGGGCCTCGGTGAGCAGGTCGCCGAAGAGGTGCACGTCGACGCCCCGGTCTCGCAGGACGTCGGCGAACCCGTCGTGCTCCTGGCGGGCCCGGCGGACCCACAGCACGTCGTCGAAGAGCAACTGGTCCTTGTTGCTGGGCGTGAGCCGCTTCAGCTCCAGATCGGGTCGATGCAGGATGACTCGGCGCAGGCGGCCGGCCTCGGAGTCGACGTGGAATCCCATGCCCCCATCCTTACCCGCCGCACCGCGCTTGCCCCCTGGGGCTCCGCCCCAGACCCCGCGGCCTCTCGTCCCAGAGCGGGGCTCAATATGCCGAACCGTGGCATCGCGTCACAGCCGAGGGTCGACCGGCTCCGATTCCAGCGCCAACACCGCGAACACCGCCTCGTGCACCCGCCACAACGGCTCCCCCTCCGCGAGCCGGTCCAGGGCCTCCAGGCCCAACCCGTACTCACGGATCGCCAACGACCGCTTGTGCCCGAGGAACCGCTGCCGCAGCTTCGCCAGATTCTCCGGCCGCGTGTACTCCGGCCCGTAAATGATCCGGAGGTACTCGCGCCCACGGCACTTCACCCCCGGCTGCACGAGCCGCCCCTTGGCGTCCCGCAACAGCGCCCCGACCGGCTTGACGACCATGCCCTCGCCGCCCCGCCCGGTCATCTCCAGCCACCAGTCGACCCCGGCCCGCACCGACTCGGCGTCCCCCGTGTCGACGTACAGCCGCCGCGTCGTCCGCAACAGCCCCGTCGTGTCGTGCGCGACGACCCGGTCGATCAGCGCGAGCTGCTCGTCGTGCGGCAGCCCGGCGAGCGAACGTCCCCGCGCGGCCAGGATCTGGAACGGCGCGAGCCGCACCCCGTCGAGCCCGTCCGTGCTCCAGCAGTAGCGCCGGTACGCGTCCGTGAACGCGGCGGCGTCGGCCGCCCGGCCCCGCTGACGCTCCAGCAGATCGCCCACGTCGACGCCCCGCCCGGCCGCCGCCTCCAGCACCCCGAGCGCGCTCGGGAACACGGCACCGGACGCCGCGCCCACCGCCGCGTACTGCGCCCGCAGCAGCCCGGACGCCTTGAGCGACCACGGCATCAACTCGGCGTCGAACAGCACCCAGTCAGTCTCCAGTTCCTCCCAGAGGCCCGCGGCGGTGACGGCGTCCCGCACCCGTCCGATGACCGCCTCGGCGGTCTCCGTGTCGTCGAAGAACGGCCGCCCGGTGCGCGTGTAGACCGAACCCGTGACCGGCCCACCGCTCTCCTCCGAGACCCCGAAGCGCTCCCGCGCCGCCTCTGCGTCCCGGCACACCAGCACCACGGCCCGCGAACCCATGTGCTTCTCCTCGCACACGACCCGCTCCACACCGTCGGCCGCGTACTGGGCGAACGCCTCGGCCGGGTGCTCCAGGTAGCCGTCCTGCGAGGACGTCGCGGTCGGCGCCATCGTCGGCGGCAGGTACGGCACCAGCCGCGGGTCGACCGCGAACCGGCTCATGACCTCCAGCGCCGCCGCCGCGTTCTCCTCGCGCACGGTGACCCGGCCGGTGTGCCGCGTCTCCACGCTCCGGCGGCCGTGCACATCGGCGAGGTCCAGCGGCCGTCCCTCGTGCCCGCCCGGCGCCTCGGTCGCGAGCGGCCTGGTCGGCTCGTACCAGACCTGCTCGGCCGGTACGTCGACCAGCTCGCGCTCGGGCCAGCGCAGCGCGGTGAGCTTCCCGCCGAACACGGCGCCGGTGTCGAGGCAGATGGTGTTGTTGAGCCACGTAGCGGTCGGCACCGGGGTGTGGCCGTAGACCACGGCCGCCTGGCCGCGGTACTCCTCCGCCCACGGGTAGCGCACCGGCAGCCCGAACTCGTCGGTCTCGCCGGTCGTGTCCCCGTACAGCGCGTGCGAACGGACCCGCCCCGACGTGCGGCCGTGGTACTTCTCGGGCAGCCCTGCGTGACACACGACGAGCTTCCCGCCGTCGAGCACGTAGTGGCTGACCAGCCCCTCGACGAAGGTGCGCACCTCGGCGCGGAACTCCTCGCTCTCCCCGCCCAGCTGCTCGACCGTCTCGGCGAGGCCGTGCGTGTGCCGCACGTTGCGCCCCTTCAGCCAGCGCCCCAGCTTGTTCTCGTGGTTGCCCGGCACGCACAGTGCCGTACCGGCCTTCACCATGCCCATCACGCGGCGCAGCACGCCGGGTGTGTCGGGGCCGCGGTCGACGAGGTCGCCGACGAACACGGCGGTCCGGCCCTCGGGGTGCTCCCCGTCCACGTAACCCAACTTGCCGAGCAGCGCCTCGAGTTCGCTCGCGCATCCGTGGATGTCGCCGATGATGTCGAACGGTCCTGTGAGGTGCGTCAGGTCGTTGAACCGCTTCTCGCGCACGACGCTCGCGCCCTCGACCTGCTCGACGCCGCGCAGCACGTGCACCTTGCGGAAGCCCTCGCGCTCCAAGTGCTTGAGGGAGCGGCGCAGTTCGCGGGTGTGCCGGGTGATGACGCGGCGCGGCATGTCGGCGCGGTCGGTCCGCCCGGCGTTCCGCGCGGCACACACGTCCTCCGGCACGTCGAGCACGATGGCGATGGGCAGCACGTCGTACTTCCGCGCCAGGTCGACCAGTTGACGGCGGGCGTCCTGCTGAACGTTGGTCGCGTCGACGACCGTCAGACGCCCGGCCGCGAGCCGCTTGCCCGCGATGTAGTGCAGCACGTCGAAGGCGTCACGGCTGGCGCCCTGGTCGTTCTCGTCGTCGGCCACCAGGCCGCGGCAGAAGTCGCTGGAGATCACCTCGGTCGGCTTGAAGTGGGCGCGCGCGAACGTGGACTTGCCCGAGCCGGACGCGCCGACCAGCACGACGAGAGCGAGGTCGGTGACGGGCAGCACGCGCCCTGTGGTGTCGGTGGTGGTCATACGGCCTTCGCCCCCTTCTCGTTCCCGGCTGTGGTCACTGCGGTGTCTGTCGTGTCTGCGGTCTTGGTCGTCGTGAACACCGCCATCTGCGTGGGCGGCCCCACCTCCGGGTCGTCGTCCCCCACCGGCACGTACCGCACGGCGTATCCGTGCCGCGCCGCGACCCGCTCCGCCCAGTCGCGGAACTCGGCCCGCGTCCACTCGAACCGGTGGTCCCCGTGCCGGGCGTGCCCGTCGGGCAGGGACTCCCAGCGGACGTTGTACTCGACGTTCGGCGTGGTCACGACGACCGTCCGGGGCCGCGCCGCACCGAACACCGCGTACTCCAGGGCGGGCAGCCGCGGCAGGTCGAGGTGCTCGATGACCTCGCTGAGCACCGCGGCGTCGTACCCCTTGAGCCGCTTGTCGGTGTACGCGAGCGAGCCCTGAAGGAGCTGTACGCGGGAGGCCTGCCGCTCGCCCATCCGCTCCAGCTTGAGCCGCCGGGACGCGACGGTGAGCGCACGCATCGACACGTCGACGCCCACGATCTCGGTGAACCGCACGTCCTTCAGCAACTCCTGTACCAACTGGCCCTGCCCACAGCCCAGATCGAGCACCCGGGCGGCGCCGGACTCCCGGAGCGCGGCGAGGACCGCCTCCCGGCGCCGCACCGCCAGCGGTACGGGACGCTCCTCGGTGTCGCTCTCCTCGTCCACGGCGTTGTCGATCTCGTCGATGTCCGTGTCGTCGGCGTCCGCCAACCGGGCCAGTTCCAGGCGTTCCATGGCCTGCCGGGTCAGCGACCAGCGCCGCGACAGATACCGGCCGACGATCAACTTCTGCTCGGGGTGCTCGGGCAGCCAGCCGTCCCCCGCGCGCAGCAGCTTGTCGACCTCGTCGGCCGAGACCCAGTAGTGCTTGGCGTCGTCGAGTACCGGCAGCAGCACATACAGGTGCCGCAGCGCGTGCGCGAGCCGCAACTCGCCCTCAAGGACGAGCCGCACATAGCGCGAGTCACCCCACTCCGGGAACTGCTCGTCCAGCGGAACGGCCGTCACCTCGACCGTCCACCCCAGCGGCTCGAACAGCTCCCGTACGAGGTCGGGCCCGCCGCGCGCCGGCAGCGCGGGCACCTCGATGCGCAGCGGCAACGCCTGCTCGGCGCGCTCCGGGCGGGCCTTGCACACACCGCGCAGCGCGCTGGAGAACACGTTGCTCAACGCGACGGCCAGCAGCGACGACGCGGCGTACGGCCGGTCGTTGACGTACTGCGCGAGCGCCGCGTCGGGCGCACCGCCCCGCCCCTTGCCTCTGCCCCGCCGGGCCAGCGCCACGGGGTCCACTTCCAGCAGCAGCGCGGCCGTGCACCGCTCGTCGCCGGCCTCGGGGTAGAGGACGTGCGCGGTGCCGTGCGCCGTGCTGAAGGCCTGGGCGTTCGCTGGATGCTTGTGCAGCAGAAAGCCCAGGTCGGTGGCCGGATTCGCGGCATTGCCAGTGGTCGAGATCGTCAGAAGCACACGGCCGAGTATGGCTCCGACCCCGCGCTCCCCACCATGGGTTTTCGCCCGCTCGACGGTGCCCGCATCATCGAAGCGCGCGCCCCTGACCTGCATGATGGGTTCATGGATCTTCGCGTATTCACCGAACCGCAGCAGGGTGCGACCTACGAGACGCTGCTCCGCGTCGCCAAGGCCGCCGAGGACTTGAACTATGGAGCCTTTTTTCGGTCGGACCACTACCTCCACATGGGCTCCGTCGACGGCCTGCCGGGGCCCACGGACGCCTGGACGACGCTCGCCGGCCTCGCCCGGGAAACGAGCCGGATCCGGCTCGGCACGCTGATGACGGCCGGCACCTTCCGGCTCCCCGGCGTGCTCGCCATCCAGGTCGCTCAGGTCGACCAGATGTCCGGCGGCCGCGTCGAGCTGGGGCTCGGCTCCGGCTGGTACGAGGAGGAGCACTCCGCGTACGGCATCCCGTTCCCGAAGGAGAAGTTCGGCCGCCTCGAGGAGCAGCTCGCCATCGTGACGGGCCTGTGGGAGACGCCGGTCGGGCAGCGCTTCAACTACGACGGAACCTTCTACCAGTTGAAGGACTCCCCCGCCCTGCCCAAGCCCACCCAGCCGCGCGTCCCGATCCTCATCGGCGGCCACGGCGCCAAGAAGACCCCGGCGCTCGCCGCGAAGTACGCCACCGAGTTCAACATCCCCTTCGCCTCGATCGCCGACACGGAGCAGCAGTTCAAGCGCGTGAAGGCCGCGGCCGGTGAGCACGGTCGCGCCCAGGACGCGCTCACCTACTCCAACGCCCTCATCGTCTGCGTCGGCCGCACCGACGCGGAGGTCAAGCGCCGCGCCGACGCCATCGGCCGCGACGTCGACGAGCTCAAGGCCAACGGTCTCGCCGGCTCCCCCGCCGAGGTCGTCGAACGCCTCGCCGCATACCAGTCCGTGGGCTCCCAACGGATGTACCTCCAGATGCTCGACCTCGACGACCTGGACCACTTGGAACTGATCGCCTCCGAGGTGGCGACACAACTGAGCTGAGCGGGCGCGCCGCTCCTTCGGCCCCGTCGCCACGGTCGGGTGAAATTGCGTCAACCCGGTGCGTGGTGGCGGGGGCGCCCAGTGACCCGGCCCCGGTCGTGATCGTTGACTCGGGCGGAGCCGGACCGCCCGGCACCCGCGCCGGCGGTCGCTGCCGGGCGCCACGATTGCGTCAACTGCCTTCCCGCGAGGGAGGGCGAGGGCCGAGGAGGCCGCCATGTCCCAGGAAGCCGTGCCCGATGAGGCCGTGCACGACACGTCCACGCCGGAGCAGGAAGGCGCACCCAAGGGTCTGCTGCAGCAGATGGAAGAGCTGATGGCCGCGCTCAACGCCGACCTGACGCAGCTCGACGCCGACCTCCAACAGCCGCCCAGGACTTCGCCCCCGGCCGGCGAGGACGTCTGAGCGGGACGCTCGCCGCGCCGGCGCCCGCCACGTCGGGCGCCCGCTACGTCAGGCGTCCGCTACGTCAGGCGTCCGCCGCATCACCTCGGGTCGGCGCCAGGGCCGGGCCCGCCCGGGCCCTGGGTCGCCGGTCTCAGGCCGCCGAGTCCGAGTCCGGTTCCGGTGCGGGCTCCCGGTCGGCGAGGGGCAGCGCGCGGCAGCCCTCCGGGAGCCGCCGCAATATCTCGAGGATTCTGTCCCTCGACTCATCTGCCGCGTCGATCGCCTCCATGCACTGCCAATAGGCCCCTTCCTCGAACGACTCGCTCGCCACCCCGACGAGGGCGATGCCCACGTCACCGAGCAGTACGCCGAGATCCATCAACGCCCGGTGCACATCGCCCAGTTCGGTCAGCTGGGCCGCCCGTATTCCGCCGGCCCCCACGATCGGCGTCGCCGAACCCCCGCTGCCGCGCGCCCCCGCCTCGCTCAGTCCCAGCGCCTCGCCTCGTAACTCCGGCGGCCCCTGCATCGCGAGGCGACTCCCTATCGCCTGCGCCAAAGCCTGTGCCTGCCACGCCTCCCTCATGATGTCCCGCGGGTCCTGGCTCTCCGCCAGGGCCCGTCGGCCGACCCCGATGAGCCGCACCGCATCCATCGCGTCCCCGTCCGTCTCCCGCCCGAACTCCTTCGTCCACTACTAAGAGTGAAGGTATGAGCGGCGAAAAGCCAGGGGAAGCCCGAAATCTGTGGACACAACGTTCAATGTGGATAAGTCGATGACTCCGGAGAGTGACAATCGGTGTCTCGGTGGGCAGTTGGCGGAGCCGGGGCGTCCGCTCTATCCGGCGTCCTCGCCCCGCACCGGGAACCGCCGCTCGTTGCGGTCGATCTTCGCCGACAGTGCGGCCAGCGCGTCGATGCCCAGCACCTCGCACAGTTGCAGCAGATACGCGAGGACGTCGGCGACCTCGTCCTCGACGCGGTGGGCCGATTCCGGGTCCGCCATCACGCGGGTCGACTGCTCGGGGGTCAACCACTGGAAGATCTCGACCAGTTCGGACGCCTCGACGCTCAGCGCGGCCGCCAGGTTCTTCGGTGTGTGGAAGGGCTGCCAGTCGCGGGCGACCGCGAACCGGGCGAGGCGCGCCTGCAGGGTGGCAACGTCGAGCGGTCGGCCTTCTTCACGGTCGTCGCCGGCACGGCAGGCTTCTTCGCTGTCATCCGCGCGGCGGGATTCTTCACGTTCCTCGTTCATCGACCCAGGTCTACCATCGCCGCCCCCTCCGCCCGCGCTCCCCTCTCCGCCGCGGAGCCCTCGCCCACCGCGGCGACGAGCCGGATGTGGCCGCGGGCGCACATACGGGCGGCCAGCGCGGTGAGTTCGGCGCACTGGGCGCGGTCGAGGCCCCGGTCGAAGCCGTCCGCGAGGACGGTCAGGCTCTGGTACGCCTCCGGGACCTCGGCCGCCGCGTCGACGGCGAGCACCCGGGGCCCGGTGAGCAGGACCAGCGCGAGGGCGAGGTACCTCAACTCGCCGTCCGCGAGCCGCTCGACGGGGCTGGTGACCCCGCCACCACGATCCACGACGGCGCGCACGGACCCATTGGGCGCGGTCTCGGCCCGTACGTCGGTCACCGGTCCCACGAGGCCCGCGCGGGCCGCCGCGACGAGCAGCGCGTGCCGGGTCCCGCACTCAGCTCCGGTGCGGCGCAGTACGGCGGCGAGGTTGTCGCAGCCGCCGTGCAGCCGGTCGGCCGCCGCGGGGGCCGGGGTCCGCATCCGCGTGGGGTCGGGGTCGCAGGCGAAGGTGGAGCGCAGGCCGACGACGACCTGTTCGGCCGCGGCGAGCACCTTGCGCTGCCCTTCGGTTCGGCCCGCGACGCGCAGCGGGAGCATGGCCGTGCCGAGCAGGTCGTCGGGGAGCGGTCCGCGGGTCACGGGCACCGAGCCCGCGGTGTGCCAGGCGGCCTGGACGTCGCGACGGCCGGGGTCGCGCAGGGCGGTCTGGAGGTAGGTGATGTCGGGTCCGGTCAACCGCTCGCCGACGACGCGGAGTTCGGGTTCGGCCTGAACGGCCAGGTCGAGTCGTACGGGTCCCATCGGGCCTTCGACGGTGCAGCCGATGTGGAATCCGCGGCGGCGTTCGGCGTCGGGGCGTGCGCGTTCGGGAACGTAGGCGTGGGGATCGGGGAACACGTCCGCGAGGTGTGCACCGCCGCCGAGTCCGGCGAGCGCCGCGAAGGCGCGCAGCGCGCTGGTCTTGCCGCTGCCGCTGGGGCCGGACAGGGCGGTGAAGGGGCCGAGGGGGACGATGGTGCCGCGGTGCCGGGCGAAGGCGGCGAGCCTGAGCCGGGTCACGCGGGGGCGGTCTGGGGACGCGCCGGGGAGCGGGGGTGCGTCGCGCCGGGGCACGGTCATGGGTTGAACGTAGGGGTCCGTTCCGCGCAGAACCGTTTGCGCGGAGCGGCCTTCCTACGATCGGGGGACTATGCCCCTCGGGCTTGCCCCGGCGGTGACCCTGCGGTCAACCGGCGTTACGGCCTCGGGGCTCCGCCCCGGACCCCGCGCCTCAATCGCCGGCGGGGCTAACTGTGGCTCGGCTACGAGACCGCGCCCTGCACCAAGCCCTGAACCTCCGTACCGGGAGGTGCCAGCAGGAAGACGTTGCGGTCGACGCGGTGCATGCCGCAGCCGAGGCCCATGACGACGCCGCTGCTGAAGTCCAGGACGCGCTTGGCGACTTCGGTCTCGGCGCCGGTGAGGTCGAGCAGTACCGGGATGCCGGACATGACGGTCTCGGCGACCTCGCGGGCGTCGCCGAAGACGTTGACCCGCAGGACGACGAAGCGGCGGCGCGGTTCGGTCTCCGCTTCCGGCATCGCCCGGTGGTCGACCGCGGACGGCCACTCGTTGCGGCTGCGCAGCGGCACGACCTGGGCGAGACCTTCCCACTGTTCGTCGGTGACGTCGTGGCTGTTCAGTTCCCCCACCCCGTTTGGGCTCGCACTCTTGTCTGTACGGCCCAATTCTTACGTCATGTAACCCGTTCGGCCCAACACCGACACGGTCCGGGACCCGTGCGTCCGGTCACACTTGGTCACCGGAGCGCGCCAGCCAGCGCCCGGCGTGCCGGGTGACCTCGATGGGGCGGCCGAAGCAGGAGGTCATCAGGTCCTTGGTCAGCACCTCGTCCACGGCGCCACGGGCGAGAACGCGGCCCTCGCGCAGCAGGAGGGCGTGGCTGATGGCCGGGGAGAGCTCTTCGAGGTGGTGGGTGACGGTCACCGTCGCCAACTCGGGGCGGGCTTCCGCGATGTGACGCATCGTGTCGATGAGGTCCTCGCGCGAGGGCAGGTCGAGCGCGTTGAACGGCTCGTCGAGCAGAAGCAGCGCCGGGTCCGCCATGAGGGCACGGGCGATGAGGAGCCGGGCGCGCTGACCGCCGGAGCACACCCCGTACGGACGGTCGGCGAGCTCCTTGATCTGGAGCTCGGCGAGCAGCGCGTGGGCCCGCTCGCGCACCTCGTCGTCGTACGACTTCCAGAGCGGCTGGACGGTGCCGCTGTGACCGGTGAGGACGACGGTGTGCCCCGGCAGGTCCTGGGGGACGCGCTGCGAGGTCGAGACGTGGCCGATGAGGGCACGTAGTTCGCGGACGTCGACGCGACCGAGCCGGTGACCGAGGACCTCGACGCTGCCGGTGGTGGGGTGATTCGTGGCCCCGACGAGCCGCAGGATACTGGTCTTGCCGGCGCCGTTCGGACCGAGCAGGGCCCAGTGCTCGCCGGAGCGCACGGTCCAGTCGATGCCGTCGAGGATGACCTGGCCGGTGGTGTAGCGGCGCATACTGACGCCGTCGAGGGCCGCCACCACGTGGCCGTCGCTCCGGTTCCCGTCCGTCCCGTTCATGGCGCCTCCCGATTCGTCGTGCGTGCGACGGAGACTAGCTGTAGGTGGCATTTATCCGGGCGGGCGTCCGAGTCGTGGACCGGTCCGGGTCGTCCGGGGTCCACCGACCGGTGGACCCCGAGTTCCACCGGTCCCCGCTGTCCGTGCCCGCACCCCCGCGACCAGCATGGACGTCATGACCAACTACCCCGTACGTATGGCTCGTTGGAGTGCCGGGCACCCGTGGAGGGCGATCGCCGGCTGGTTCTTGTTTGTCGTTCTGTGTCTCGGTGCCGGGATCGCCGTGGGTGGCAACGCCGCTACGTCCGCCGATTTCGGTGTCGGTGAGGCGGGGCGCGGTGAGGCGATCGCTCGTGAGGGTGGGCTCGCGCAGCGGCCCGTCGAGCGGGTGCTGATCGAGGAGCGCGGCGCCGGGCGGCTGGCGCGGGCGACAGGTGGCGCCGTCGCCGAGGATGTCGTCGACCGGATGCGGGGGCTGCCCGAGGTGCGGTCCGTGGCCGAGCCCGTGTGGTCGAAGGACGGCCGGGCGGTGCGCGTCGACATCACCATGAAGGGCGCCGAACTCGACGGGAAGAAGCACGTCAATCCGCTGCGGGCGCAGACCGCCGAGGTGCAGAAGGCGCATCCCGGGCTGCGGGTCGAGGAGACCGGCGGGCCGTCCATCAGTCAGGGCGTCGACAAGCTGCGCGGCAGCGACCTCTCCCGTACGGAGATGATCGCGCTGCCCATCACGCTGCTCACGCTGCTGCTGGTGTTCCGGTCGGTGGCGATGGCGACCGTACCGCTGCTGCTCGCGCTGTCCGCGATCGTCGCGTCGATCGGCCTGTCGATGCTCGCCTCGCACGTCTTCCCCGACGCGGGGGTCGGCACGAACATCATTCTGCTGATCGGGCTCGCCGTCGGCGTCGACTACACGTTGTTCTATCTGAAGCGGGAGAGGGAGGAACGGGCCGGTTCGGAGGGCCAGTTGGACTCGCGGGCACTCGTGGAGATCGCTGCCGCCACCTCCGGGCGCGCGGTCGTACTGTCCGGGCTCGCGGTCGCCGTCTCCAGCGCCACGCTCTATCTCGCCGACGACGTGATCTTCTCCTCGATCGCGACGGCCGCGATCCTGGTGACACTGGTCGCCGTGGTCAGCTCGCTGACGGTGCTGCCCGCGCTGCTCGTGAAGATCGGGGCGCGCGCCGAGCGTCGCGCCGCACGCAAGCCACGTAAGTCGCGTAAGGCGGGGGTGCAGAAGTCCGTGCGGCACAACGCCCTGTTGCGGCTCACCGCCCGTCGTCCCGGTGCCGTTCTCATCGTCGCGGTTCTCGCGATGCTGGCCCTCGCGGCTCCGCTGCTCGGCCTGAAGCTGACCGACATGGGCCGTGAGACGCACTCGCGGCAGACGCAGTCGATGCCCACCTTCGACCGGTTGAACGCGGCGTTCCCCGAGGTCAAGGCCTCGCATCAGGTTCTCGTACGGGCCGACGCCGGGCGCGCCGACGAGGTGGCCGGGGCGCTGCGCTCGCTCGCCGCGGACGCCAAGGACGACCCCGGCCTGAACGGCACGTACACCCTGCGCGGCTCCGCCGACCACCGCGTCACCTCGCTCGAACTGCCCGTCCCCCACTACGTGAGCACCGAGCCGGCGCAGGAGTCGTTGCAGCGGCTGCGGGCGGAGTATCTGCCCGCAGCCGTGAGCGAGTTGGGCGGGGGCGTCGATGTCGCGGTCAGTGGTGACGTGGCGCGTTACGCCGACTATCCCGCGCATCAGAAGGAGAAGCTGCCGCTGATCATCGGAGCGCTGCTGCTCGTGACGTTCGCGATGACGGTGTGGGCATTCCGGTCCGTGGTGCTCGGGTTCGTCGGGGTCGCGCTGAATCTGTTGTCGGCGGCCGCCTCGCTCGGCGTACTCACGCTTACGTTCCAAGGGAGTTGGGCCGAGCAGCTGCTGGACTTCCAGTCGACGGGATCGATCGGGTCGCGGGTGCCGCTGTTCCTCTTCGTGATCCTCTTCGGGCTCTCCATGGACTACCAGGTGTTCGTGATCAGCCGGATCAAGGAGGCCGCGGAGCGCGGGGTGCCGACGCGTCAGGCGGTGCTCGACGGGGTCGGCAGCTCGGCCGGGGTGGTGACCAGCGCGGCGTTCGTGATGGTGACCGTGTTCGCCAGCTTCGTTTCGCTGCACTTCATCGAGATGAAGCAGATCGGGTTCAGCCTGGCCGTGGCGGTGCTCCTGGACGCCTTCGTCATCCGGGTGCTGATCCTGCCCGCCCTCATGTTGCTGCTGGGCGAACGGAGTTGGTGGCCCTCGCGCGGCCCGCTGCGGGCCGGAAAGTCCACGGCCGAGCGCCCGCTGGCGAACGTAGGCTGATCGTCGTGGACAGCAGCCGAGCGCCTCTCCTCGCGCCGCGGCAGACGGCCGCCGTGCCCGTACCGCACCGCTGGAACGCCGTGCTGTGGGTGCTGTGCGGCCTGGTACCGCCCGCCCTCGCGGTGGCGGACACCCCGCCCGGGACGAAGTACCCGACGTTCGTGCTGCTGTCCGCCATGACCTGCGCGTACGCGGCGGTGGCCATGTTCCCCGGGCGGGAGCTGCTGCGGCCGACCGCCTACCTCTCACTGCTCGCCGCCGGGGTCGGCGCGGTGGCGTACACGATGGGCAGCGGGGCCGCCCTGTTCATCGTGTCGCTGCCGCACTTCTGGATCTACGCGTCCGGGCCCGGCGCCGCCCTCGCCCTCAGCGGTGCGGCGGCCGCGCTCACCGTCGGCGGCACCATCGCCGGACGCGATCCGGGCACTCAACTCGTCGGCGGGAACGTCGTGTTCACTCTCGCCGGGTACGCCGCCGGGTCCACGGTCGGCCTCCTCGTGCACCGGATCACCCAGCAGGGCGAGGCGCGCACCCAGCGGCTGTCCGATGAACTCGCAGACACGCAAGCGGCGTTGGCGGAAGCGCATCGTAAGCAGGGCGCCACGGACGAGCGGGAGCGGATGGCCCGCGAGATCCACGACACGCTCGCGCAGGGCTTCGCCTCGATCATCGTCCTCGCGGAAGCGGCCCGCGCCGGCCTCCCACCCGAATCGGCGCGCTCAGCGCAGCAGTTGACGTCGATCGAGCACACGGCGCGGGAGAACCTGGCGGAGGCGCGGGCCCTGGTCGGCGCCACTCCACCACCGGGCGGCGCCGCGCAGGGCCCGGTGGCGGGCACGCTGCGCCGTATCCTCGACCGGTTCGCGCAGGACACCGGGATCACGGTGGACGCCGATCTGGCCGAGGTCGACTGCGACCAGCAGACCCGTATCGCGCTGCTGCGCTGCACCCAGGAGTCGCTCGCCAACGTCCGTAAGCACGCCGCCGCTTCGACCGTCGCCGTGGTGCTGGAGCAGGGCGCGTACGGCATCGACCTGGAGGTCACCGACGACGGACGCGGTTTCGATGTCGCCACGGCGCGCGGCTTCGGCCTCGACGGCATGCGCAAGCGGCTCGCCGAGCTCGGCGGCGAACTGACCGTCACCAGCTCACCGGGCGACGGCACCCGCGTCCTGGCCCAACTGCCCGGCACCCGGACCGAAGAGGAGCAAGCATGAGTGACGCGGCGAAGCTGAGGGTCGTCGTGGTCGACGACCACACCGTGATGCGGGCCGGCGTCGTCGCCCTGCTCGCGCCGGAGCCCGGGATCGAGGTCGTCGGCGAGGCGGACGACGGCCGGTCCGGCGTGGCGCTCGTCGAGGAACTGCGCCCCGATGTGGCGCTGCTCGACCTGCGGATGCCGGGGCTCGACGGGGTGGCGGCGACCGAGCGGATCGTCGCGGGCCCGAGCCGTACCCGCGTCCTGATCCTGACGACGTACGACACGGACACCGAGATCGAACGGGCGGTGGAGGCCGGGGCGATCGGCTACCTGCTCAAAGACACCACGCGCGAGCAGCTCGTCGACGCGATCCGCTCGGCGGCGCGCGGCGAGACGGTGCTGGCCCCACGCGTGGCACAGAAGCTCGTGGCGAAGCTGCGCCGACCGACGCAGACGGCGCTGACCGCGCGCGAGGTTGACGTCCTGACGGCGGTCGCGGACGGCCTGTCCAACCCCGACATCGCGAAGCGCCTCGTGATCGGCGAGGCGACCGTGAAGACACATCTACTCCGCATCTTCGCGAAGTTGGACGTGAGCGACCGGACGCGGGCGGTGGTCGTGGCGATGGAGCGCGGGGTGCTGTAGGCCGGTCGCGCCCCGTAAAAGTAGAGCCGTGCACGACCGTTGACACTCCCACTGATCAAGTGATCTATTCACTTTATGAGTTACGCCGATCAACCCTCGCTGTCCGAGCGCCTCGCGGACGACATAGTCGAGATCATCCGCACCGAGCGGCTCTCCCCCGGCGACGCCCTGGCCTCCTCGCGCGAACTGGCCAAGCGGTTCGAGGTGACGACGCCGACCGTGCGGGAGGCGCTGCGGCGCCTGGAGGCCATGCAGGTCGTGGAGTTCCGGCACGGTTCGGGTACGTACGTCGGGCCCGGTGTCGAGCGGCGGCTGCTCGCCAATCCGCACCGCCCGCGCACCTCCCGGCGGTCCGTCCTCGAACTCGTCGAGGCGCGCCTCGTCGTCGAACCGGCGGTCGCGGCCGAGGCTGCCCGTATCCGACTCCCGCAGGGCATCGAGCAGTTGGAGCACGCGGCGGCCAACGCCCTGTTCCCGCCCGAGGAGTCGCTGCGCCGCTCCGTGCACTTCCATGTGGCGCTCGCGACGGCCAGCGGGAACGCGCTCCTGAAGGAGACCGTCGAGGCGCTGCTCCAGGTCCGCGCCCGCGACCAGGTCGAGATCCGGCACCGCTACAACGACCGGGAGCGCGACCACGCCGAGCATCTGGAGATCGTCGAGGCGGTACGGGACGGTGACGCGGCGGCGGCCGAGCGGATCACCCGGGAGCACCTGACCGCGATCCGGGACACCGTCCTCACCGCCGAGTTCCCCGACGGGGGTGAGCTGGCGTGAACCCCGAACAACCGCTGCGGCTGGCCGAGTTGACGACCGAGGAGGCCGCCGAGGCCGTCACCAGCGCCCCCGTCGTCATCATCCCCGCCGGCGCCTACGAACAGCACGGCCCGGGCATGCCCATCGCCACGGACACCATCCGCGCCGACCGGATCGCCGACCTCGTCGGGGCCCGGCTCGCCGGACGCGTGGTGATCGGCCCGCCGCTCCCGGTCGGCGTCTCTCCGCACCACATGGCGTTCGCCGGGACGGTGACGCTGACGACGACCACGTTCGCCGCGGTCGTGCGCGAGTACGTGGAGAGCCTGCGGCGGCACGGCTGGCGACGGTTCCTGGTGCTGACCGGGCACGGCGGCAACAACGCGACGCTCACCACGGTGGCGCAGGACCTGCTCGTCTCCCACCCCGACGTGCGGTTCGCCTGGACACCGGTGACTTCGCTCGCGTCCGGCGTCGTGGCGGAGATGGGGGTGAGCGAGGTCAGCGGGCACAGCGGCGAGGCGGAGACCGCCCAAATGCTGCACCTGGCACCGGACTTGGTGCACCGTGACCGCCTGAAGCCGGGCTCGGTCGCCCTCGAAGGACTCAAGCCAGAGGCCCGCCTCGCCCGCACCTTCTCGCAGCCGACACTGACCCTGCCGTACGACGAACTGAGCGCCAACGGAGTGCTCGGCGACCCGACGTCGGTCACGGCCGAGGACGGGCAGGCCATCGTGGCCGCCGCCGTCGACCGTGTGACCGCGTTCGTCGAGGAGTGGCTCGACCTGTAAGTCCCTACCTGTAAGTCCCTACCTGTAATTCCCTACCTGTAAGCCCCTCCCCCCAACAACCCTCATTTGGAGCCGCACATGAAGGGTCTGCTTCGGCGTGCCTGCGTACTGGCCGCCGCACTCGTCGCCGTACCGTTCGCCCCGGCCCAAGCCGCCCCGGCCGTCCACCCCACCGCGCACCCCACGGGCTGCGGCACCCCCGCCCCGCAACAACCCGGCACCAGCGCCCCGCACACCATCACCAGCGGCGGCCGCGAACGCACGTACCAACTGCACCTCCCCAACGGCTATACACCGGACCGCAGTTGGCCGCTGATCGTCGCCTACCACGGGCGCGGCAACACCGGAGCCGGCACCGAGGCGTTCTCCCGCCTCTCCACGCTGCCCGCGATCGTCGCCTACCCGAACGGCGTCGTCGGCACCGGCGACGGGGAGCGGCAGGCCTGGCAGGGCGCCCCGTACGCGGCGGCCGATGTGGACGACGTCGCGTTCACCGGGGATCTCCTCGACTCCCTCGAAGGCTCGCTGTGCGTGAACGAGCGGCGGGTGTACGCCACCGGGAAGTCCAACGGCGCCGGGTTCACCGGCCTGCTCGCCTGTCGGATGTCCGACCGGTTCGCGGCGATCGCGCCGGTCGCCGGGGCCTTCTACCCCGGCACCCGCGAGGGCGGCTGCGACCCGCAGCGCCCGATGCCCGTCCTC
This sequence comes from Streptomyces sp. UC4497, assembly GCF_054871485.1. Lineage (NCBI taxonomy): Bacteria > Bacillati > Actinomycetota > Actinomycetes > Kitasatosporales > Streptomycetaceae > Streptomyces > Streptomyces sp. UC4497. Next base: position 29,543 of record NZ_JBTYHB010000016.1, on the reverse strand, counting down.
GACTTCCACGGCACCGGCGACACCACCATCCCGTACGCCGGTGACACCGACCGCGGGCTGCCCGCCATCCAGGACTGGGTGCGCGAGTGGGCCGACCGGGACGGCTGCCGCACCCGGGCGCCCGACGAGGTCACCGAGCCCGACATCACGACGTCCCGGTGGACCGGCTGCGCGGACGGCGCGGAGGTGACACACGTCGCGGTCACCGACGGCGGACACACCTGGCCGGGCGCCGACGGCTACAGCGGCGGCGGCTACACCACGCAGACGATCCAGGCCCACAAGGTGATGTGGGCGTTCTTCAGGAACTACGAACTCCCAACCCATCAGCGCTAGTTGGAGCCGCAGCCATGACCGTACAAAGAGAGGCACCACCGCACGACGAAGCAGCCGGGCGCCTGCCCTTCGTCATCCGCGCCCTCGGCGTCGTCGAGCGGGCGGGGAACAGGTTGCCGCACCCGTTCTGGCTGTTCTGGATCCTGTCGGCGGTGCTCGCCGTCGTCAGCGCCGTGCTCGCCGGGTTCGACGTGTCCGTGGTGTCGCCCGCCGACCACAAGACGGTCGCCGTGCAGAACCTGCTCAGCGGCGACGGGCTCGCCATGGCGGTGTCGACGATGGTGTCGAACTTCGCCGAGTTCCCGCCGATGGCGACGATTTTGGTCGTCATCATGGGCGTCGCCGTCGCCGAGCGCAGCGGATTCCTGTCCGCCGCGATGAAGGTCGGGGTCGCGCGGGTGCCCGCGTCGTGGGTGGTGTTCGCCGTCGCGTTCGCCGGGACGGTCGCGCACGTCGCGTCGGCCGCCGCGTACATCATCCTGGTGCCGCTCGGCGGGCTCGCCTTCCGCGCCGTGGGCCGCTCCCCGATCCTCGGCATCGTCGTGGCGTACACGTCGATCGCCTCCGGCTACGACGCGAGCCCGGTGCCCACGCCGAACGACGCGATCTTCGCGGGCATCACGACGGCCGCCGCGAAGATCGCGGGCGGCGACGACGCGTACGTGTCACCGCTGTCCAACTGGTTCTTCAACATCGCGTCCTCCCTGCTCCTCGCCACCGTCATCACACTGGTCACCCGCTGGGTCCTGGCCAAGCGGCCGGACCTCGACCCGGACCCCGACGCGGACGTCGAGGACCTGGGCACGCTGGACCTCAGCGAGCGTGAACGCTCCGCGCTGCGAAGGGCGTTGCTCGCGCTCGGCGGCGGTCTGGTGCTGGTCGTGGCGGCGCTCGCGCCCACGTCCTCTCCGCTGCGCGGGGACGGCGGCAGCATCGTCGAGTCGCCGTTCATCGACGGCATCGCGGCGGTCGTGGCCGTCCTGTTCGCGCTCACCGGCATCGTGTACGGGGCGCGCTCGGGGTCGATCGCGAAGCCCGGCGACGTACCGAAGCTGATGGCGGCGGGCGTCAAGCAGATGGCACCGGTGCTGGTCCTCTTCTTCGCCATCGCCCAGTTCCTCGCCTACTTCGACTGGACGCACATCGGCGACGTACTGGCGGTGCGGGCGGCCGAGCTCCTGGAGCACAGCGGGATGCCGATCGTCGTGGTGTTCCTGCTGATCCTGCTCCTGCTGACCGTCGTGAACGTGATGGTGACCAGCGGCTCCGCGATGTGGGCGCTGGCCGCGCCCGTCCTCGTACCGATGCTGATGCTGGCGCACGTGCCGGCCGAGACGACGCAGGCGCTGTTCCGCATCGCCGACTCCGGGTCGACCGCGATCACACCGATGAGCCCGTACTTCGTGATGGCCCTCGGCTTCCTCCAGCGCTACCGCAAGGACGCGGGCATCGGCACGCTCGCCGCGTACACGCTGCCGCTCGCGATCGCGATGACGGCGGCGTGGACGCTGCTGTTCCTCGCGTGGTGGGCGCTGGGGATCCCGCTCGGGCCGGGGGCTCCGGTGCGCTGATGGGTGACCCCTGGCCTACGCCCACGCCCGCAGCACCGGCGACCGCTCCTCCACGGCCTGCGCCGCGTCCAGCAGCCCGTCCTCCGTGAACCGGCCGCCCACCAACTGCACGCCCATCGGCACCCCGTCGTGCGCGGCCACCGGGACGGTGACGGCCGGGAAGCCGAGGATCGGCACCGACGTCATCGGCCACATCGCTGGGAAGAGCTCCAGGGCGCGGGCCTCCTCGCCGAGGTCGGCGTCCTGCTCGAAGGGCGGCTCCGCGCACACCGGAGTGAGCAACAGGCGGTCGGCACCCAGAAGTTGCTGGAGCCGGGTGACGAGTGTGCCGCGCCGGCCCCAGCCGTCGATGTACGTCTCCAGGTCGGGGCGCCCGCCCCACACGGCGGCGGACGCCGCGAAGTGCCGCGCGAGCGCGGTGCGGATGGCGTCGTCGCCGATCCGCTCGACGACCCGGAGCAGCGGACGGGTGTCCTCGGTGAGCAGGAGCAGCCACAGCCGGGCGGCCTCGGCGAGCAGCGGTTCGGCCGCGACCTCGTCGACCTCGTACCCCGCGTCGGCGAGGCGGGCGGCCGCGGCGTCGAGGGCGGTGTCGACGGCCGGGTGGTTCTTCGCGCCGTCGTTGCCGCGGACGACCGTCACCCGCGTCGGGGCGGGGCCCCTGGGCGGCAGCGCCGGGACGCCGTAGGGGTCGCGCGGGTCGGGCACGCTCATGGCGTGCAGGGCGAGCCGGGCGTCCGCCACGGTCCTGGCGAGCGGCCCCTGCACCGCGCAGGCCTGCACGGTGGGCGGGAAGTCGAGCGGCACCCGCCCCTCGGGGGTGTCGGCGTACGCGGGCGGCGCCCAGCCCGAGATCCGACCCACGGTGGGCCGCATCCCGACGACTCCGCAGCAGGCCGCGGGGAAGCGGATCGATCCGCCGATGTCGTTGCCCTGCGCCAGCGGCGTCATCCCGGCCGCGATCCCGGCGGCCGCTCCCCCGCTGGAGCCGCCGGGCGTGCGCGCGGTGTCCCACGGGTTGAGGGTCCGCCCGTGCAGGTCGTTCGCGGAGAACCAACGCAGGGAGAACGCGGGGACGTTGCTGCGTCCGAGCGGTATCGCTCCGGCGCGGCGCAGCGCGGTGACGCAGGCCGCGTCCTCGTCGGCGACGTTCCCGGCGAGGGCCGTCACGCCGTTCGTGGTGGCGTGGCCGCGCTGCTCGGTGTTGACCTTGATGGAGACGGGGACGCCGTGCAGCGGACTGAGTTCGGCGCCCTCGGCGACAGCGGCGTCGGCCTGCCGGGCGGCGGTGATCGCCTCGTCGCGGCGGACCTCCACCAGCGCGTTGACCTTGGGGTTCGTCTCCTCGATGCGGTCGAGGCAGGACGTGACGACCTCGTAGGACGACACCTCCCCGCCGCGTACGGCTTCGGCGATCTCGGCGGCGGAACGCTGCCACCACTCGGTGTTCTGGCCGGGACTTCCCATGGAGCACCTCTTCCGGTTCCAGCTGCACTACCCGGTGATACAACGGCGTTTTATTTCGCGCACAGACTGATCCCAGGTAGGCGGGGATGTCAACCCCCGCTCCGGCGGGCCGAGTTCAGGACCCGGACTCCCGCAACCGGTCGACGACCGCCAGGATGGCCCGCTCACCGCGCTCCGCGGGCCAGCTCTCGGCGTCCTCCAGCGTCGCCAGCCAGTAGCCGCGCAGGACCAGGTGGAGGATGTCGCCGCTCAACTCCGCGTCGGGAAGGCCCGCTTCGGCGACCAGCTCGCCGAGCCCCTTGTAGTCGCTGCGCGCGCTGGCCACGCGCGCCTCGTCGATCCCGGTACCGGGACCCGCGCCGGCGATCTCCATCATCAGCCGGCGCAGCACCTCGTCGTCCTGCTCGGTGGTGCACATCCAGCGGACGGCGGCGCGCAGCTTCTCCTCGCCCTCGACGCCTTCGATGGCCCGCTCCAACTCGCGGGTCCAGTCGGCCTCCGCGCGGCGCAGCGCGTTGATCATCAGGGCGGCGCGACTGGAGACGTAGTTGGTCACCATCGCGGTGGAGCCGCCGAGTTGCTGGGCCACGGCCCGGATCGTCACGGAGCGCACACCCCGGTCCTTGGCGACCTGAATGGTGGCGGTCGCGATCTCGTCGAGCCGCCTCTCCTCATCTACCTCGATCGGCATGTCGCCGACCTTAACGCAATGGGTTGACCGCGTTCACACGGAGCTGCAATGTTGTCATACAACGCTGTTACATCACGGCGTTGTTCATCCCTGCTCCGGGAGACCACCCACATGACCTTCACCTTCACGCGTGTCGGCCCGGCGCCCGGATCCCCACGGGCCCAGGAGTTCCGGGTCCGGATGCGCGACGGGATCCGGCTCGCCACGGACGTCTATCTGCCCGAGGAAGCAACGGTCGGATCGACCGACGGATCGGCCGACAGCCCGGCCACCGACCCGGCCGCCGCCGAGTTCCCGACCGTCCTCGTACGGCTGCCGTACGACAAGAACAGCCGCTACGTGTACTTCGACGAGATCGCGGCCCGCTTCACCGCCCACGGCTACGCCGTCGTCGTGCAGGACGTGCGCGGCAAGTTCCGCTCCGAGGGGCAGACCCTGCCGTTCCTGCGCGAATCCGACGACGGCTACGACACCATCGACTGGATCGTCCAACAGGCCTGGTCCGACGGCCTGGTGGGGATGTTCGGCGACTCGTACTACGGCTTCACGCAGTGGGCGGCGGTGGCGTCCGAGCACCCCGCGCTGCGCGCCGTCGTGCCCCGGGTCACCACGGTCGACTTCAACGCGACGAACCAGGGCCGCGGTCCGCACGATCCGCCGGGTGTCGGCCGTCCCGTCTGGCTGGAGGGCATCGAGTACTACGCCCACTACTGGGTGGACCAGGGCCTGTACGACTTCGAGCCGGACCGCTCGGTGCGGCCCGTCGTCGAGCAGTTCGAGGAGGCGTTCCGGGCGATCGGCGCCCGCTCGGCCTGGTTCGACACGCTGGTGCCGCACTTCACCGACCTGTTCCCGGCGCGCGGCCGGCACCCCTACGACGCGCGGCCGGTGCCCGTGCTGCACTGCGTCGGCTGGTTCGACAACATCCTGATCCCGCATCTGCGGGACTTTTCGGAGCTGGCCGCCCGCCCCGGCTGGGACGCGGTGCAGTACCTGTGGGCGGGCGCGGTCGACCACGAGAACTACCACCTCGCCGAGGCTCCCGCGACCGAGGACACCGATCACGCGGAGAACCCGGCGGCCCTCGACCGGATGCTGCCGCAGTACGTGGGGCCGGCGCTCGAGTTCTTCGACGTGTTCCTCAAAGGGGTCCGGCCGGTCTCCGAACTGCGCAAGGTGCGCTGGGAGTTGGGCCACGAGGGATGGCGTACGGCGAGCAGCTGGCCACCGCCGGACAGTACCGAGCACACATTCTGGCTGGCCGATCCCGAGCGGGCGCCAGGGCCGCTGCCCGGCGGCTCACTGGTCAACTCGGCCACCGATCAGACCGGTTCCGTCCAATGGGCGTACGACCCCGAGGCGCTCGTGCCGTCCGAGGTCCCCAACTCCTTCGCGTACCTGCACAGTTACCCGGACCTGGCCGGTACGGCCGCCCGGGACGACACGCTCGTCTTCTCCGGGGCGCCGCTCACGGAGCCGCTCGACCTCGCCGGGCCGCTCGCCCTGTACCTCCATGTCGCCAGCACGGCCCCGGTGTTCGACGTCTTCGCCAGGCTCATGGACGTAGGACCCGACGGGCGCGCCCACCAGATCGCGCGCGGCGAGGTCTGCGTACGCACCGACATCGCGCCCGACGAGATCCGCGTCGACCTCGGGCACACCGGCTACCGGGTGCGCCCGGGACACCGGCTCGGGATCCTCCTCGCCTCCAGTGACTACCCGCTCTTCCTGCCCTCGTCCGGCAGCGAGGACAACCCCTGGACCACGCCCGCCGCCAAGCCCTCCACCCAGACGCTGCGCACCGGCGGCCACCACCCCACACGTCTCACGGTCTCGGCACTCCACTCCTCAGGAGCACACTCATGCACGCTCCCCGACTCACCGTAGCCCCTCTCACCGCACTGGCCACCGTGCTCGTACTGGCGCTGACCTCCTGTTCCTCCGGCGGCGGTGACACGTCAGACCCCTCCGCCGCCATCGATCTCACGGCCACCACCCCTCCCGCCCGGGGCACCGTCGACCACGTCACCTGGAACCTGCCGATGGGCGAGCCGACCACCCTGGACCCGGCGAAGGTCGGCGACTACTCCCCCAGCACGGTCGCCTCGAACCTCTGCGAGCCGCTGATCCGCCTGAAGCCCGACTACTCGACGGCGCCCGGCCTCGCCACCTCCTGGCGGCAGCCCGACCCGAAGACGCTCGTCCTGAACCTGCGGCGCGGCGTGCGGTTCTGGGACGGCAGCCCGATGACCGCGGCCGATGTCGTCGCGAGCCTGGAGCGCCAGCGCGTGCCCGCCACGCAGAGCGTCAACGCCCCGGTCCTCGCGAACGTCACTACCATCAAGGCGAGTTCGGACCATCAGGTCACCGTCCGCTTCCGCGTCCCGGACTCCCTGTTCCTGAAGTTCCTCGTGAACGGTTTCGGCGCCGTCAGCAAGGCCACGTACGTCAAGAAGGCCGGCACCTCCTACGGCACCGCGCGCGGCGGCCTGATGTGCACGGGCCCCTTCAAGCTGACGCGTTGGCGCTCCGGTGAGTCGATCACCGCCGTGCGCAACACGGCGTACTGGGACAGCGCGCTGCGCCCCAAGGTCAAGAAGCTCACGTTCCGGTTCATCACCGACAACGGGACGCTCACCAGTGCCCTCATGTCGGGCCAGATAGACGGGAGTTACGAGATCCCGTCGACGTCCGCGAAGGCGCTGCGCGGCGCGAAGACCGGCAAGCTCTACTACGGCCCCTCCGCGCAGACCGTGTTCCTGAGCGCCACAGGCCCCGCATCGCCGGTCGCCGACCACCGCATCACGCAGGCGCTCTCCCTCGTCCTCGACCGCGACGCCCTCGTCAAGAACGTCTTCGACGGCGCCGCCCAGCAGCAGAAGACCTTCATGCCCTCGCTGGTCTGGAAGAACAGCGAGGCCAAGGACGTGTACGCGAAGGGGTACGCCGCGCTGCCCGAGCCGCCGAAGCCGAACGCCGCCAAGGCGAAGAAGCTGGTCGACGAGGCCGCGCCGAAGCGCCGCACCCTCACCATCGCGATGGCCGCGGGCGACCAGCAGTCCCTCCAGACGCTCACGTTCCTCCAGGCCGCCACCAAGAAGATCGGGCTGAAGATCGTCGTCCGGCAGCTCCAGCCGACCCAGATGTCCGGCCTGTTCTTCAACCCGGCGCTGCGCAAGGGCCTCGACGCCACCATGGCCATCGGCTTCGTCGACATCCCCGACCCGCTCAGCTACGCGGACATGCTCACCAACCCGAAGTCCCCGATGAACTGGATCAACTACCGCAACCGTGAGGTGACTTCACACCTCACCGCGGCCAGGACGACGACCGATCCGGACACCGCCGCACGCGAGTTCACCAAGGCGCAGGCGCTGTACGCGAAGGACTATCCGATCGTGCCGATCGCCTGCCCGTACGAGCGGATGTTCCTCAACAAGCGGCTCAGCGGCGCCCCCGCCTCCTTCGCCTACATCAACATGCCGTGGGCGGCGCTGCTCGGCGGCACCGGCCGGGAGTCCTCATGATCTGGCGCTTCATGGCGCGGCGCGCGGCGATGCTGGCCGCGACGGCGTTCGTCGCGAGCGTCGCCGTCTACGGGGCGCTGTTCATCTCACCCGGTGACCCGGCGACGCTCCTCGTGGGCGGCGGCAAGCCGCCGAGCGAACGGCTGCTCGCCGAGATCAACCGCCAGTACCACCTGAACGACCCGTTCCTGCAAGGCTATTGGCGTTGGTTCAGCGCTCTCTTCCATGGCGACCTCGGCCAGTCCCTCAGCTATCGCGACTCCGTCACCCATCTCGTCGGCGACCGCCTCGGCAACACCTTGTTCCTCGTCGCCTACGCCGCCGTCGTGATCATCGTGGCGGGCGTGGCCCTCGGCACGTTCGCCGCGCTGCGCGGCGGCTGGGGCGAGACGGCGGTGACCGTCGTGACGACGACGCTGATGGCGGTGCCGACCTTCGTGATGTCGGTGCTGCTGATCTGGGGGCTCTCGGTCCGCTGGCGGCTGTTTCCCGCGTACGGGAGCGGCGAGGGATTCGCCGGCCGCCTGGAGCACCTCACGCTGCCCGCGCTCGCGCTGGCCGCGACCTGGCTCGCGTACGTCGCCCAGGTGACACGCTCGGCCGTGCGCGCGGAACTCGCGTCCGAACATGTGCAGACCGCGCGCGGCCGGGGCCTCCCGGAGCGTCTCGTGGTGCGCAAGCACGTGCTGCGCAACGCCTCGGCGCCCATCTTCTCCGTGTCCGGGGTGGCCGTCGCCGGCCTGATCGCGGGCTGCGCGATCGTCGAGCAGGCCTTCGGCGTCAACGGCATCGGGGCGCTGCTCGTCCAGAGCGCCGCCAAGCAGGACCTGGCGGTGGTGCAGGCGCTCGCGCTGATCAGCGTCGTCCTGTTCATCGGCGTGAACACCGTCGTGGACGTGGTCTCGGCCCTGCTCGACCGGCGTACACCGTTGGAGGCGTCGGCATGACGACCATCCAACTCGCCGCGAGGGTTGGGGCGTTGGGGCGTGCCCGGGCCACTGCCCGCGGCAACGGCGTGCTCATCGCCGCCGGCGCCGTCGTCGCCCTCGTGATCGTCGCCGCCGTGTGCGCGCCACTGATCGCCCCGTACGATCCCGAGGCCGTCGACCCGCTGGCGGTCTACCAGGGAAGTACGGGCGCGCACTGGCTCGGCACCGACGACACCGGCCGTGACATCCTCTCCCGCATCCTGTACGGGGCGCGGCTCAGCCTGTTCGCGCCCGCCGTCGTGACGGTCGCCGCGAGCCTCGTCGGCACGGCGCTCGCCATCTCCGGTGCGTGGCTGGGGGGTTGGTACGACCGCTGTGTCTCGGCAGCGCTGAACATCGTGTTCGGCTTCCCCGGTCTGATCCTCGCGATCGTCGGCGCGGCCGTGTTCGGCGCGGGGCTGCACATCGCGATCGTGACGCTGTCCATCGCCTACCTCCCGTACGTCGCGCGGACCGTGCGCGGCGCCGCGCTGCGCGAGGTGCACCTGCCGTACGTGTCCGCGCTGCGCATGCTCGGCCTGCCGGGGTGGCGGATCTGCCTGCGCCATCTGACGCCCGCGCTGCTGCCGCTCGTGCTGGTGCAGGTGACGGTGTCGTTCGGTTACACGCTGCTCGACGTCGCCGCGTTCTCGTTCATCGGCCTGGGCGCGCAGCCGCCGACGGCCGAATGGGGCCTGATGGTCGCGCAGGGCGCGTCGGGCGTGCTCGCGGGCCGGGCCGAGCAGTCGCTGTACGCGGGTCTGGTGATCGTCGTGTTCGTCATCGCCTGCACGCTGCTCGGCAACGGCCTGTCCCGACGCCTTCTGGGAGAGGAGGCCCCCCGATGACGCTCCTCGACATCCGTGGCCTGCGCGTCACCCTGCCGGTGGCGGGGGTCGACCGCCCCGTCATCCACCACGTCGATCTGTCCGTGCCCGCCGGTACGGCGGTGGGCCTGGTCGGCGAGTCCGGTTCCGGCAAATCGCTCACCGCGCGGTCCGTGCTGCGGCTGCTGCCGCCGGGGGCCCGGGCCGACGGCGACGTACGCGTCGACGGCGCGTCCGTCCCGGCCATGGGCCCCGCCGCGCTGCGCGCCCTGCGCTCGACGAACGTCGCCATGGTCTTCCAGGACCCGCGCGCCCACATCAACCCGGTCCGCACGATCGGCGACTTCCTCACCGAGGGCCTGATCGCGCGCGGCACCCGGACCCGCGAGGCCACCGCCACGGTCACCGGGCTGCTGCGCGACGTCGGCATCCCGGACGCGGAGCGCCGGCTGCGGCAGCGTCCGCCGGAGCTGTCCGGGGGGCTGCTCCAGCGCGTCATGATCGCGGCGGCGCTCGCAGGTGGGCCCCGGCTGCTCCTGGCGGACGAACCGACGACCGCGCTCGACGTCACGACGCAGGCCGAAGTGATGGCGATCATCGACGAGGCGCGCAAGGACCGGGGTCTTGCGATGCTGTTCATCACGCACGACCTGGACCTGGCCGCGGCGGTGTGCGACCGGATCGCCGTGATGTACGCGGGGTCGGTGGTGGAGGAGGTCCCGGCCGACCGGCTGCACAAGTCGGCCCGGCACCCCTACACCCGAGCACTGCTCGCCTCCCGGCCGGCGCCGGGCGCGGACGCCCGGCCACCGCGGGCCATCCCGGGCCGGCCGCTGTCCGCGTTCGAGACCGGCGCGGGCTGCGCGTTCGCGCCGCGCTGTCCGGCGGCCGGGGAGCTGTGCCGCGTCGAACGCCCCGAGCTCCGCCCCGTCGGTGACGGCGTCGCCGCCTGCCACTACCCCGAGGAGCCCGCCGATGACGCCTGACACGACCGCACCGGACGGATCCGCGGTGCTCGAAGTCACCGGACTGCGCAAGGAGTTCGGCGATCTCGTGGCGGTCGACGACATCGATCTGCGGCTCGCCCCCGGCGGCTCCCTCGCCGTCGTCGGCGAGTCCGGCTCGGGCAAGACGACCGCGGCACGGATGATCGCGGGCCTGGAGCGCCCGACGGCCGGGACGATCCGCCTCGCCGGTCGCGAACGTCCCCGCCCGCCCCGCCGCACCGCCGAGCGCCGCCGCGCCGCCCGCGAGATCCAGATGGTCTTCCAGGACCCGTACGCCTCCCTCGACCGCCGCCAGAGGGTGCGCGACTGCGTCGCCGAGGTCGTCGCGCTCCACACGGACCTGCGCGGCACGGACCTCGACCGACGCGTCGCCGAACTCCTCGACCAGGTGAGCCTCGACGAGCGGCAGGCCGCCGCGCTTCCCCGGGCCCTGTCGGGCGGCCAGCGCCAACGCGTCGCCATCGCACGGGCGTTGGCCGTCGCACCACGCGTCCTCGTCCTCGACGAGGCGGTGGCCGCGCTCGACGTCTCGGTGCAGGCGCAGATCCTCACGCTGCTGCGCGATATCCGCGAACGGACGCCGGTGGCCTACCTGTTCATCACCCACGACCTGGGCATCGTCCAGCACGTGTGCGACGACATCGTGGTCATGCACAGGGGCCGCATCGTCGAACGCGGCCCCGCCCGCACGGTCCTGACCGAGCCGACGGCCGCGTACACCCGCACACTGCTCGAATCGGTGCCGCGCCCGGGCTGGAAACCGCGCCGCAGCAGCACCCCTCCAATGCCCGCCCACTGAACAGGAGTTCACGTGACCCACACCCCCTCCCTCTCCTTCGCCTTCGAGATCCGCGCCGAGGTCACCGAGCCGCTGCACATCGGCCACGGCGCCGGCGAGCGCACCGACTTCACCCCGATCACCGGCGGCACCGTGACCGGCCCGCGTCTCAACGGCACGGTGCTGCCCGGCGGCGGCGACTGGTCGAACACCCGAGGCGGTGTTTGCGAGTTGGAGGCCCGCTACCTCCTGCGGGCGGACGACGGCGCCGTCATCGACATCGTCAACCGCGGCTACTACGTGGAGGACTCCGGCTACTTCCGCACGGCGCCGACGTTCCGCACCGACGCGCCCGCCCATCTCTGGCTCGCGCGGACGGTCTTCGTCGGACACGCGCGGGACGAGGGCAACCCGGAGGACGGGGTCGCCATCGTGATCCGCTGCTACAGCGTGGACTGAGCGCCGTTTACAAAACGTTCAGTAAATAGTGCGGTCGACAGCTCTCGGGATGCGGCGCAATCCATTGACGCCCGCCGGAATTACCGCCACCGTCTTGGCGACAAGCATTCCGCTCATCCCCGAGAGCTGGGACCCCCATGACATCCGTGACATCCACGAAACCCGCGAAACCCGCGAAAAGAATCAAACACTGCGTCGCCTTCCTCGCGGCGGCCGCAGCCATCGCGGCAAGCCTCTTCGCCTGGCCCGCCACGGAATCGGCGCAGGCGTTCCCGCCGAGTTCCAAGCAGACCGTACTGAATTACTTACGGTCCGTTTCCGGGAATCACATCATTTCCGGTCAGCACAACAAGGAGCCCGCCACCTCGCCCGGCGCGTACACGCAACAGGTGAAGGACGTCACCGGCCAGTACCCCGGCCTGTGGGGCGGCGACCTGATGTTCAACGCCACGGACGTGGCTAACCGTCAGCGGGTGATCGACCAGGCCAAGACGGAGTGGAAGAACGGCTCGCTGGTGTCGCTGACCTGGCACGTCTGCCCGCCGACCGGAGGCAGCAGCTGCGCGTTCGAGGGTGGAGTGAAGTCGAACATCTCGGACGCGCAGTTCTCTCAACTCGTCACCAACGGCAGCGCGTTGAACACGGCATGGAAGAAGCGCCTCGATGAAGCCGTGCCCTACCTCAAGCAGTTGAAGGACGCAGGCGTTCCCGTCCTCTTCCGCCCGCTCCACGAAATGAACGAGTCGTGGAACTGGTGGGGTAACCGACCCGGCACGAATGGCAGCGCACGCCTGTACCAGATCACGCACGACTACCTGGCCACCACCAAGGGTCTCGACAATCTGATCTGGGTGTGGAACGTGCAGGACAATCCGGCGGGCGGCTGGAGCAGTTACTACCCGGGCAGCCAATACGTGGATGTCGTGTCCCTCGACGCCTGGTACAAGAATTACCCGAGTTCCGCCGACTATCAGCAGATGCGGAGCATCGCGGGAACCAAGCCGATGGCCATCGCCGAGATGGGCAAAATGCCGAACGACTCGCTGCTGACGAGTCAGCCCCAGTGGGCCTGGTTCATGCTCTGGTCCGAGCAGCTGCGCGGGAACAACACCAACGCCGAGATCCAGTCGACGTACTTCCACCCCCGCGTCCTGAACCAGGGCGAGCTCACACTCTGACCTCCGCCCCCTCCCCCACGCCCCGCGGCGGCGCGCTGCTGCCGCGGGGCACGAGCACGGGCAGCGCGACGGGCTCCGACGAAGGGTTGCGGCGGTGGACGACGTCGAAGAGGCGACGGGTGACATCGGCGCCGAACGCGAAGACGTCATGACTCATGGCCGACAGGTCCGGGTGCGTGAGCCGGCACAGCTGGGAGTCGTCCCAGGCGATGAGACTGACGTCCTCCGGGACGCTCAGGCCCAGTTCGGCGGCGACCGCGAGGCCCGCGACCGCCATGATGTCGTTGTCGTAGACGATCGCCGTGGGCCGCCGCGCGGAGGCGAGCAGCCGGCGGGTCGCGCGGGCGCCCTGCTCGCCGGAGAAGTCGGTGGTGACGTTGTGGGCCGGTTCGAGGCCGAGGTCGGCGACGGCCGTGTTCAGCGCGGCGGTACGGATGCCGGTGTGGCCGAACGCCGGATGGCCGCCGACCCGGGCGATCCGCCGGTGCCCGAGCGCCGCGAGATGGCGCACCACCTCCCGTACGGCGGTCTCGTCGTCGGTCCACACCGAGGTGTAGCCGCCGGTCAGGGACGGATGGCCGACCGCCACGGCCGGGAGGCCGATCGCGCGCAGGGCCGCGATCCGGGGGTCGTCGTGCTGGATGTCGACCAGGATGGATCCGGCGATCCGGCGGGAGCGCCACCACTGTCGGTGGACGGCGATCTCCCGCGCGGTGTCGCGCACCAGGTGGAGAAGGAGCGAGCAGCCGTGCTCCTCCAGGACCGACTCGGCGCCCGAGATGAACTCCACGTAGAACGGCTCCAGTTGGAGCTGCCGCGCCGAGCGTGCGATGACGAGTCCTACGGTGTCCGCGGCCCCGGTCGCCGTACCGGACAGCTTGCTCGGTGTCCGATGCGGCGACCAGCCCAATTCGGCGACCGCCGCCATGATGCGGGTCCGGGTGGCATCGGAGAGGCCGGGGCGGTTGTTGTACGCGAGGGAGACCGCGCCCCGCGACACCCCGGCGCGGGCCGCGACGTCGGTGATCGTGACGCGTCGTGCGGGCGGCGGGCCGGTCATTTGGTGGCACCGGCCGCGAAGCCGTTGTAGATGTAGCGCTGCAGGAACAGGAAGACGAGCAGCGTCGGCAGGATCACGAGGATCGCGCCGGCGGAGATGTCCTCCCAGTGCGCACCGAACGGCCCCTTGAACCGGAACAGCGCGGTGGAGATCGTCCCCTTGTCCTCAGAGGGCATATAGAGGAACGGGATGTAGAAGTCGTTGTACGTCGTGATGCCCTTGACGATGACGACGGTGGCGATGGCCGGCTTGAGCAGCGGCAGGATGATCTTCCAGTAGATGGTGAAGGTGTTGGCACCGTCGATCCGGGCGGCCTCGTCGAGGGAGGTCGGGATGGACCGGATGAACTGCAGGAAGATGTAGATCGAGACGATGTCCGTCCCCATGTAGAGCAGGATCGGAGCCCACCGCGAGTCGAACAGGCCGAAGCTGTTGACCACTTGGAAAGTGGCGACCTGCGTCGTCACCCCCGGCACGAGCGTGGCGAACAGGAACAGCGCCATGACCGTCTTCTTCATCCGGAATTGGAAGCGGTCGATCGCGTAGGCCGTCATCGAGCCGATGAGAACGGTGCCGGTGATCGAGAACAGCAGGATGAACGCCGTGTTCCCGAAAGCCATGAGCATCTTGCCGTCGCGGAAGGCTGTCACGTAGTTGGAGAGGTTCAGCCAGTCGTCGGGCAGGCTGAACGCCCCGCCCCCGTCGGTGAGTTCGTGCGACGACTTCAACGACGTGAGCAGTACGACGACGAGCGGGACGAGGACCACGAGCGAGGCGACGACCAGCGAGAGATAGGTGAGAACCGTCCCGACGCGCGGCCGCCTGCGGGCGGTGGCAGCTCGGTCCCCTACAGGTACAGGTAGCGCGGTCATACGAGGTCCACCTTCTCGTCGGGCACAAGGCGTCGCTGGATCCAGGTGATCAGCAGGATGATCAGGAGCAGCACCACGGCGCAGGCCGAGGCGAGCCCGGTCTTGTTGAACTGGAAGGCGAGCTTGACCGTCTGGATGACGAAGGTCGATGTTCCGGTCGCGCCGCTGGTCATGATGTACGGGATCTCGAAGACCGCGAGCGAGCCGGAGATCGCGAGGATCACGCTGAGGCTGAGCACCGGCTTGATGCCCGGCGCGATGATGTGCCGGAACTGCTGCCACCGCGAGGCGCCGTCGAGCTGCGCGGCCTCGTACAACTCCCCCGGGATCGACTGGATCGCCCCGAGGAAGAGCACGAAGTTGAGCCCGGTGAACCGCCACACCGACACCCCCGCGAGCGAGGTGTTCGCCGACTCCGCGTCACCGAGCCATGCATGGTCGCCGCCGGCCCCGAACCACGAGAGCACCGAGTCGAGGGTGCCGCCGTCCTGGAAGAAGTACAGAAAGACGAAGCCGATGGCGACACCGTTGATCAGGTACGGGAAGAACAGGATGCCCTTGAAGAGGTTCCGGAAGCGCAGGTCGAAGCTGAGCACGGTCGCGAAGTACAGCGCGATCACGATCTGCACGGCGGACGCGGCCAGATAGTAGAAGCTGACGAAGAACACCCTGAACAGCTCGGGCCGCGTGAAGAGCTGGGTGTAGTTGTCGACCCCGGTGAAATTCCGGTCGGGGCTGACCCCGTCCCAGTCCGTGAAGCTGTAATAGATCATGTTCCCGACCGGGACGTACGTGAACGTGATCAGCAGCGCGAGCGGCACCAGCAGAAACAGCCACGGGGTGACCATCTTCAGCCCCTGCGACGTTCGAGCAGGCTTTTCAACCCACGGCGGCGATTGAGCAGCGGGCATTTCAAGCCCCTGCGGCGATTGAGCAGCGGGGCCCGGGGCAGAGCCCCGCGACGTCGGAACGGTGGGCCTCGAAGTGAACTTCGCGTCGGAACCCATCACTCACCCACCCGCAGCCGCAGACGCCTCGCCCCACCGCTTGTCGAGCTCGTCGAAGTACCCCTCCAACGACCCCTTCTGCGCACCCCGCGCGATGTCGATCAGCTTCTGCCGATAGTCCTGCTTGCTGAGCCCGATCTCGGACGCGTTGTCGATCGCGTTGACCTGCCCCGTCTTCGCCTCCGACCGCTCGATGTACCTGACATCGTTGTCCTCGTACGGCTTGAGCGTGGCCGGCATCGGCGCGGAGCGCAGCGCGGAGACGGCGCCCTCCTTGGCCGCGTAGCCGGACTTCTCGGTGAACCAGTCGAGCCAGGCGCGGGCGGCGGCCTTGTGCTCGGAGTGGATGTTCACGGCCTGCTGGTAGTCGGACAGCAGGGTGGCGCAGAACGTGCCGTCCTTCTGGACGGGGAACGGCATGAACCCGATGTCGTCCGGGTTCTCGCCCGCCTTCTTCGCGGCGTCCTGCATCTGCGTGACGGCCCAGGAGCCGAGCAGCATGCTCGATATCTTGCCCTTGGCCAGCAGGTTCTTGGAGTTCTCCCAGTTGGTGGTGGTCGGGTCCTTCTCGGCGTACTTGTCGTGGACGATGTCGTACAGCAGCGTGTCGATGACGTTGAGGTCGCTGCCGTCGGCCCACGGTTTCTTGTCGGACGCGAGCTTGTCGTTGGCCTTCACGTCGCAGCTCACCGAGCCGATGGAGTTGGACCACGGGCTGCTCAGCGGCCAGCCGTCCTTGAAGTTCGTGTAGTACGGCACCGAGTCGGTCCGGCTCTTGACCGCCTTCAGGTCGTCGAGGAACTCCTGCGGCGTGGTGGGCCACTCGGTGACGCCGGCCTTCTTCCACACGGCCTTGTTGTAGAGGAAGCCGTTCGCCGTGCCGAAGCTCGCCACCCCGTACGTCTTGCCGCCCACGTCCGTCTTGTCGGTGAAGCGGTACTTCTTCTCCATGTCCGCGGTGTCGCCGAGCGGGGCGAAGAACTTGGGGTAGTCGTTCTTGCCGATAACCGCGGGGATCATCAGCACGTCACCGTAGTTCTCGGTGTTCATGCGGATCTTGACTTCGCCCTCGTAGTCGGTGATGCCGTCGAACTCGACCTTCACCTTCGGGTACGTCTTGTTGAACTCGGCGGCGTACTTCTTCATCGCCCCGCTCTGTACGAGGTCCGTGCGGTGGGTCAGGACGGTGATGGTGCCCGACACGTCCTTGGGGTCGGTCGGCGCCTTCGCCTCCCCGCCCGTCCCGGTACTTCCTCCACTGCACCCTGCGGCTGCCAGCATCGCGGTGGTGAGCAGCGCGACGCCCAACGGCTTGCTCGGCTTCATCCTCATGTGCCCCACTCCTTCGAGGGTTTGACGGCTCCGGCCCAGCGGCTGACGGCACTATGGCAGCGAACTGTGAACCGGTAAAGGCCTTGAAGCAGTCGGCTTTCAAATCGCCATCTGTGAAGGGACTAGACCGGTTCACTCAACCGGAGTTAGGTTGGCGCGGATCGCGAACTCAGGCCCGCCGCACGTCCGATGGGAGTCGCACGATGGGAGCCGCACTATGAAGGACGCCGTCCAGCTCGACGAGGGCTGGTGCCTCGACCACGACGGGACCGGGCTCCCCGCCCGTGTCCCCGGCTGTGTCCACACCGACCTCCTGGCCGCGGGCCTGATCCCGGACCCGTTCCTCGGCACGAACGAGCACGAGATCGAGTGGGTGGGCCGGCGCTCCTGGACGTACACCCGCACGCTCGAAGCGCGTCAAGGTCCGCACGAGCGCGCCGACTTGGTCTTCGACGGCATCGACACGGCGGTCCACATCACCCTCGACGGGAAGCCCCTCGCCCGCACCCGCAACATGCACCGCTCGTACCGCTTCGACGTCACCGGCCGCTCCGGCGAACTGCGGGTGGAGTGCGCCTCCGCCTACGAAGAGGCCGCCGCCGTAAGGGAGTTGACCGGCGGGCGCCCCAACGTCTATCCGGCGCCGTCCCAGTACATCCGCAAGATGGCCTGCTCGTTCGGCTGGGACTGGGGGCCCACCGTGGTGACGGCGGGCCTGTGGCGCCCGGTCCGGATCGAGCACTGGTCGACCGCGCGCCTCGCACGGGTGCGACCGCTGGTGACGGTCAAGGGCTCAACAGGACGAGTAGAGCTGCGAGTTGAGATCGAGCGCACCCAGCAGGGAGCCGGGCGCCCGCTCACGGCGCGGGCCACGGTGGCGGGCGTCGAGACGCGCGTCACCTTCGAAGGTGACGCGGCGACACTCGTCCTGAACGTCCCCGACGTACATCTCTGGTGGCCGCGCGGCTACGGCGAACAGCCGCTGTACGACGTCGGGTTGACGCTGCTCGAAGGCGACCGGGAGCTGGACACCTGGCAGCACCGCATCGGCTTCCGCACCGTCGAGATCGACCAGAGCGCCGACGAACACGGCACCGGCTTCACCTTCGTCGTCAACGGCGTCCGCATCTTCGCACGCGGCATCAACTGGATCCCCGACGACGTCCTGCCCTCCCGCATCACCCCCGAGCGCTACCGCACCCGCCTCACCCAGGCCGCCGACGCCAACGTCGATCTCGTACGCATCTGGGGCGGCGGGATCTACGAGGACGACGCCTTCTACGACGCGTGCGACGAGCTCGGCCTCATGGTCTGGCAGGACTTCCCCTTCGCCTGCTCCGCCTACCCCGAGGAGCAGCCGCTGCGCGGCGAGGTGGAGGCCGAGGCCCGCGAGAACGTGGTGCGCCTCATGCCGCACCCCAGCCTCGTCCTGTGGAACGGCAACAACGAGAACCTGTGGGGCTTCCGCGACTGGGGCTGGGAGGACGAACTCGCGGGGGACTCCTGGGGCGAGGGCTACTACCTCGGCCTGCTCCCCCGCGTGGTCGCCGAGCTGGACCCCACCCGCACCTACACGGCGGGCAGTCCCTGGTCCGGCTCCTGGGACCACCACCCCAACGACCCCGACCACGGCACGTTCCACTCGTGGGAGGTGTGGAACCGGCTGGACTACACCGAGTACCTGTCCGAAGTCCCGCGCTTCGTCGCCGAGTTCGGCTGGCAGGCGCCCCCGGCGCTGGCCACCCTGCGCCGCGCCCTGCCCGGCGAGAAGCTCGCGCCCGACTCCCCCGGCATGCTGCACCACCAGAAGGCGGAGGACGGGAACGGCAAGCTTCAGCGCGGCCTGGAACGCCACTTCGCCTCGCCCGAGGGCGACTTCGACCGCTGGCACTACCTGACCCAGGTCGTCCAGGCCCGCGCCGTCGCCACCGGCATCGAGCACTGGCGCGCCAACTGGCCGCGCTGCGCCGGCACCGTCGTATGGCAGCTCAACGACTGCTGGCCGGTCAGCTCCTGGTCCGCCGTCGACGGCGACGGCCGCCTCAAGCCCCTCCACCACGAACTGCGCCGGGTCTACGCGGACCACCTCCTGACACTGCAACCAGCGCGTGAGACACCGGAGTTGGTCCTCTCCAACCTGGGCCCCGCACCATGGGACACCACCGTCACCCTGCGCCTGATGCGCGCCGACGGGAGCATGGCCGGGCAGACCCGGCTGCGGGCGACCGCGGGTGCGCGCGAGGTGGTCCGCATACCGGTTCCGCCCTCCGTGGTGCCCGCCGCGGGTTCGGCCAAGGAGTTCCTGGTCGCGGACGCGGACGGCTCGCGCGCGCTCCACTTCCCCGTACGGGACAAGGAGTTCGGGTACCCCGAGCCCCGCTTCACGGTCGTGACCGAGACCGTCGGCGGGGACCCGGATACAGTCGACGTCGTGGTGACCGCCCAGACCCTCGTACGCGACCTGCTGCTCCAGCCCGACCGTGTCGCCCCGCACGCGCGCGCCGACCGCGGACTGGTCACGCTGCTGCCCGGCGAGCGGGCCCGGATCCGCCTCACCGGCGCCGGCGGCGCGGGCGCCAATGCGATCCGTTCCGCCCTCTTCTGCGTGGAACCGGCATGACCGCCCCGATCCGCAACGTCACCATCAAGGACGTCGCGGCCGCCGCCGGGGTGTCCAAGGGCGCGGTGTCGATCGCGTTCAACCAGAAGCCGGGGCTCTCCGATGCCACCCGCGAGCGGATCTTCGCCGCGGCACGGGAGCTGGGCTGGGCACCGAACTCCTCGGCGCGCAGCCTCTCCCGGCGCACCACGGACACGATCGGTCTCGCCCTGTGCCGCCCGGCCCGGCTGCTCGGCCTCGAACCCTTCTACATGGAGTTCATCTCCGGCATCGAGAGCGTCCTCGCCGAACACTCCTGTTCTCTGCTCCTGCGCCTGGTCAGCAGCCTCGACGAGGAGATCGCGCTCCAGCAGACGTGGTGGCGCGAACGGCAGATCGGCGGCAGCGTCCTGGTCGACTTCCACCAGGACGACCCGCGCGTCGAACCGCTCTCCCGCCTCGGGCTCCCGGCCGTCGCGGTCGGCCACCCGGACCTCACGGGCGGCCTGCCCTCCGTGTGGACCGACGACGCCACCGCGATGACCGAGGCGGTCCGCTACCTCGCGGCGCTCGGCCACCGCAGGATCGCCCGCGTCGGCGGCCCGGCCGACCTCGGGCACAGCGTGATCCGCGAGGAGGCGTTCCAGTCGACGCTGCGCGGGCTCGGCCTCGACACCGGCCTGCACCTCAACACCGGCTTCGCGGACGAGGAGGGGGCGCGCGCCACGCGCTCGCTCCTGCTCCGCCCGGACCGGCCGACCGCGATCGTCTACGACAACGACATCATGGCGGTGGCCGGGCTCGGGGTCGCCGCGGAGATGGGGGTGGCGGTCCCCGACGACCTGTCGCTGCTTGCCTGGGACGACTCCCAGCTCTGCCGCCTCACCCACCCCACGCTCTCCGCGATGAGCCACGACGTGCACAGCTTCGGGGCCCAGGTCACCCGCGTCCTCTTCGACATCATCGCGGGCAACTCGGCGAACCCGGGCCCCGTACCGACGCCCTCGCTCACGCCTCGGGGGTCCACGGCGCCACCACGGGCGTGACGGGTCCTTCGACGGCTTGCAGCATCCCCGCGGGCAGCCGGTCGTTGCCCCAGCTGCGCTCGATGTAGCCGATGATGCGCGCGACGTCCTCGGCGGGTACCCGCTCCGGTTCGCCGTGCTCGAGCGGGTCGGCGTGGAAGATGTAGAGCCGCGAGGCGAACTGGTCGAACGGCAGTGAACCCTCGCCGAACCGCTCGCCGTTGCCCGCGGTGGAGACGACGACGCCGTCGCCCCAGTCCTGGCCGCTGTCGTTGTTCGGGTTGTAGAAGTACACCCGCATGACGTCCTGCGGGTCCGGCGCGACCCGCAGGATCGTGATCGCGTGCCAGCCGACGTAGCGGGCCGCACTGTCGGTGACGGCGACACCGGCCGGCTGCGGATGGATCAGCGGCTGCTCACCGTTGTAGAACGGGTGGTAGCTGGCGTGGAACTGCCTTAGAAACTCGTCGAGTTCGACCAGATTCCCCGTCGCGACGTCGACGTTGATGTGGAACCCGCGGGCCGTCCACCAGCCGTGGAACTCGGGGTTGACCCACCGGTGCGGGTCCCCCGGCCGATCGACGCAGCGCCGCCCCATCTCGGCGTAGATCCGGTCCAGATGGGGCACCACGAGCAGCGACACGGGGTCCAGGTCCGTCGGCAGCGTGCTCGCGACTCCGGCCCCGCTGTCCTTCGACGAGATCGGCTGACCCTCGAAGTGCATGAGGATCTCGTCGTCGCGGGCGGCCCAGACCACCACTTGCAGCAGGTAGTCCGGGTCGTTGTAGGCCCACATCGACAGCGCGCGGGCCGACTGGCAGGTGGGGTTGTCGCCCTGGCCGACACCGAGCGGCAGGCCAAGGACCGAGAGCACTCCGGCGACCAGGCGTGCCCGCGGCCCCGGCGTGTCGCCGAAGACGGTCGTCAGCCGCTCGTGGGCGACCGGGGAGAGTTCGAGCGCCAGTTGGCGCCAGAGCGCGGGCACCACCGGCGGCTCGTACAGGATGCCGCGGTCGAGCAGCAGCGCGAGCCCGTAGACGCATTGCGCGGTCTGCGGGTGCACGGCCACCTCGATCAGCCGGTGCACCAACTGGCTGTAGCGCATCAGGCAGTTGCGGCCGGTGTCGGAGAGGCCGAGCGCCTCCCCGACGAGGTAGAGGTGTTCGCTCTCGCTCAGCAGGAAACGGAGCAGTTCCGCGTGGTACGGCGACACCAGGCCGGTGTCGTGCATCGCCCGCGCGAACCCCGTCGCCTCGTACTGCAGGCCGACGGCGTCCATCGCCTCAAGGCGTGAGCGGAAGACGTCGAGGCCCGGGTCCTCCCGGCACGCCTCGGTGGTCCCGAACAGGCTGGAGATGAGCCGGTCTATGCCCTGCCCCGACGACACGCCGAGAGCGACGTCCGGGTCGTTGCGGTAGATCGAGATCCGGGTGATCAGGGCCTGCGCCGCCTCGACCTGGATCGGACGCTGGCGCAGGATCCGCCAGATCTCGTCCACCAGCTTGTCGAGGACGGTGTCGTAGCCGATCTCGTCGGCGAGGTGGCGGAACAGGTCACGGACGAGCTGCGCGGTCCTGCCCTGCTGGATCCGCTCCGCCTCGCTGGGCACGTTGAACAGCAACTCCAGGTTCGCCCCCAGCACTTGGGACAGAAACTGGCGGGCGTCCTCGGCGGGCAGCGTCGGATGCGCGAAGTCACCGCGGGCGACGGCGAGCATCCGCAGCTCACTGGTCGCCTCCATGACGACGGTGTCCGCGTCCCCGCTGTGCAGCCCCGGGCCGACCAGCGCCGGAATCAGGATCTCCGGTGTCGCCCAGTCCGTCCCCTGGAAGAGGCCGGCTTCCTCGAGCGCCTGCGCCCTGGCCTGGACCGCCGCGGCGCCGCCCGGCTGTACGAGCACCCGCCGCAGTGCTTCCAGGAGCCGCCGCAGCTTCGTGTGCTTGCCGAAGTCACGGGTTTCGGCCATGGCCTGGATGGCGTCGTCGAGTGAGGCCACGCGCTTCTCCAGCGTCGTGGCCCCACCATTGGCGTCGGCGGTCGGATTCAAAGGGTTTCCCTCGGGTTGGCCTCCTGCGTCCACACGGTCGTCAGGGCGGCCGTCAGACGTAGAAGTCGAGCTCTTCCTGCTTCTTCAACAGGTCGCGCATTCGGTAGGGGTCGTCACCGAAGAAGTACACCAGGCCCCAGTGGGTTCCGAACGCGGTCCTCTTGGTCACGGTCTCCTCGAGCGGCGTCGAGAGGTCGTGCGACTCGTAGTAGTCGTCGTCCTCGGTCTCCTCGGGGATCTCCAGTTCGCTGACGACCCGGCGGCGCGGGTAGACGCCGAAGCAGCCGGCGACACCGGACGCGTCGACGACCTCGCGCGGGAAGAAGGCGTCGATCTCCTCCTCGGTCGTCTTCGGGTCGAAGGCCAGCACCAGCGCCTGGTACGCGTTGAAGCCGTATGCCCGCTCGAGGAGCTCGAACACCTTGAAGCCCGGCGGCCGGTAGGCGACCTCGCCGAAGTACATCTCGCCGTCACTGGTGACGAAGTACTCCGGGTGCACGAAGCCGAACTCGATGTCGAACGTCTTGATGAGCTTCTCGATCTGCGCCGTGATCTGCGGGCGGTAGCGCTCCAGTTCAGGGGTCGCCGGCACGAACACCGAGTACCCCAGCGTGACGTACTCGGAGATGTTGAGGAACTTGATCTTCCCGTTGTGCACCCACGCCTCGACCGCGAACTCCCAGCCGTCGAGGTGGGATTCCATGAGGACGGGGAACTCCTCGTCCGGAATCGAGTCGATCTCGTCCGGGGTGCGGATGACGCGGTGCCCGAGGCACCCCGCCTTGTCGAACGCCTTCAGGTGGATCGGGTCGTTCGGGTCGCCGTCCAGCTTGAGCAGCGTCTGGTTGACGCGCTTGAGGAAGCGGATCACGTCGTCCCGGTCGTGCGCCTCCTCGAAGATGCCGACCCGGATGCCGCCGAGTTGGGCGCGGCGCTTCATCAGCGCCTTGTCCCGCAGCAGCATGGCCTGCCCGTACAGCCGCGGGTTGCCCAACAGAACGGAGTTGATCGCCCCCGCCCACTCGACCGTTTCCTCGTACAGCGGGATCGCGACGTCGACGCCCTCGTTCTGCAGCGTCTCGGCGATCTCCACGGAGCGGTCGTTGAGCCGCTCGAAATTCCACGGCACGTACGGGATGTCGTGCTCGACGCAGTACTCCTCGGCCCACTCCGGGGCCACCACGACGTATCTCCGATCGAACCGGTCGAGGGCTTCCACCGCGTTGAGACTCCAGCCAAGAAGCGCTACGTAGCCCTTGTCGGGGTTCCTTGTGACCGGTTCGCGCTGCGGCATAGACAGTTTCTCCTTCGGCGCGTGCGCCCATCGGGGGTGTGGCTGACTCGCCTTCCCGCCGATCCGACACACAAACGCCGACCTTGATCCTGTCCAGTTGTCATCCCCACCGCGCCTGACGTCCCGTCAAGCCGGGCGCCGCGAGCGTCACTTCAGCGCCAAGACACGCCCGCAGCGCCTGCCTCGCAGGTCAGGCGTCCTTCTTGGCCGGCTCCAGGATCGCCACGCACTCCACGTGATGCGTCATCGGGAACAGGTCGAACGCGCGCAGCGTCCGCACCCGGTATCCGCCCTCCTGGAAGTACCCGAGGTCGCGCGCGAGGGCGGCCGGGTCGCAGGCCACGTAGGCGATGCGGCGGGCGCCGAGCGTCGTGAGGTGGGTGACCGTCTTCTTGCCGGCGCCCGCGCGCGGCGGGTCCAGGACGATGAGGTCGACCTCGGAGATGCCGGTGCGCGGCAGGACCGCCTCGACCTTGCCCTGCTCGATGCGGACCCGGTCGAAGTCCTCCAGGTTGCGCCGGGCGTCCTCGACCGCGCGCTTGCCGGACTCGATGCCGAGGACCGCGCCCTTGTCGCCGATCCGGTCCGCGAGCGCGCCCGCGAACAGGCCGACGCCGCAGTACAGGTCGAGCGCCATGTCGCCCTTGCGCGGCAGCAGGCCCTGCATGACGGCGCGCATCAGCGTGTCCGCCGCCTTCGGGTGGACCTGCCAGAAGCCACCGCTGCCGACGCGGTACGTACGGTCGTCGGCGCGCTCGCGCACGAAGGGGCGGCCGTGGACGCGGTGCACGCCGCCGTCCTTCTCCTCGACCCGCATCACGGAGACCGGCTTGTCGAGCTCGACGATCGGCAGGCGGGCGCCCGGCTTCGGGGCGAGGATCACCTGGCGGTCCTGCGAACCGCTCGCCGCGATCGCCTCGACCGACTCCATGCCGGACCAGTCACGCTTCTCGATGCCGAGCTCGGAGACGCCCTCGGCGGCGATCATGCAGTGCTCGATCGGCTCGACCTCGTGCGAGCGGTGGCGGCGCAGCCCCGCGTTGCCGTCGGCGTCGATCGCGTACTGGACGCGCGTGCGCCACTGCGGGACCTCGCCCGACGGGAGCTTGTCGCCCTCGGCCGGCATGACCGTGCCGTCCCAGCCGGCCTCCTCGGGCGTGAGGCCCGCGAGGCGCTGCAGCTGCTCGGCGATGACCTCGCCCTTGAGGCGGCGCTGGGCGCCGGGCTTGGCGTGCTGCCAGTCGCAGCCGCCGCAGCGGCCGGGTCCCGAGTAGGGGCAGGGTGCCTCGACGCGGTCCTTGGACGCCTCGATGACCTGGACGGCGTCGGCGCGCAGGAAGCGCGCGCCCTCCTCGCCCTCGGTCACCCGGGCCACGACCCGCTCGCCGGGCAGCGTGTGCCGGACGAAGAGGACCTGGCCCTCGGCCGTGCGCGCGATGCAGTGGCCGCCGTGCGCGACGGGGCCGACCTCGACCTCGTACTCCTCCCCCACCAGTGACGTCGTCGGTTCTGCCTGCATGGCGGGGCTCCAGTACGTAAGGGGAAAGTCTTCGGCGTCGCGGCCACGAAAACGGAAGAGCGGCCGGACAACAGCCCACCAGTTTACGTGGCTGTCGTCCGGCCGCTCACCAAGGCGGCCACCCGGCTACTTCGGGGTGGGCTCCTTGGGGCGCTTCTCGACCGGACCGCGTCGCACGGCACCCGGCGCGTTCCACTCGGACCGTCGGCGGGCCCGCTTCTTGGCGGCCTCGGAGGACTCCAGCTGGTACGGCACGGACGTGACCATGATGCCGGGGGTGAAGAGCAGTCGCCCCTTCAGCCGCAGCGCGCTCTGGTTGTGCAGCAGGTGCTCGTACCAGTGACCCACGACGTACTCGGGGATGATCACGCTGACCGCGTCGCGCGGGGACTCCTTACGGAGATTCTTGACGTACTCGATGATCGGCCGGGTGATTTCCCGGTACGGCGAGTCAAGAACCTTGAGCGGCACGTCAATGCCTCGACGCTCCCACTCGTCCCTCAACGTCTTCGTCTCTGCCGGATCAACATTGACGCTCAACGCCTCAAGGGTGTCCGTACGCATCAACTTGGCGTACGCGAGCGCACGCAGCGTCGGCCGGTGGATCTTCGACACGAGTACGAGGGAGTGCACGCGCGAGGGCCGCACACTGTCGTCCGTCGGGGTCTCCGGCGCGGCGATCTCCTCGGCGACCCGGTCGTAGTGCTTGCGGATCACGGTCATCGTCACGAAGAAGATGCACATGCCGAGCAGCGCGACCCACGCGCCGTGCGTGAACTTCGTGAGGAGGACGACCACGAGGACCAGGCCGGTCAGGAACGCGCCGAACGTGTTGATCGCGCGGGAGCGGATCATGTGGCGGCGCTTGGCGGGGTCCCGCTCCGTGGCCAGGTGCCGGTTCCAGTGCCGCACCATGCCGATCTGGCTGAGCGTGAAGGAGACGAACACGCCCACGATGTACAGCTGGATCAGGCGCGTCGAGTCGGCCCCGTAGATGACGACCAGGAGGGCCGCCGCGCCCGCCAGCAGCACGATGCCGTTGGAGAACGCGAGGCGGTCGCCGCGGGTGTGCAGCTGGCGCGGCAGGTAGCGGTCCTGGGCGAGGATCGAGCCGAGCAGCGGGAAGCCGTTGTACGCGGTGTTGGCCGCGAGGAAGAGGACGAGGGCGGTGGCGGCCGCGAGGACCAGGAACATGAAGCTGCCGCCGCCGAAGACGGCCTCGGCGACCTGCGAGATCACCGGGTCCTGAATGAAGCCGGAGCCGACCGCGGCACCGTTGTGGATCAGGTCCTTCGCCGGGTTCTCCGCCATCCGCACGTCGGTCACGAGCGCCAGCCCGATGATGCCGCAGAACATGGTGACAGCGAGGCCGCCCATCAGCGCGAGCGTGCTCGCCGCGTTCTTCGACTTGGGCTTGCGGAAGGCCGGGACACCGTTGGAGATCGCCTCGACGCCGGTGAGCGCCGCACATCCGGACGAGAAGGCGCGCAGCAGCAGGAAGACGAGCGCGATGCCCGCGAGGCCCTGGTGCTCCGCCTTGATGTGGAAGTCGGCGGTGGGCGCGTGCATGGCGTCACCGAGGACGAGCCCGCGGAACGCACCCCAGGCGATCATGATGAAGACGCCGGCCACGAAGACGTACGTGGGAATGGCGAAAAGCTTCCCCGACTCCTTCACACCGCGCAGATTCATCAAGGTGAGCAGCACGATCACGGCGACCGCGCAGAGCACCTTGTGCTCGATCACGAACGGGATCGCGGAGCCGAGGTTCTCGATGCCGGACGAGATCGACACGGCCACCGTCAGGACGTAGTCGACGAGCAGCGCGCTCGCGACGGTGAGGCCGGCCTTCGGCCCGAGGTTGGTGTTCGCCACCTCGTAGTCGCCGCCGCCGCTCGGATAGGCGTGGACGTTCTGGCGGTAGGAGGCGACGACCGTGAACATCAGCACGACGACCGCGACCGCGATCCAGGGGCTGAAGTGGTAGGCCGACACGCCCGCGATGGAGAGGACCAGCAGGACCTCACCGGGCGCATAGGCCACGGAGGACAGCGGGTCGGAAGCGAAAACGGGGAGAGCGATGCGCTTCGGCAGGAGCGTTTCTCCCAGCCGGTCGCTGCGCAGTGCGCGCCCGATCAAGATCCGTTTGGGCACGTCGGTCAGTTTGGACACGGAGAGGATCGTAAGCGTTCGAACGGGGGGCCGCCCACCCACCACCCCCATTCAGCTTCGTGCTCTGTGCCACGCCTGCGCGGATGCGTCCACCGACTGTCCACCGACGCGAAGGGGGAGATCTCTTACAGAGCCGATACGGTGGTCCAGAGCGCGAGCCGCACAGCAGCCCGCATCGTGCCCGAGATCGAGCCGCACCGGCTGGACCATCCCGCGAGAGAGAGCCATGAGCAGGACGTTTACACAGGTCAGAAGGCCTATGAGGAGTGCGGGGTAGGGCCGTGCATATCGTGATCATGGGCTGTGGCCGAGTAGGGTCCCAACTCGCCCAGACCCTGGAGCAGCAGGGCCACACGGTCGCCGTGGTCGATCAGGACCCGACGGCGTTCCGTCGCCTGGGTTCGGGTTTCGGCGGCCGTCGCGTCACCGGAGTCGGTTTCGACCAGGACACCCTGCGCGAAGCGGGCATCGAGGAGGCCGGCGCCTTCGCCGCCGTCTCCAGTGGTGACAACTCGAACATCATCGCCGCGCGCGTGGCCCGCGAGATGTTCGGCATCGAGAACGTGGCGGCGCGCATCTACGACCCCCGCCGCGCGGAGGTCTACCAGCGCCTGGGCATCCCGACGGTCGCCACGGTCCGCTGGACCGCCGACCAGATGCTGCGGCGCCTGCTGCCGTCCGGCGCGGAGCCGCTGTGGCGCGATCCCACCGGCGGCGTCCAGCTCGCCGAGGTGCACGCCTCGGAGTCCTGGATCGGCCAGAAGATCAGCCGCCTCCAGGAGGAGACCGGCGTGCGCGTCGCGTTCCTGACCCGGCTCGGCGAGGCGATCCTGCCGACGTCGCAGACGGTGCTCCAGGAGGGCGACCTCGTGCACGTGATGATGCGCACGGACGACGTCGAGAAGGTCGAGGCGGCGTTCGCCGAGGGCCCTGAGGAAGGCGGTCAGTGATGAGGGTCGCCATTGCCGGAGCCGGAGCGGTCGGTCGTTCGATCGCCGGCGAGCTCTTGGAGAACGGTCACGAGGTCCTCCTCGTCGACAAGGCCCCGACCGCCATCTCGGTCGAGCGCGTCCCGCAGGCGGAGTGGCTGCTCGCCGACGCCTGCGAGATCACGTCCCTGGACGAGGCGGCGCTCCAGCGCTGCAACGTGGTCATCGCGGCCACCGGCGACGACAAGGTCAACCTGGTCGTCTCGCTGCTCGCGAAGACCGAGTACGGGGTCCCGCGGGTCGTCGCCCGCGTCAACAACCCGAAGAACGAGTGGCTGTTCAACGAGTCGTGGGGCGTGGACGTGGCCGTCTCGACGCCGCGCCTCATGTCGGCGCTCGTCGAAGAGGCGGTCAGCGTGGGCGATCTCGTCCGCCTGCTCCGCTTCAGCCACGGCGACGCGAACCTGGTGGAGCTGACCCTCCCGGAGGAGTCGGCCCTGGCGGGCACGCGGGTCGGTGACGTCCAGTGGCCGCAGGACACGTCCCTGGTGACGATCATCCGCGGCACGCGCGTGCTGGCCCCCAGTCCGGAGGACTCCCTCGAGGCGGGCGACGAGCTGCTGTTCGTCGCGGCGCAGGCGCGCGAGGAGCAGCTGGAGGACCTGCTGTCGGTGCGGCGCGAGGACGCGTAACGCTCTGCTCAGTCAGACACACAAGGAGGCGGGGCCCCGCGCGTTGCGGGGGGGCCCCCCCGGGTGGGTGGCGGGGCGGTGGGGGGGGGGTGTGAGGTGGGGAGCTGGGGAGAACCCCCCGCCCAGGCCCGCCCCCCCCGGCGGGGGGCCCCCCGCCCGTGGCACCCCCCGGTCGGCCCTGACCGG
>NZ_JBTYHB010000015.1:0-191348 GCF_054871485.1 Streptomyces sp. UC4497 | reverse complement strand
TGGCCTTTGCCTTTCGGCGGTGCCGACTTTATCAGAGATTCTGAGTCGGAATTTCCCGCCCCTGTCGGGGACTTGTCCGAGCACGTTGGTGCGCCGGGTTCCCCTTGAGCGGAGCCGTAAACGTACTGGAGCGGGGCGCCCCGATGCAAATCGAGGCGCCCCGCTCCTTACGTGCCTCAGACCTCGACGACGACCGGAAGGATCATCGGGCGTCGGCGGTACGTGTCCGAGACCCACTTGCCCAGCGTGCGGCGGATGAGCTGCTGCAGCTGGTGGGGCTCGACGACGCCGTCCTGGGCCGACTTCTCCAGTACGTCCTGGATCCTCGGGAGCACCGCGTGGAACGCCGAGTCCTCGATGCCGGAACCACGGGCCTGGATGTTCGGGCCGCTGGTGATCTTGCCGGTGCTGGAGTCCACGACCACGAAGACCGAGATGATGCCCTCGTCCCCGAGGATCTTGCGGTCCTTGAGCGCGGGCTCGCCGATGTCGCCGACGGAGAGGCCGTCCACATAGACGTAGCCGGCCTGGACCTTGCCGGAGATCTTCGCCTTGCCGTCGACGAGGTCGACGACGACGCCGTCCTCGGCGATGACGATGCGGTCGTGCGGGACGCCGGTGAGGGCGCCGAGCTCGGCGTTGGCGCGCAGGTGGCGCCATTCGCCGTGGACCGGCATCAGGTTCTTGGGCTTGCAGATGTTGTAGAAGTACAGGAGCTCGCCCGCGGACGCGTGGCCCGAGACGTGCACCTTGGCGTTGCCCTTGTGGACCACGTTCGCGCCCCAGCGGGTCAGGCCGTTGATCACGCGGTAGACCGCGTTCTCGTTGCCGGGGATCAGCGACGACGCCAGGATCACCGTGTCACCGGAGACGATCCGGATCTGGTGGTCGCGGTTGGCCATGCGGGACAGGGCCGCCATCGGCTCGCCCTGGGAGCCCGTGCAGACCAGGACGACCTCGCTGTCGGGCAGGTCGTCGAGCGTCTTGACGTCCACCACCAGGCCCGCGGGGACCTTCAGGTAGCCGAGGTCCCGGGCGATGCCCATGTTGCGGACCATCGAGCGGCCGACGAAGGCGACCCGGCGGCCGTACTCGTGCGCGGCGTCCAGGATCTGCTGGATGCGGTGCACGTGGCTGGCGAACGAGGCCACGATGATGCGCTTCTGGGCGCTCGCGAAGACGCCGCGGATCACGTTCGAGATGTCGCGCTCGGGCGGGACGAAGCCCGGGACCTCGGCGTTCGTCGAGTCGGTGAGGAGAAGGTCGATGCCCTCCTCGCCGAGTCGGGCGAAGGTCGGGAGGTCGGTCAGGCGACGGTCCAGCGGGAGCTGGTCCATCTTGAAGTCGCCCGTGTGGACGGCCATGCCCGCCGGGGTACGGATGGCGACGGCCAGCGCGTCCGGGATGGAGTGGTTGACCGCGATGAACTCGCAGTCGAACGGGCCGAGCCGCTCGCGCTCGCCCTCGGAGACCTCGAGCGTGTACGGGCGGATGCGGTGCTCCTGGAGCTTCGCCTCGATGAGAGCGAGGGTCAGCTTGGAGCCGATCAGCGGGATGTCAGGCTTCTCGCGGAGGAGATACGGGACGGCGCCGATGTGGTCCTCGTGGCCGTGCGTCAGGACGATGCCCTCGACGTCGTCGAGGCGGTCCCTGATGGACGTGAAGTCCGGCAGGATCAGGTCGATTCCGGGCTGCTCCTCCTCGGGGAAGAGCACTCCGCAGTCGACGATCAGCAGACGGCCTTCGTACTCGAAGACGGTCATGTTGCGCCCGATCTCACCGAGGCCGCCGAGCGGGGTGACACGCAGGCCACCCTTCGGAAGCTTCGGCGGGGCGCCGAGTTCAGGATGCGGATGACTCAAAAGACTCTCCTCAACCACGCGCGCCACGTACCTGTAGGCACGTGGCGCGCATGACGTTCGTGCAATAGCAGTTGTGGTGGTTCCTGGGGTCTTGCTGTTCAGTTGGTGATTCTGTTCATTCAGTTGTGAAGCTTTGCCAAGTCTGTGATCAGAGTTGTACCCCGCCGGCGGCAAGATCGATCTTGAGCTGGGCCGTTTCTTCCGGGGTGAGTTCCACGAGCGGCAGCCGCAGCGGTCCCGCGGGGACGCCCTGGAGGCCGAGGGCCGCCTTCGTCGTGATGACACCCTGCGTGCGGAACATGCCGGTGAAGACCGGGAGCAACTTCTGGTGGATCTCCGTCGCCTTGTGCACGTCGCCGGTCGTGAAGGCGTCGAGCATGGCGCGCAGCTCGGGCGCGACGACGTGGCCGACGACCGAGACGAAGCCGCACGCGCCGACCGAGAGCAGCGGCAGGTTGAGCATGTCGTCGCCGGAGTACCAGGCGAGGCCCGAGCGGGCGAGGGCCCAGGAGGCGCGGCCGAGGTCGCCCTTGGCGTCCTTGTTGGCCACGATGCGCGGGTGCTCGGCGAGACGGACGATCGTGTCGGTGTTGATCGGAACGCCGCTGCGGCCCGGGATGTCGTACAGCATCACGGGGAGTTCGGTCGCGTCGGCGATCGCCGTGAAGTGGCGGAGCAGGCCCTCTTGCGGGGGCTTGTTGTAGTACGGCGTCACCGTGAGCAGGCCGTGCGCGCCGGCCTGCTGGGCCTGGCGGGCGAGCTCGATGCTGTGGCGGGTGTCGTTGGTTCCGACACCGGCGACGACGTGGGCGCGGTCACCGACCGCCTCGACGACGGCTCGTACGAGATCCGATTTCTCCGCGTCGCTGGTGGTCGGGGACTCGCCGGTGGTGCCGTTGACGACCAGGCCGTCATTGCCTGCGTCCACCAGGTGGGCGGCGAGCCGCTGCGCGCCGTCGAGGTCGAGTGCGCCGTCCGCCGCGAAGGGCGTGACCATGGCGGTGAGGACCCTCCCGAAGGGGGTCTGCGGAGTGGAGGTCGGAGCCATGGGTAACACGCTACTCGCTGCTCAGTACCGGGTCCCCCCTCGGGGGATGCGACAAGTCGGGACGAATCTCCGTCAAGTCCGACAAAGGTGGAGCCCGGCACTGCCTGCTCGGGGGTTCAAGCAGTGCCGGGTCCGTTTGATCAGGCTAGATGAACTTTCCGAAAAGCCGCAATACGGACACATCGGTCGGGTGCCCGTACATCTGTGCCTGTGCCCGAACTACGGAGCCACCCGGCCGTTGGCATTGAACGCCGCGTAGGTGAGCGGCATGAGCGCGGCCCACTCCGCCTCCATCTTCTCGCCGACCATCTCGATCTCCCGCTGCGGGAAGGACGGCACCTTGGCGAGCTCGTGCTGCGTGCGCAGGCCGAGGAAGTGCATCAGCGAGCGCGCGTTGCACGTCGCGTACATCGACGAGAACAGGCCGACCGGGAGCACCGCGCGGGCCACCTCGCGGGCGACACCCGCGGCCAGCATCTCCTGGTACGCCTCGTACGCCTGACGGTACGAGTCCTCCATCACGCGGCCCGTCAGCTCCTGCTGCGCCTGCGTGCCCTCGACGAACTGGTACTTGCCCGGGCGGCCCTCCTGGACCAGCTTGCGCTCGGCGTCCGGGACGTAGAACGTCGGCTGGAGCTCCCTGTAGCGGCCCGACTCTTCGTTGTACGACCAGCCCACGCGGTGCCGCATGAACTCGCGGAAGACGAAGATCGGGGCGCTGATCAGGAACGTCATCGAGTTGTGCTCGAAGGGGCTGCCGTGCCGGTCCCGCATCAGGTAGTTGATCAGGCCCTTGGAGCGCTCGGGGTCCTTCGACAGCTCGTCGATCGACTGCTCGCCGAGCGTCGAGACGCGGGCCGCGAACAGCACGTCCGTGTCGCTCGCGGTGTGCTTCACCAGCTCGACGGTGACATCGCCGCGGTACGTCGGCTTGAGGTCTTCAGCTGGGGTTTCGGTCATGCTGCCGGGGTCCTTCCCATCACTTCGCAAGGGCGGCGCCCACTCTACGGGCCACCACTGACAACAGGTCATTCGCTCGCTTCTCACGACGATCTCCGCCGAAGAGGAGCGAAGTTTGGTGAATTTGGTGAAACAGGGCACCCTTTGAAGCGATCGCTCGTCTGTGTAGATGAACACACTTTGTTCGAGCATCTTGAGTCTCTCGAGGAGAAGCAGCCCCATGTTCCGTCGGCGCGAGCCCGTACCGTTCGCCTTCATAGCCGAAGCCGACAAGTTCCGTAGCAACGTCGAACCGCCCCCGCGCGAGCGTCCCTCCGCGGGGCAGCGCGCCGGACGCGCGCTCGTCGGCCTCACCGTCGTGGCCGGCATCGTCGGCGCCCTGTTGATCGGGATGCCGGCCCTGTCGATCGATCAGACCACGCAGCACGTACAGCAGTCGGAGGCGTCCGACAGTCGCTGACGGTCGCCGGGCGGCCCTGTCCACCTCCGGCCCCCCTGGGGTGGAAGGCCGGTGCGACCCCGGATAATCTCACCGGGCACAGCCCCCATACCGCGTGGACCGAGTGAGGACCCGTCGTGCCCCTGCCCTTCCTGACGGCCGACCGTGCTTTCGACGAGGCCGCGGACATCCCGCTGCCCTTCGACGACCGCGACCAGTGGCGCCGCCCGTACCGGCCCGGCCCCTACCGGGTGGGCGCGGCCGCGCTGCTGCTGCTCCTGGCGTCGTACGTGCTGTTCGCCTCGGTGATCATCGCCGTCGCGGGTGACACGTCCGCCGCGACGGTCTGCGGAGTTCTCGCGGTGCTGATCATCGCGTCGGCGCTGCGGCTGCTCCGCATGGGCACCTGGGTGAGCGCGCGCGGGCTGCGGCACGTCGGCTTCTTCTTCACCCGTACGGCGCCGTGGGACCGGGTCGCCACCGCTCGTACGGTGCAGCAGCCCGTGCGTTGGCTCGGGCTGCCCCGCACCGTGCAGGGGCAGGCGCTGATCCTCGTACAGCGGGATCAGCAGGGGGATCAGACGACGCTGCTCACCAGTCACGGCGCGGACTTCCTCGGGCGGAGCACGGCGTTCGACCGGGCCGCGGACACCATCGAGGTCTGGTCCGAGGAGTACCGCGCCCGGCGCTGACGCACGCGCGCGTGCACATACGACTACGACGAAGGGGCCCCACCGGCACGATGCCGGTGGGGCCCCTTCGTCGTACGTGGATCGGATCCGGCGGTGGATCCGACGCCCGGTCAGACTCCTACGGAGCGGCCCTCATGGAGTGCGATGGCGCGCTGCATCGCCTTCCGCGCGCGCGGGGTGTCCCGTGCGTCCCGGTAGGCGACGGCGAGGCGGAACCAGCAGCGCCAGTCCCCCGGCTCGTCCTCCGTCTCGGCCTTCCGCCTGGCGAAGACCTCGTCGGCCGAGTCGCGGTCGATACGGCCGTACTGGTCGCGACGGAGCTCGTCGACGGGAAGGCCGCCCTCCGCCTCCAGGAGTTCGCCGAGGCGGTTGGCCTTGGTGACGAACCGGGTGTTCGCCCACAGGAACCACACGCCGATCACCGGCAGGATCAGCACCGCGACACCGAAGGTGATCGTGAGCAGCGTGCCCTGCTGGAGGAGCATCACGCCGCGGTCGCCGGCCAGGACGAAGTAGAAGACCAGGACGACGGCCGTGACGGCGTAGGTGATTTTCGCGCGCATCGCAGCAGGTCAGCCGTTCAGATCGAGGAAGTGTTCCAGGCCGAAGGTGAGGCCGGGGGTCGATACGACCTTGCGGGCGCCCAGCAGGATGCCCGGCATGAAGCTGCTGTGGTGCAGCGAGTCGTGCCGGACCGTCAGCGTCTCGCCCTCGGCGCCCAGGAGGACCTCCTGGTGCGCCAGGAGGCCGCGCAGGCGGACCGAGTGGACCGGGACGCCGTCGACGTCCGCGCCGCGCGCTCCGTCGAGCGCTGTGGCCGTGGCGTCGGGCGCGGGGGCGCTGCCCGCCTTCTCCCGCGCCGCGGCGATCAGCTGGGCGGTGCGGGCGGCCGTGCCGGACGGGGCGTCGACCTTCTTCGGGTGGTGCAGCTCGATGACCTCGACGGACTCGAAGTACGGCGCTGCCGCCTCCGCGAACTTCATGGTCAGGACCGCGCCGATGGAGAAGTTCGGGGCGATGAGCACGCCCGTCTCCGGGGAGTCCGCCAGCCACTGGTTCAGCTGCGCGAGGCGTTCGTCCGTCCAGCCCGTGGTGCCGACGACGGCGTGGATACCGTGGCGTACACAGAACTCCAGGTTCTCCATCACCGAGTCGGGCGTGGTCAGTTCGACCGCGACCTGGGCGCCGGACTCGACGAGGACGTCCAGCTTGTCGCCACGGCCGAGGGCCGCGACCAGCTCCATGTCCTCGGCCGCCTCGACGGCCCGTACGGCCTCGGAGCCGATGCGGCCCTTGGCTCCAATGACCGCCACGCGCAGCTTGCTCATATTCTCCGTGATCCTTACGTGAGGGCGGTTACGCGACCGCTTCGTGCAGGCGCGATGCCTGCTTGTCCTTGAGCGGGCCGATGACCGACAGGGACGGGCGCTGTCCCAGGATGTCGCGTGCGACCGCGCGCACCTCGTCCGGGGTCACCGCCGAGATGCGCTCCAGCATCGCGTCGACCGACATCTGCTCGCCCCAGCACAGCTCGCTCTTGCCGATGCGGTGCATGAGCGCCCCGGTGTCCTCCAGGCCGAGGACGGTGGAACCGCGGAGCTGGCCGATGGCACGGCCGATCTCGTCGTCACTGATGCCGTCCTGCGCGACGTGGTCCAGCTCGTCGCGGCAGATCTTCAGCACGTCGTGCACCTGGCTGGGCCGGCAGCCCGCGTAGACGCCGAAGAGGCCGCAGTCGGCGAAGCTCGACGTGTACGAGTACACGCTGTACGCCAACCCACGCTTCTCCCGGACCTCCTGGAACAGGCGGGACGACATGCCGCCGCCGAGCGCCGTGTTGAGCACGCCCATGGCCCAGCGGCGGTCGTCCGTGCGGGCGAGGCCCGGCATGCCGAGGATGACGTGGGCCTGCTCGGTCTTGCGGCCGAGGAGTTCCATGCGTCCGGCGGCGCGCAGGGTCTTGCGGCCGGCGCGCGGGGCGACCGGCGCGGCGAGGTCCTGCGGGGCGCCCGCCTTGTCGAAGGCGGCGCGGACCTGGCGGACGACCTTGTTGTGGTCGACGTTGCCCGCCGCGGCCACGACCAGGTGCGTCGGGTCGTAGTGCTTCTTGTAGAAGCGGGTGATCTGGCCGCGGCTGAGCGCGTTGACCGTGTCGATCGAGCCGAGGACCGGGCGGCCGAGTGGGGTGTCGCCGAGCATCGTGTGCGCGAACAGGTCGTGCACGACGTCGCCCGCGTCGTCCTCGGTCATCGCGATCTCTTCGAGGATCACGCCGCGCTCCGCGTCGACGTCCTCCTCCTCGATGAGCGAGCCGGTCAGCATGTCGCAGACGACGTCGATGGCGAGCGGCAGGTCGGTGTCGAGCACGCGCGCGTAGTAGCACGTGAACTCCTTCGCCGTGAAGGCGTTCATCTCGCCGCCGACCGCGTCCATGGCGGCCGAGATGTCGAGCGCGCTGCGCTTCTTGGTGCCCTTGAAGAGCAGGTGCTCCAGGTAGTGCGTCGCACCGTTCAGCGTCGGCGTCTCGTCGCGCGAGCCCACGTGCGCCCAGATGCCGAAAGTGGCCGAGCGGACCGAGGGGAGGGTCTCGGTGACGATGCGCAGGCCGTTCGGCAGCGTCGTCTTGCGGACCGTACCGATGCCGTTGGTGCCCTTGATGAGGGTTTGGGTACGGGCGACGGCCCGCCCCTCCGAAGAGGTGCGGGCCGTCGCCTGGGTGCTACGGGACGTCACTTGTCGGTGTCGTCCTTCGCCTCGTCGCCCTCTTCGCCCTCGATGACGGGGATGAGAGAGAGCTTGCCGCGGGAGTCGATCTCGGCGATCTCGACCTGGACCTTCTGGCCCACGCCGACGACGTCCTCGACGTTCTCCACGCGCTTGCCGCCGGCGAGCTTGCGGATCTGCGAGATGTGCAGCAGACCGTCCTTGCCCGGCATGAGCGAGACGAACGCGCCGAAGGTCGTCGTCTTCACGACGGTGCCCAGGTAGCGCTCGCCGACCTCCGGCATGGTCGGGTTGGCGATGCCGTTGATCGTGGCGCGGGCGGCCTCGGCCTGCGAGCCCTGAGCGGCACCGATGTAGATGGTGCCGTCGTCCTCGATCGTGATGTCGGCGCCGGTGTCCTCCTGGATCTGGTTGATCATCTTGCCCTTCGGGCCGATGACCTCACCGATCTTGTCCACGGGGATCTTGACCGTGATGATCCGCGGGGCGTTCGGGGACATCTCGTCCGGGACGTCGATCGCTTCCATCATCACGTCGAGGATGTGGAGGCGGGCGTCACGGGCCTGCTTGAGGGCGGCGGCCAGGACGGAGGCCGGGATGCCGTCGAGCTTCGTGTCCAGCTGGAGCGCGGTCACGAACTCCTTGGTGCCGGCGACCTTGAAGTCCATGTCGCCGAAGGCGTCCTCGGCACCGAGGATGTCGGTCAGGGCGACGTAGTGCGTCTCGCCCTTGATCTCCTGCGAGATCAGACCCATGGCGATACCGGCGACGGGGGCCTTCAGCGGCACACCGGCGTTCAGCAGCGACATGGTGGAGGCGCAGACCGAGCCCATGGACGTCGAGCCGTTGGAGCCCAGCGCCTCGGAGACCTGGCGGATCGCGTAGGGGAACTCCTCGCGCGTCGGCAGGACCGGCACGATCGCGCGCTCGGCGAGCGCGCCGTGGCCGATCTCGCGGCGCTTCGGGGAGCCCACGCGGCCCGTCTCACCGACGGAGTACGGCGGGAAGTTGTAGTTGTGCATGTAGCGCTTGCGGGTCACCGGCGAAAGGGTGTCCAGCTGCTGCTCCATGCGCAGCATGTTCAGCGTGGTGACGCCCAGGATCTGGGTCTCGCCACGCTCGAACAGGGCCGAGCCGTGCACGCGCGGGATGGCCTCGACCTCGGCGGCCAGGGTGCGGATGTCGGTGACACCGCGGCCGTCGATGCGCTTCTTCTCCTTGATGACGCGCTCACGGACCAGGGACTTGGTCAGCGAGCGGTACGCGGCGGAGATCTCCTTCTCGCGGCCCTCGAACTCCGGGAGGAGCTTCTCGGCGGCCAGACCCTTGACGCGGTCCAGCTCGGCCTCGCGCTCCTGCTTGCCCGCGATGGTGAGGGCGGCGGAGAGCTCGGTCTTGACCGCGGAGGTCAGGGCCTCGAGCACGTCGTCCTGGTAGTCCAGGAAGATCGGGAACTCGGCGGTCGGCTTGGCGGCCTTCGCGGCGAGGTCCGACTGGGCCTTGCAGAGGACCTTGATGAAGGGCTTCGCGGCGTCCAGACCGGCCGCGACGACCTCCTCGGTCGGCGCCTCGGCGCCGCCCTTGACCAGCTGGATGGTCTTCTCGGTGGCCTCGGCCTCGACCATCATGATCGCGACGTCGCCGTCCTCGAGGACGCGACCGGCGACGACCATGTCGAAGACGGCGTCCTCGAGCTCGGTGTGCGTCGGGAACGCGACCCACTGGCCGTTGATCAGCGCGACGCGGACGCCGCCGACCGGGCCGGAGAAGGGCAGACCGGCCAGCTGCGTCGACGCGGACGCGGCGTTGATCGCCACGACGTCGTACAGGTGGTCGGGGTTGAGCGCCATGATCGTGGCGACGACCTGGATCTCGTTGCGCAGGCCCTTCTTGAAGGACGGGCGCAGCGGGCGGTCGATGAGGCGACAGGTGAGGATGGCGTCCTCGGAAGGTCGGCCCTCGCGGCGGAAGAAGCTGCCGGGGATCTTGCCGGCCGCGTACTGCCGCTCCTCGACGTCCACCGTGAGGGGGAAGAAGTCGAGGTTGTCCTTGGGGTTCTTCGAGGCCGAGGTGGCCGAGAGCACCATGGTGTCGTCGTCGAGGTAGGCGACAGCGGAGCCGGCGGCCTGGCGGGCGAGTCGGCCCGTCTCGAAGCGGATGGTGCGGGTGCCGAAGGAGCCGTTGTCAATGACGGCCTCGGCGTAGTGGGTCTCGTTCTCCACTAGCAATATCTCCGTTTACTTTCGTCTGAATGCGTCTTTTGTCCAGCACGGCCCGTGTGGCCGAGGGACGAACGGAGAAGCGTGCCTTTGAGTGCGGGCCGGTCTTCGATCGAAGCTCCCGGGGATCCTCTTGCGTCCCCGGGGGCCACTACCGAGGACCGGCGGCGGCGAGGTGGCGCTTCTCCTCATATGCGTAGTCGTACGTCACCAGACTACAAAGCCTCGGTGACAGTGCGCACGTACGGCAAAGGGAGCGGCCCCCTCAATCGGGAACCGCCCCCTCTCGCAGCGTCTTATCGGGCGCCGGCCGCACCGCGGCGGATACCGAGGCGCTCGACCAGCACACGGAAGCGCTGGATGTCCTTCTTGGCCAGGTACTGCAGCAGGCGGCGACGCTGGCCGACCAGGATGAGCAGGCCACGACGCGAGTGGTGGTCGTGCTTGTGCGTCTTGAGGTGCTCGGTCAGGTCCGAGATGCGGCGGGAGAGCATGGCGACCTGGACCTCGGGGGAGCCGGTGTCGCCCTCCTTGGTGCCGAACTCGGTCATGATCTGCTTCTTCGTAGCGGTGTCGAGAGCCACGCTTACTCCTCGTAGAGTCTGATTGCCGCCGAGTGCCCCTGGTCTACATCTCAGGAGAGCTTCCGTAACTCGGGAGGCGGGGATCCGCTGGGCGCTGCCCCCAGGAATGTCCTGCAATGCCGGGGGCGCGTACACAAACGGCCGTCACACAGCGTACCAGCCGCCCGGCGGCCGCCCCGACGGCGGCCGACCGGGCCCCGGATCAGCTGACCATGCTGCGCACCTGCGTGTAGAGGCCGAGCACCGCGAGGCACAGCGGTACGAGAGTCAGCAGCACGAAGCCGTCGAACAGGTCGAGCATGCGACCCCAGAACGGGGAGACGCCCTTGCGCGGCACGGACAGGCCGACGATC
This sequence comes from Streptomyces sp. UC4497, assembly GCF_054871485.1. Classification (NCBI taxonomy): domain Bacteria; kingdom Bacillati; phylum Actinomycetota; class Actinomycetes; order Kitasatosporales; family Streptomycetaceae; genus Streptomyces; species Streptomyces sp. UC4497. Next base: position 180,467 of record NZ_JBTYHB010000015.1, on the reverse strand, counting down.
ACGAGCAGGGCCGCTCCCCCGCCGATCGCGGCGGCGAACCAGAGGATGTGGATGTTGAACGGGGCGGTGTCACCCTGCATGAAGCTCTGCAGGAGGGAGTGCGGGGTGTTCAGGGTCACGCCGAGGATCAGCAGACCGAGGATCACCAGGCCGCCCACGACCAGGGACGCGACCTGCGCGGTGTAGTCGAACAGACGGGCGCGCAGCATGAGGGCGATGCCGGCGGCCAGGGCGAGCAGCTGCGCCCAGACGTCGTCGGAGAAGCCGAGGACCACACCGGCCGAGGCGACGGCGAGGGCGGCGCAGCCGATGACGAGGCCGAGGAGCAGCTCGTGGGCGCGGCGGACCTGAGCACCGATGCGGTCGAAGTCGATGTGCTCCTCCTCGTCGCGCCCGTAGTCGCGGCCCTGGGAGATCTGGTCCGGCGAGCGGTAGCCGATGGGCAGCCGGGCGGAGCGGGCGGACATGCCGGGCAGCCAGGAGATCGCGATGATCGCGACGACCCCGGTGACGGCGGCGACCTCGCTCGGCGAGGCCTCGGTCATCAGCGCGCCGAACGTGGCCAGGGCGCCGACGGCCGAGCCGAGGGCCGCGGCGACGAAGACGGCGTCGCCGTGCGGCAGTAGCACCACGAGCAGCGCGGAGGCGATGAGCACCACGACGCAGCCGGACAGCAGCTGAAGTCGGCCCGGGCCCGAGTCGGCGTCGGTCGAGAAGATCCCCGAGCCCGCGATCAGCAGGTGCGGCAGGGCGGCGAGACCCAGCGAGGTGGACGCGGCACGGTCGTCGTACACCCGCGCGCGGACCACGGAGAGGGACACGAGCAGCACGCCGACGACACCGGCGATGATGCCGGGCAGGCTGTGCATGTCGCGCTCGATCGGGTTCGAGAACCAGAGCGCGAACGCCATCAGCGTCAGCAGCAGGACGCCCGCGCCGAGACCGACGACGCTCATCAGGTCGTCGGTCCAGCGGCGCCGGTCGCGGCGCACGGCGGAGGCGACCGCGTCGGACACGTCGTCGAACACCGCGGCGGGCAGCGACTCGGCGAACGGGCGCAGCAGCAGCACGTCGCCGTCGAGGACCCGCTGGTCCGCGAGCGAGCGGCCGGCGTCGAGGACGGTGCCGTCCCGGCGGACCAGGTGGTACCCGGTGGGGTCGCCCTCGGCCTGGCTCTGCCCGGAGAGCTGGAGGATCTCCGGGTAGATGTCGGCCAGAGCAGCGTCTTCGGGCAGGGCCACATCGATACGTGCGTCCGGTGCGGCGACGGTGACCCGGCAGAAGCCGGTTCCGCCCCCGGCAAGAGCTGTGGTGCTCACCTCGCGGTTCCCCCTAATGTCATGACTTGGTGTGGCATCGGTGCGGCGGCGCGGCGTCCGGACGGCGTCACGCGCGGTGCGACAGCGTAGCGTCCTGAGCCCATCTCACCCCACAGGCCCCGGCACTTGACGAGAGTCAGTAGGATCACCGGGCACGCCGGAGCTCTTTGCCTTCGGCCTGGGGGAACCGCCAGTAACGGGGGCGGTCCGACATGTCCCGACGTGCACGACATCCGTGCGCGCTGAACTGATCGACGACTGAAGATTTAAGGACTGGTGCTTCGGTGAGCGTGGTCATCGTCAAGCGACCGCCTCGGGTGTTGCCACCCGACGTACCGACGGACGAGGTGCGTCTCGAGCCGCCGCCCGAGCTGGCACGGCCCGAAGACCAGAACCTGATGATGAGCCTGTTGCCCATGCTGGGCATGGGCACGTCCTCGGCGTTCTTCTTCACCTCGGGTCAGTCGATCATGAAGATCATGGGTGGCGTCATGATCGTCTCCACCCTCGCCATGGCGGTGGCCCAGCTGATCAAGGCCCGGCAGGGCGGCGGGGCCGAGATGGCCCAGGAACGCCAGGACTACCTCAAGTACTTGACCCAGGTCCGGCGTGACGTGCGGACCACCGCGCGCATGCAGCGGGACGGGCAGTACTTCCTGCACCCCAACCCCGAGCAGCTGTGGGCGCTGGTCGCCGAGGGCCGCCGGGTGTGGGAACGGCGCGGCAGCGACTCGGACTTCACGCAGGTGCGGCTCGGGCTCGGCCCGCAGCAGCTGGCAACTCCCCTGATGGCGCCGGAGACCGCGCCGCTCGACGAGCTGGAACCGCTCACCGCGCACGCGATGAAGTCGTTCCTGGAGACCCACGGCACGCTGGACGCACTGCCGTTGGCCGTCTCTCTACGCTCCTTCTACCACGTGAGCGTCTCCGGTGATCCGGACACCACATACGGGGCCGCGCGGGCGATGATCGCCCAACTGTGCACCCTGCACTCGCCCGAGGACCTGCGGGTCGCCGTGGTGGCCTCGCCCGGCGCGATGGCCGAGTGGGAGTGGACGAAGTGGCTGCCGCACGTGCAGCACAGCGGCACCGACGGCGCCGGGTCCCAGCGCGTGATCGTGGGCGACCTCGGTGAGGTCGAGGAGATGCTCGCCGACGAGCTGGAGGGCCGCGGCCGGTTCAACCCGCAGGGCCCGCCGGTCGTCGACCAGCCGCACCTCGTCGTCCTCATGGACGGCGGCGACATCCCTGACGACTCGCTCATCGCGGGCGCCGAGGGTCTGCAGGGCGTCACCATCATCGAGGTGGTCCCCGGCATCGTCGAGGAGCTGCGCGGCTCGCTGTCCGTGCAGGTCCAGCCGGGCGAGCTGCTGCTCGAGTCGCAGGGCGGCACCCAGTACACCGGCACCTGCGACACCCTGTCGCTCACCGAGGCCGAGGCGCTTGCACGCCAGCTCGCGCCGCTGCGCGCCGGCTCGGCGGACGGCGACGAACCGCTCCTCGCCAACCTGGACTTCACCGAGCTCATGGGCATCGGCGACGCCGGTTCGGTGGACGTCGGGCGCACCTGGCGGCCCCGCACGCTGCACGAGCGGCTGCGTGTGCCGCTCGGTGTGGACCGCGACGGGCAGCCGGTCATGCTCGACATCAAGGAGGCCTCCCAGGAGGGCATGGGCCCGCACGGCCTGTGCGTCGGCGCCACCGGTTCCGGTAAGTCCGAGGTGCTCCGCACCCTCGTGCTCGCGCTCTCGGTGACGCACTCCTCGGAGACGCTGAACTTCATCCTCGCCGACTTCAAGGGCGGCGCGACCTTCGCGGGCATGTCCGAACTCCCGCACGTCGCCGCCGTGATCACCAACCTGGCCGACGACCTCACCCTGATCGACCGCATGCGCGACTCGATCACCGGTGAGCTCCAGCGCCGCCAGGAGCTGCTCCGCTCGGCGGGCAACTACGCGAACATCACCGACTACGAGAAGGCCCGCGCGGCCGGCGCCCCGCTGGACCCGCTGCCGTCCCTCGTCATGGTGCTCGACGAGTTCTCCGAACTCCTCACGGCCCGGCCCGACTTCATCGACATGTTCATCCAGATCGGCCGCATCGGCCGATCCATGGGTGTGCACATGCTGCTCGCCTCGCAGCGCCTGGAGGAGGGCAAGCTCCGCGGCCTCGACACCTTCCTGTCGTACCGCATCGGTCTGCGTACGTTCTCGGCCGCCGAGTCCCGTACCGCGATCGGTGTCCCCGACGCGTACCACCTGCCGAACGTCCCCGGCTCGGGCATCCTCAAGTACGACACCGAGACGATGATCCAGTTCAAGGCCGCGTACGTCGGTGGCGTGTACCGCGCCGGCGGTTCCGGTGGCGGTGGCTCGCGCACCCACCGGCAGCCCGTGCTCTTCACGGCCGCGCCCGTCGCCGAGCAGATCATCCACGAGCCGGAGCCCGAGGTCGTTCCCGACCAGGTCGACGACGCGCTCGCGGACACCGTCCTCGACGTGATCGTGGCCCGCATGGTCGGCCAGGGCCCGCCCGCCCACCAGGTGTGGCTGCCGCCGCTGGAGGAGTCCCCTTCGGTGGACTCGCTGCTCCCGCCGCTGTCGACGACCCCGGAGCGCGGTCTGCACGCCGCGGACTACCCGGCGCTCGGCAAGCTCGTCGTGCCGATGGCCCTGGTGGACAAGCCGTTCGAGCAGCGGCGCGACATCCAGTACCTGGACTTCTCCGGTTCGGCCGGTCACGGTCTCGTGGTCGGTGGTCCGCAGTCCGGCAAGTCGACCCTGATCCGGTCGATCATGACCTCGTTCGCGCTCACCCACACCCCGTCCGAAGTGCAGTTCTACTGCCTGGACTTCGGTGGCGGCGGCATGCTCTCGATGGAGGGCCTGCCGCACGTCGGCGGGGCCGCCTCGCGCCTCGACTCCGAGAAGGTGCGCCGTACGGTCGCCGAGGTGCGCGGCATCCTCAACGAGCGCGAGGAGTTCTTCCGCGCCAACAACATCGACTCCATCGGTACGTTCCGCTCGCGGCGCGCCGCCGGGCAGTACCCGGACCAGCGGTGGGGCGACGTCTTCCTCGTCATCGACGGCTGGGCCGCCTTCAAGACCGACTACGAGCAGCTCGACCCGGTCATCCTCGACCTGGCCTCGCGCGGCCTCGGCTTCGGCGTCCACCTGATCATCGGCTCCGGCCGCTACACCGAGGTCCGGCCCGCCCTGCGCGACCAGCTCCTCAACCGCGTGGAGCTCAAGCTCGGTGACCCGATGGAGTCCGAGTTCGACCGCAAGAAGATGGAGGCCGTGCCGCTCGGCATGCCCGGCCGCGGTCTGACCCCGGACAAGCTCAGCTCGCTCGGCGCACTGCCCCGGATCGACGCCTCCTCGGACGTGGAGTCCCTCGGCCAGGCCATCGAGCACATGGTGACGACGGTCTCCGAGCACTGGCAGGGCCCGCCGGCCCCGCCGGTGCGGATGCTGCCGACCAAGCTGCACATCAGCGAGGTCCCCAAGGGCAACGACTTCCCCGAGCGCGGCGTCGCGATCGGTGTCGACGAGACGACGCTCTCGCCGTCGTTCATCGACTTCGAGACCGACCCGCTGATGGTGGTCTACGGAGAGTCCGAGTCCGGCAAGTCCGCGTTCCTGCGGATGATCGCCAAGCAGATCTCCGAGCGGTACGCGACCGACAAGGCGCTCATCGTCGCCGGTGACTACCGGCGCGCGCACCTGAGCGAGCTGCCCGAGTCGCACCTCTACAAGTACTGCGCTTCGGGACCGCAGCTCCAGGAGGTCGTCACGAGCCTCGCGGGTTCCATGGGCCGCCGTATGCCGGGTCCGGACGTCACGCCGGAGCAGCTGCGCAACCGCTCCTGGTACGACCTGCCGGACGCGTTCATCATCGTCGACGACTACGACCTGGTGGCCACCAGCTCCGGCAACCCGCTCCAGTCGCTGCTCGAGTACCTGCCGTTCGCCCGTGACCTTGGCCTGCGCATCATCATCGCGCGCAGCTCCTCCGGTGCGGCGCGTTCGTCCTTCGAGCCGGTCATGCAGCGCATGAAGGAGCTCGGCGCGACGGGTCTCGTCCTGTCCGGCGACCCGGCCGAGGGCCAGATCTTCGGCCCGCTCAAGCCGCAGAAGCTGCCGCCGGGCCGAGGCATGCTCGTCACCCGCAAGGGTGGGGCGCAGCTGGTGCAGACGGCGTGGCTGCCGATGCGCAGCAACTAGCCGATGCGCTGCAATCAGTCGATGCGCAGCAATTAGTCGATGCGCAGCAATTAGTCGGCGAGCTACGGTACGGCGCCGGGGACCGGTTGAATCCGATCCCCGGCGCCGTACGCGCAACGAGACCTGAGGAGACGGAAGTTGACCACCGCACCGCGCACCGCCGATGAGGCCCTCGCGATCGCCCGGACGACGTTCCAGCCGCAGTGCGCGGACGGCACCCCGGCGACGCTCAACGTCCAGGAGTTCGACCTGGGCTTCCTGGTCTACGCGACCTTCCCGCCGACCGAGCCGCCTTCGTACGGGGGTAGCCACCTGGTCATCTCGAAGGCGGACGGCTCGACGATGTACGTGCCGAACTTTCCGCCGGAGTCGGCGATCAGCCTGTATCGGCGGCAGGTTGGGCAGGGCTGACGCGAGCCCTGGGGCCTCTCGACGAAGGCCCCGGACACTTCTCCCAGCCCACTGTCACCGGGCGGCACTAGACTTTGCGGTCAACGCTCCGCCTTCCTTGACCGTTTACCACCCCGTCCGAGGGAGACCCAGCCGTGACCACGCACGACCAGGACGAACGGCAAGCCGCGCAGCCGGACGACGGCGGATCCCCCGCCGCCACTGGCCCCGGCAACACCGCGGTGTTCACGTACGTCGACCCGCGCACCGGCGAGGAGACGTACTTGACGCGCGTCTCGGGCCCGGGCCTGCCGCACGTCGAGTACCAGGCGTGGTCGGACCTGCGCGCCGCGGACGTACCCGCGAGCAACGTGGTGGCGGTGCACACCGACCTCAGCCCCAGCTCCCTGCCGGGCGGCTACACGCTCAACGCGCTCAGGGCCGGTTTCCCGAGCGCGGCGCTCTCCTCCAGCCATCCGTACGGCGGGGACCCGGCCGAGCGCGCGGAGGGCGTCGCCGCGCTGACCGAGCGGGTGGCGTCGATGGCGCAGCTCACGGGCCAGGCGCCGCCGCCGCGCCCGCACCGTGTGCCGCTGCCCTCGCCGACGACCTCGGCGCCGACGCTGCCGGCCGAGCTTCCGGGGAAGCTTCCCGTGCAGCGCTACGGGGCGGAACTGCTCGCTTCGGCCGCGCTCCCCGACGCCGCGCGCGCCGCCCTCGCGAGCCCCGGGCTCCCCGTCGACGTCCGCTTCTTCTTCACCGCCGACCGGCCCGAAGCCCCGCCGCGCGGCGGCCTGTTCGTGGACGCGGCGACGCACTTGCGGGAGCTGGGGGCGGAGCTGTCCCCGGCCGCCGCCGACATCCTCTCCGCGCACACCCGCGTCGGCACGGACGGCCAGTACGTCATCACGGTGCAGCAGGAGGCCGGCAGCGTATGGGCGGCGAACCCGACGACGGGCAGCGGCCGTTACGTCAACGCGTCGGTCGCCGCCTTCGCGCACTGCCTCGCCACGCTCGCCACCACGCGCGAGCTCATGGTGGGCATGAACCCGTACGAGGCGGGGTCGACGGTCGCCGACCTCCAGGCCCGCCTGATCGCGCTCGACCCCACGTGCTTCGACGACACCGGCAACTGGTGGTCGGTGATCATCGAGCAGATGTGGCACGGCTTGTTCTGACCCACTGTCCACTGTCCGCCCGTCCGCAGCCTGAGAGGACCCTCATGTCCCGCGAAGGATTCCGTACCGATACGACGTCCCTGTCCGACGAAGGCACGAACTTCCAGGACCTGGGCACCGCGTTCGCCAGGGCGGCGGCCTCCCTGCAGAACGGCCTCGCCTCCGTGAACGCCTGCGCCCCCACCAGCGGCGAGGCCCCCGCCCCCGAGAAGGGCCAGGTGGAGGGCTTCGTCCAGGGCCTGACCAGCTTCGCCGACAAGGCGGACATGCCGCCGTGGGGCGACGACGAGATCGGCGAGAAGTTCGGCATCGCCTACGAGGGTCTGCAGACCGGCATGTTCGAGTCGATGAAGCACCTGGCTCAGGAGCTGACGAACATCGGGGGCGCGCTCAGCGCGATGGCCAAGAACCACAACGAGAACGAGTCCTTCAACGAGCAGCTGATCCGCCAGGAACAGAACGATGTCGACTTCGCGGCGGGCAGCGGCGGCACGATCTCCAGCATGAGCAAGATGACGTGAGGGACGGGCCGGGGTAGGGCTGGCCGGAATGGGTTGGGGCGGGTCAGATCGCCTGGCCCACTCCGATGACCAGCAGCGCGCCGACCATGACCCACAGGCCCGTACGTCCCATGCCGCCCGTTCCCCGCACGGCGAGCCACAGCGCGTAGCAACCGCCCACCACACCAAGGGCGTTGGCGGCGATCGCGACCGCGCCGGCGCTCCCCACGGCCTGCCCGACGAGCGCGGCGACGGCCGCCGCGAGGAAGACGGCCGCGCACACGATCCCCCGCAGCCTCTCGCGCCGCACCACCTCGGCGACCCGCTCCTTCTCCTCGGCGAGCGCGCGCTCCTCCGGCGGAAGCTCGGTCTCCCACTTCCGCGAGAAGTCCGCCTCCCACTGCAGGCCGGTGCCGTCTCCACCCGTACGTGTCATGCCCGCGACCCTAGCCGACCAGGGGTATGCGGCTCATCCTGAGGCTCCTCGCGGGCCCATACAGCCCTCTACGGCTCGTAGTGATCCGCGAGACTCCCGGTGGCGGCCTCCCAGAAGTGGGCCCCGCCCACATCGTCCGGCAGCCCCCCGACGAAGTCACCGAATTCCTCGAGTCCCGCCTCCAGGGCCTCCACACTCTCGTCTTCGTCCTCTAGCCCGTCGAGTCGATCCATCTCCCGTACGACGGCCGCGAGCAGCGCGACGGCGGCACCGGCATGCGCAACGCTGGCGAACTCGTGCGCGGAGGCCATGCCGGCGGCGTGGTCCCAGCCGTTGGGGTCGTAGACGGAGATCTCGCCGGTCGGCATCTCCATGAGGTGGTACTCGCTGCCGTAGACGCCGATGCAGTTGCAGGAGGCGGGGATCACGTCGTCCTTGCCGTAGTGACCGGCGAAGATCTCGGCGGGCTCGGGACTCCAACCGACAGCACCGCCCTTCCCCTTGTACCGGCCCCCCTCGATGTCGATGGCGGGAAACAAGGTCCCCGTCTCACCGGTGCAGGCCTCCACCCACTCCTGGGTGGGGGTGCGCAGGCGGGCGATGACGGTGTCGAGGTCGGACAGGATCGTCAGGGGCACAGGGGGCTCCGTTCCGGGGGCGTTGATCGTTGTGCTTTCAGAGGGGCGCGTCGCGCGCTCACAGCACCTCTTGAAGGTTTTCTGTCCACCAGCTGTACGAAGCGTGCGGGCTGATATCGCTGAGGCGGTCCTCCAAATCGTCGCGCAGGCCGAAGAGTTCGCCGTGGGTGTACGACATCGGGAAGTGGCCACGGATGACCGCCCAGGTGGTGACGAGGCGTACGAAGACGTCCAGGTTCTCGGCCATGAGGTGGGGCGCCTCGTAGTCGACGTTCCACTTGCCCGAGTGCCAGTCGGGGTCCCAGTCGTCGCCGGGTGGGGTGTCGTCGGGGAGGTCCGTCTCGGTCCAGTTGTCGTGGCGGGGCAGGCGGTAGATCCGGCCGGTGCGTGCGTGTACGGCGATGGGGCCGCCGTTCCAGTCTCCCAGCACGTACAAGGGCAGGGCACGGACGCGCGGCAGCGGGGCCTCGGCCTCCGGGTCGACGCCCAGATGGATCTCGGCGGCAGCCACGGTCGGCAGTCCGGTCACCGTCAGAGCGTGGCGGGCGCGGGGGTCGGTGATGTCCGCTGGGAGCTGTGATTCGGAGAGGCGGGTCATGGACTGCGTACCGAACACAGCCTCCGGTGACGACGCGAAGTCCGCCTGTCCTGGGGCGATATGGCAAGGCCGTACGTCGATCAGCGCGGACGCGTTCGGGGAGGACAGCATGGCGATGCCAAAGGGGCCGCCCCCACCGCCCTCGCCGGCCTCATCGGCGTCGAGGTCGTCGGCCCAGTCCTCGTCTTCGTCCTCGTCGAACTCGTCGTCCTCGTCAACCGTCTGCGGGCCCGGGAACCCGTCGGCGAACCGCTCGGGATCCATGGCCTCGGCCGCGAAGATTCCGCCGGTCGACGCCACCACGACCAGGTCCCCGACCGTCAACCGGTCCCGCACGAGCCCCGGCTCCTTGGGGAACGGGTCGAATGCGGCCCACGCCCGCAGGCGGCCGCCTCCGCCCTGCCACAACGGCTCACGCTGCCCGAAGGCAGGCACGGAACCCGTCCACGGGCCGGCCAGCACCTCGCCCGTGGCCGCGTCGAACACCCAGTAGCGCGGCTTCGACGGAGTGTCGTCCCGCGCGACGACCGCCGTCCGCCCCTCCGGATCCCAGCCCTCGGGCGCGAGCTCCAAGCCGGTCACCGGACCGGGGAACACCCGCCGCGGGTCGACGACGCCCGGCGGACGCCAGTGCGCCCAGCGCACCGTCCACGACCGGTCCGGGTGCGCATCGGCCACGGCCTCCGCCGTCGCCTCGTCACCCTGCACCAGGGCTGCCAGGGCCAGCCAGGACGCCCACTCGTCAAATTCGAACGAGCGCAGACCTGCCGTCTCCAGGTCGCGCGCACGGCTGGCCGGCGTGGGGGCCGACCAGGCGGCGTAACGGTCACGGAGGGCGGGGTCCATCCGTACGGCGTCCAGCTTGGCGCGCACCATCTCATCGGCCTCGATGAGACTGTGCGGCGAAAGCTTTGCCAACAGGCGCTCATCGCCTGCCAGTTCGTGGAAGGACTCGCCGTACCTTCCTCCGCGCGCCGCGTGCCTGGCCAACGCGAAGACGGCGTAGCGCCCCACGCCGTTCGCCGTTTCGTCGAACCGGTCGCGCAGCCACTGGGTCATCTCGGCGTGGACGCGGCGGGCGTGGCCCAGGTCCACCGCGGCCCTCAGTTCGTCTCGACGCGACCAGTTGTCGAACCACACACGGCCGTCCCCGGCGACCGAGATCTCCGGTGCGTCCAGGGGCAGTTCCAGCTCGGCGCCATTGAGCAGACGGGAGAGTTGGCGCCAGACCTCGACAGGAGGCGAGGGCGACTGCGCGAGAGCGAGTGCCTGCAAGGCCCACTCGCGCCGCTCTTCCTGCGAACGACTCTCATCGGGCTGCCGCCGCGGCACCTCGACCTCCAGGCGCCGCCGCGTCGCCAACCACCGCTCGTGCCAGTCGACTTCGACGACGACCAGCGCGCCGGCCGGCCGGACGATTTCACGGTTCAGGAGACTCAGGGCGGCGTTCGGGTAACCCGCTGCCCCCGCACGGGCCATCCTCTGCCCCTGCGCGACGAGCACCACCACCGGCCCGTCACCGGGCGGCACCTGATCCAGCCCGTCACGTACCCGCCCCAGCAGCTCCTGCACTTCGAGCCCCGTGGCGTCGACCCATACGGACCGCGGCAGCAGCGCCTCCGAACTCCGGAGGATCTGCGTGCGCCCCGAGCCTGCCGAACCCATCAGCTCGACGACGTACGGTTCGCCGCGCCGCTGCCGGTCGACGATCCGCTCGATCGCCGCGTCCGCGGTGACGCTCTCGTACATGGCTATGGGTCCCCGTCCCTCTCGCCGGAAACCGGCCCTGCCTCGTAGTCGACACTCGACTTGCCCGCGTTCCAGTCACCCTAAGCCTGGTGCTGAACGCTGGACACCCGGCAGGTGTCACACCAGAACCCGTAGAGCGTGCCGTCGAAGTTCATGTGCCCGAACACCGTCGGACCGCTGTCGATCGATGCGAGGAAACGCATGGTCAGGCTGCATTCCGGACAGCGTGGGTGCGACGCTGTTGTGATCCACCTGGGGCGTCCGCCCACGTGGTGACGGGAGCTGCCGCCCGTGGCGTCAACGCTGATTCCCAACTGGTTCGGGTGAGGCTCAAGCGCCAGGGCCCGCTCGCCCGGCACAACGTGACCGCCGTCAGCTCCGGGCCCCTGCGGGCCGTAGAAGACCTCGAGCCCGTCCGGTACGAGTTTCACCGTCACGAAGTCCAGCGCGTAGCAGTGGCAGGTGTACCAGAAGAAGGAGGGATCGGTGCTCAGCGTGAAGGGCAAGGCTGCCGCCCCGAGCGTCAACACGAGCCCTGCGGGCCGGTCGCAGACAGGGCAGAGCGGCATGTCACCGGCGTACGTCCCGCCCATGATGTGCGGACTCTGGCCGCGGTCGACCACGGACCCCATGTAGGCAGGCTCGTACCCCGAGCCTTCGTCCGAATCCGGGAGACGTCCCGCCATTTCCACCAGGGCTTCCCATTCAGCCGGTTCGGAGAAGTCCTCACGCAAGCCCAGCAGCGCCTGCGCTGCCGCCTCGGTGCGCAACCGGGCCAGCAGGTTCAGGGCTCCTGCCTTTTGCCCGCGTCGCCACCGGTCGACAAGTCCCGGCACATAGGAATCCGGCCCACCGGACAACATGCCGAACCGAACATCGGGATCCTCGATTCGACTCAACTGCGGGCGCAGCAGCTCAGGTTGATAAAGACTCACTTCATAAACGGCGTCGAACCATGGCCCGTATGTGTCGCCGGCCTCGAGATAGTCGTTCACCACCTCTTCGAGGAGCCGGGCCGACAGCCATGGGACCAGCCGGGAAACGGCAGGGGCCATACCCTCGACACCGCGGAGCCGCTCAGCAACGCGATTCTTTTCCACATGGAGCTCGGGCAACAGAGACAGATACTGGGCGGCGAACGTCGCGACCCGCTCATCACGCGCCGGCAGCAGACATGCCACTGCCTCATCGACCCCTCGGCCATCCCGTTGGGACAGCCACGCGGCGACGCGATCGGCGATCTCCGTGACGGCGATGGACTCGTCGTCGATGAGCTTCTGGGAAAACAGCGCAAGATGCGTCAAGACCTCGCCCTCCTCAGATATGTCAGCAGCAAATCATCTGCGGCCCCCTCGCCCCTGACGTCCTCGAATCCGGGCTCCGTAGGAGTGGCATACCGGCTTTCGTCGCCCGGCGTCGGCTGGACCCCCAACAACACGGAGATCCGCCGGCCGGCCGTACCTAGGGCCTGTCGTTTGGATCAGGCCCTAGTGGTCCATCAACGCCACTCCCCAGATCCCTGCCGCCGCCCCGATCGGGTCGATCGCGGCCTGCAAGCCCTTCACCCGGGGCTCGACGTCGCGCGTCTCGGTCTCGTCGCCCGAGGTCGTGAACACCTGGACGCCGAGGAGCCAGACGGAGACCATCGCGAGGAAGTCGTGCAGGTTCCGCCCCACGATCTCCGCCCTGTTGGAGTCCTCGCGGTTCCCGCCGGGCAGATGGAGGATCCGCCCGGTCGGGCCGTCGATCACCACGTCGTCGCCCATCCAGAGCCCGATGGCGTAGTAGGGACCGGTGAGGGTGATCGGTTCGTGCTGGTAGTCGGCGCGCGGGACATCGGCGGGCCAGGACACCTCCCGCAGAAGATTGCGGTTGTCCGATTCCAGGCCGAAGAATCCGAGGCCGTGTACGTCACGGAAGGACGGCAGTCCCTGCGTGACGAGGAACTCACGGGTGGCCGGATCGGTGAGGCCCTCGGGCAGCAGGGGCTCCTGCACCCGGTACAGCGTGCCGGATTCGGCCGCGAAGATCGTGTCGAGGTCCTCAGGGCGAGGCGCGGGGCCGTGGGCCGGGACGGTCGCCGGAGCGGTGAGCACGGACGGGCACAGCGCCTCGGAGCGGTGGCGCAGGCTGAGACCGGCGAAGGGCGTCGCGTCCGACGCGGGTTCGATGCCGAACAGGCCTCCCCAGCCTCCGACTACGACGATGTTGTCGATCGTCACCGGTCCTGCTTCCAGGAGATAACGGCTCGCCGGATCCACCTCTGGGCGGTCGTCCTCGCCTCCCGGGGTCGGCCAGCGCAGGCCCGGCACCGCCTCCTCGGGAGGCTGGTTGCGCACCCAGGCTCCGGTGGCCAGCACGTCGCCGCTCCGCGGGTCGTGCAGGGTCACATGGCGTTCCCGGCCCTGATAGGCCAGCGCTGCCGCCACCGGGCGGTCGTGCAGGCGCATCTCCATCAGGTCGTAGACATCGGAGAAGCCGATGTACGACACGTGCAGGCCCGCCGGCGGCCGCCACCGCGACCACCGCACCCGCCACGGCAACCGGACACCACTGCGCTCCAGGCCCTCCGCCAGCTCCGTATCGCCCCGAACCGTCGCCTGCAGGTGCAGCCAGGCCACCCAGGTCGGCTGGGCGCACGGCAGGATGGCGTAGTCCCGGGCCAGCACCGCGTCGGCGAGCACCGAGCCGGCAGGCGCTTCCTTCATACCTGCGCCTTCGGCCGCCTCCAGCAGGGCTGTTGGCGGGACGTGGGCGATGAGGCGGGTGTCGCGCAGCAGCGCGGTGAACAGGGGGAAGTCCGTTTCCCCGGTGACGGAGTCGGCGACCGCGCCATGGGCGGCGAGCGCGGTCGCGGCGTAGCGGGCCAGCGGGTCGGTGTCGGCGCGGCCCTCCGGATTCGCCCACTGCGCACTCAACTCCGCGAGGTGGCTGTAGAGATGGCGGTGGGTTCGTGCCCGGACTTCGGCCGGGAGCTGCCCGCGCAGTTCTCGCGCAACGGACTCGTCCCGGAAGGAGACCACCTGGCCGTCGCCCTCGGCGACCAGTAGTTCTCCGTGCTGCTCAACCACCCGCATCAAGTGGTCGACCTCGACGGGCCGGCCGGTCACGCCCATGACCAATTCCTGCCAGACGCCGTACGGCACCGTACGCGCCTCCGCCTGCGCCAACGCTTGTACGTCTACGGGCGCTTCGCGCGGCGCCCCGGCCTGTACCGACAGCTGGAGCGGGCGGTCGCCGGTGCCGAGGAGGTCGGCGTTCCGGGAGGCCACGACCACGGCGTGGCCCTTGCCGCCGATCCTGCCCAAGGCGCGCAGCAGGCGCTGCGGTTCGCCGCTCGTGCGGACGCTGCCCACCAGTTCCAGGTGGGAGACGAGAACCAGCCGAGCCGGCTTCTTCGGAACCTGCCGGGTCCAGGATCTGGGTGCCTTGGCCCGCGCCCCGAGAGCGTCCAGCACCTTGGTGAGCGCTTCGTCCGCGGTGCGGCCGGCCACGTCGACGAGGACGCTGTCGGGCACCCGTTCCCGCACGGCGTGCAGTACCTGCTCGCCGTGCCGGCCGGACGGGTCCACGACGCAGGTCACGCCTCCGCCCGTGAGGCCCACGTCCCCGCCGACGAGCCGTTCGATCACGTCACTCACGGACAGACTGGTCACGGTCGCTTCACCTGCCTGTCCGAACGTGCCAATCCCACCCCACTGGGCACCACCGCCGACTGCGTCACCCGCGTTTGGGCGTGCACGCTCACACCACCTCTTGAAGGTTTTCTGTCCACCAACTCGTCGCCGCGTGACGGCTGATGCTCCCGAGCGTCACATCGATCTCGTCCCGCAGGGCGAGAAGTTCTCCCTTGGTGTACGCCATGGGCAGGTGCATGCGCAGCACCGTCCAGGCGGTCACCAGCCGCACGAACGTGCTGAGGTTCTCCGCCATGACGTGCGGGCGGTCACGGTCGACGTTCCACCGGCCGGAGTGCCAGTCGGGATCCCAGTCGTCGCCGGGCGGTGCGGTGTCAGCGAACTCCGCCGTGTCCCAGTCGTCGTGCTCGGGAAGCCGGTAGACCCTGCCGGTGACGCCGTGCAGCGCGATGACGCCGCCGCCGAACGCGCCCAGGGCGTAGAGCTGCGGGCGGCCGCCAACGACCGGCAGCGGCGCGTCGGGCCGCAGGGCCAGGTCGATCTCCGCGGCGCGGAGCGTGGGCAGTCCGACGGACGTGAGGGTCGCGCGGGCGTCCTCGTCGCGGAGGTCGCCCGGCAGGAGGGCCTCGGGAAGCCGTACGACCCATTCGGGGCCGAAGACGTCGCCGGGCAGCGGGACCACCGGGGACCCGTCCTCCTGGACGACCGCGTGGTGCAGCGGGAAGGGAGCGTGCCTGCCCGGGTCGTCCCCGAACTTCTTGCCGAGGGACAGCGTGGCCTCGCCGAGCCCCTCGACGGCGAAGACCCCACCCGCCGAGGCGACGACCACCGCGTCACCGATGCGCAGTTGGTCCTGGATCAGAAGGTGGCTGCCCGCCGGGTCGAACGCCGCCCACGGCCGCAGCGGATCCCCGACACCGTCCGATACGTCCCGCCACAGCGGTTCCCGGCGGCCGCACTCCGGGATGTCGGTGCCCCAGGCCGATGCCAACACCTCACCGGTGGCCACGTCGAACACCCACGTACGCGGGAAGGCCCCGTACTTGTCGACGGCCACGACCGCGGTTCGGTCATGCGGCGCCCAGCCAGGCGGAGCGGCTTCCAGGCGGTCGACGGAACCAGGGACAAGCCGCCGGGCATCGACGACGCCCGGCGGACGCCAGTGCGCCCAGCGCACCGTCCAGGGGCGCTCCGGCACCGCTTCGGCGATCGCCTGTGCCGTGGCCGCGTCCCCCTGCGCCACAGCGACGAGGTGCAACCAGGAGGCCGACGTACGGAAGTTGTACGAGTGCAGGCCGGCCCGCCGCAACTGGTCTGCCCAGCGCGCCACCGACGGCCGCGACCAGCCGGGAACCCTGTCCCTCATCGCGGGATCGGCCGCCGCGTAGGGCAGCAGGTCGCGTGTCGCCCGGTCGGCCTCCGACAGGGAGTTGAACGACAGCCGAGCAAGGATGTCGGGCCGCGCCTTCAGCTCGTGGAAGAGCTCTCCATAGCGCCCCGTGGACGCGGCGTGCCCGGCCAGCGCGATGTGCGCGTACAACCCCATAGGGGTGGTCTCCCCCACATGGCCGGTCAGCAGGCGCACCATGTCCGCGTGCACCCGACGAGCCAGACCACGGTCCACCGAGGCCCGCAGTTCCTGAGCTCGCCCGGACTCGCGGAACCCCACCTCACCATCACTGTCGACCTCGATCTCGGCTGCGTCCAACGGCAGTTCGAGTTCCTCATGGTTGAGGAAAAGGCACAGCTGCCGCCACACCTCCACCGGCACGGAAAGCCGCTGCGCCAGCGCGAGCGCCTGCAAGGCCCACTCCCGCGAGGTCGCCGCCGTCCGGGCCGGGTCGGGCCCGCGCTCCGGCACCGCCACCTCGAGGCGCGGCCGGGACGCACGGGGCGGCTCGCACCAGTCGACCTCGACGACGACGAGAACGCCGAGCGCTTGGGCGACTTCGCGGTCCAGCAAGCGCAGAGCCGTCTCCGGGTAGCCGGGCGTCCGCTCGCGCGTGATCTGTTGCCCCTGCGCGACGAGCACCAACGGGCGCTCTCCGCCGGCCGAGCGCGCCGACAAGTCCTCCCGCACGCGCTCCACCAGTTCCCGGGCGCCCAGTCCAGTGGCGTCCACGCGCACGGCCTCGACTCGTTCATCGTCCACTCGCGTGAGGATTTCGGTGCGACCGGAACCCGCGGACCCCATCAGCTCGACGACCTGTCGGGCACCTTCCAGGTGCCATTCCACGATCCGCTCGACCGCCGCGTCCGCGGTGACGCTCTCGTACATTGCTTCCGGCCCCCGGTCCCGCCCTTGAACTCCCCTACGAACTGCTCCCGCTCCGGCCGATCATGTCATCGCCGTCGTCACGGCGACTCCCGCAGTGACGCGGTCCACCAGCTGTTCACGGCAAGATCGCTGATGTCCCCCAGGAGATCGTCGATCTCGTCCCGCAGCGCCGTCAGTTCGGTCTTCGTGTACGCCATCGGGAAGTGCAGGCGCAGCGCCGCCCACGCGGTGACCAGGCGGACGAAGGCCGTCAGATTCTCCGCCATCAGGTGCGGGCGCTCGTAGTCGACGTTCCAATTGCCCGTGTCCCAGTCGGGAAACGGATCCTCGTCGGACAGGAAGTCATCGTCAGGGGCCTCGGAATCCTCGAGCCGGGCGCTGCCGTCGGGGAGGTCGACCATGTCCCAGTCGTCGCGCTCGGGCAGGCGGTAGACCCTTCCGGTCAGCCCGTGCACGGCGATGACGCCACCGCTCCAGGTCCCGAGCGCGTACAGGGCCGGCCTGCCGGACACTTCCCGCAGGGGCGCCCCCTGCGGTACGTCCAGGTCGATCTCGGCGGCGCGAACCCTGGGTACGCCGAGGTTCGTCAGCGCCGTTCGGGCCTCCTCGTCGCGCAGGCCCTCGGGGAGGAGCGAAGCGGGCAGTCGTACGACACGTTCCGCCCCGAAGATCTCCTCAGGCGGAAGCGAGTTCACCAGGCGCTGCTTCTGGTCCTCGGCGAAGTCGCACACGAACGAGCTGCCCGCCGCCGCCAGATCGTCCGGATCCGTCGGCCCTTCGAAACCAAGGCTTCCCTCCGCGATTCCCTCGACGGCGAACACTCCGCCCGCCGACGCGACGAACACGGCGTCGCCGATCCGCACCTGCGCCCGGATCACCAAAGGGATGTCGTAGAAGGGGTCGAAGGCGTCCCACGCCCGGAGCGGGTCCGGCCCCTCCAGGGCGTCCTGCCACAGCGGTTCGCCCTGGCCGAACTGCGGAACGCCCTCACTCCAAGGCCCGGCCAACACCTCCCCGGTGGTGACGTCGAACACCCAACTGCGCGCGGCACTCCCGAACGCGTACCTGTCGATGGCCACCACGGCAGGCCGCCCATCGGGTGCCCAGCCCTGCGGAGCCACCTGCAACTCATCGACGTAGCCGGGCGTCAGACGACGGAGATCGATCGCCCCCGGCGGACGCCACCGCGCCCACCTCACGGTCCAGGGCCGTTCCCGCACCGCGGTCATCTCCGCCGCGGCGGTGTCCCCCCGGGCCATGGCGACAAGGTGCAGCCAAGAAGACCACTCGTCGAAGTCCCGTGAGCGCAGCCCCGCCTCCCACAACTGGCCGGCGTACCCGAACAGCGCCGCCCCACCGGCGTAGGCAGGATTGTGCGCAACGAACTTCAGGAACGTGGCCCTGGAGAGCCGGGCCACCGTCTCGGGACGCGCCTTCAATTCCCGGAAGAATTCCCCGTATCCCGGCCCCGACCTTGCATGCTGGACGAGCGCGGCGTCCGCGTACCGCCCCACGTCCGAGTCGTCGCCGACGTGTCCGACCAGCCACCGCGCCATGTCCGCGTGCACCTGCCGCGCCTGACCGGGATCCACCGCGCGCGCCAACTCACGTGAGCGCCCGAAGTTCCGGAACCGGGCCCAGCCGCGCCGGTCGACCTCGATCTCCTCGTCCTCCACCGGCAGTTCGATCTCGTCGTGGTTGAGCAGCCAGGACAACCGCCGCCACACTGCCAGCGGCGCCCCACCTCCCTCTTGCAGGGCGAGCGCCTGCAACACCCACTCCCGGGACTCCGCCCCGGAACGCCCGGGATCCGGCCCCCGCACAGCACTCTCCAGCTCCAACTGCGCCCGCGACGCAACCCTCACCTCGTGCCAGTCCACCTCGACGACCAGCAATACACCGAGCGCATCGGCGACCTCCCGCTCCACCTGGTCGAGGACCGCCTTCGGGCACCCCCGATCCCGCTTCCCGACAACCCGCTGCCCCTCGGCAAGGACGACCAGCCGCGCCCCGCCACCGACCCCCACGGATTGCCGCACCCCCTCCCGAACACGACCGACCAGCGCGTCACCGCCGAGCATTGCGGCGTCGACACACACGGCGTCCGGCACCGCGTCGCGTACCCGAGCAAGCACCTCTGTGCGCGCAGCTCCGGTCGAGCCCATCAACTCGACGACACGGCCCGCGCCTTCCTGGTGCCAGGCCGTGATGCGCTCGACGGCCGTCGCTGTGGTGACCTTCTCGTACACGGTTGCTGGTTCTCCCCCACCCCTCGTGCATGCTGCTCACTTTTAGGTCCCGCCCCGAACGGGCTGATCGGCTCTCAGAAGCCGTCCACGTCGAGCTCGGTGATGCCCGCCCAGATCCAGCTCCACAGCACACCGCTGGGCGCCTGCGGGTCGAAGAACCCCGGTGCCAGCGCCTCCAGTTCGTCCAGGAACTCCTGCGCCACGGTCTCCTGGTCCCCCTCTACCGGATATGGGTGCCAACAGGCGTTGGAGTAGCGGTACACCGCCTCCAGCACACGCGTGAAGACGTCGAGATCCGGCGCCAGGTGCACGAGCTTGCCGCTCGTCGATCCTTCCAGTCGGCTCCGGATGTGCACGGAGCCGTCGCGACCGTGTACGTACAGACCGCCGTAGTCGCACGTCCCGAAGCCGATCAGGTCTGGTGGCAGATCATCCGCGGCGGTCGCAGGCCGCAGCTCCTCGGGGGCGTGCGCCGTGAACCCGACCCCATGGCACGCCCACCGCGCGGGGATGCCCACATCCCGCAAGTGCCTTCTGCTTTTCGGGTGCTCAAGGGCCTCGGGAAGCGCGCTGTCCGGTACGCGCAGCGTGTTACCCGTCCCGAACGCGTCGTCGATTCGGGCGGCGGTCAACGGCCCCGTAGGCCGCTTTCGCCGCGGGGCGGCGCCGAGCGGCAGACTCTCGGAAGACTCGAACAACGTGGACGAAGAGGTGTCAATACCCGCGCTGTGCGGCCAGTTCAGGAGCACCTCCGCATCCGTCTCGAGCATCGCGATGCCGTGAGTGTCCACTACGAGGTGGCACGCCCGCCCGCCCTCGACAGACCACGCGACGGCGGCCTGCCAGCTCTCCGGCGCGGTCAGATCCCATCGGTACAACTCGGCCGGGCCGAGCTCCTCCAAAGGCACCGCCGACTCGCCCGTCCCACCTTCACGGCCCACCGGCGGCACCGGCACCCTGCGTCCCGACTCCGCGTCGAGGCGGATCAACCCCCGATGGTCCACCACCTCAACGAGGCCCGCTCCTTGGCGCCGACAACGGACCTGGAAGTAGTCACCGTTCAGGCTGGGTTGGGCAACGAACCAGTTGGCCGGCCGCCACCAGGCCCACCGCGTGCGCCACGGCATCCCCGGCTCGGCTGCCAGGACTCGCACGGCGTACTCGTCGTGACCCGTCGCCGTCGCCGCGAAGTGCAGCCAGGAGGCGAACTCGGCCGCCGACACGTCGGCGCTCCCGAAGATGGCCTCGGCCTGCAAGAACACCTCGCGGCCCACCCCCTCCTCGGAGGGGGCGGCAGCGATCCGTTCACGCACTTGGGCGCGGTCGGCCGTCAACAGCCTTGCCGGGTCTGCAAGTACGGCATCAAGGTCCATGCTCATCGGGTAATCCTGTCAGACTCACTTCCCCGCGGAAAGTTGCCGAACTCCTCTCCCATCCAGACTCCGTCAATGAGTAGTCACCAACGGCCGGATTCCTCTTCCAAACTGTCCAGTGAGACACACTCTTGAGGTTCCTTATCGGTAATGCGCCCCATTCCCGTCAAAGGCGGCTGAGCGACGAGCCAATTGAGAACTGCTGATGCGGGGAGGCCGAGAGCATACGCGTCACGCAGCCGTTGAATCCAGAGACGTCCCGCTTCGAGTGCGACCTCACCGACTGCGGTTCGAGGTTCGAATCCAACCGCGTTGTCCGTTTGCGCCGCCCATAGATAGCCCAGGACTCTCCCACCGTCGTCCTGTACGGCGAGATAGGAAACGGCGTCATCGGTGGCATCCGGGTATTCGCCCCCCGACGGCGGCAGTCCGAACCGAAGCCGCCGAGCCCGTGCGGGCACTTCGAAGGTCCCCCAAGCGTCGATGTACGCAGGCCCCTCGACCCTGACGTCCTCGAATCCGGACTCCGTAGGCGTGGCGTACCGGTTTTCGTCGCCCGGTGTCGGCTGGACTCCCAGCAACGCGGAGATCTGCTTCAGGACGAGTGTGAGTCGAGGAGAATTCTCGGCATGAATTGCCAATTGCTCTCGGCCTCGGGTATCCATCGTGAGCCACGCATCACAGTACGTTTCCAGCGTCACCGTCGCCAGGCTGTTTTTCCAGACGTCCGCCTGGATGGTGAAGAGTTGTTCAGCATGGCGCTCCACCCCACCAGTCGTCCACACTCCAGGGCAGCGCACACGCGCATCGACGATGAAGTCGCCCTGAAATTCTTCGACTTGTTCGGCGACACGAGTGAGCGCGCTCCCGGCTGCTGGCGTGGCCTCGCCCACTGGGGCACTGGTCTCCAAAAGTCGAATGTCCCGCGCGGCGACCGACGATCTGACCGTGACGCCGACCTCGGCGACCGGAACCGCCACGCCCGCACCCGCCAGGACGCTCCACACCTCCACAGCCAGTTCGATGGCGCGTGAGGAGTGGATACGACCATCGACAGGGGCGACTTCCCAGGTCCAGTCACCAATCGGGTCCGTAGTGATCACAGCATGTCCTTAGGGTCGGTCTTGGCGCCGGGCGGGATCACCAGTGTGCCTTCACTGAGACGTACAACAAATGTGATTCCTTCCCCCTTCGGCCCTCCCCCACCGTTGTGGATGTCCATGAGGGCCTCGTGCGAACCGTTGGAAATCCACTCGGCGCACGTGCCGCTGCCACCATCGACCAGCATGATTCGGTGATCTGCTTCGGTCCGGGCCAACTGCAGCAAATACTTCCCCCTGGTGATCTCCGAGACCTCGTCAAGGGGGTTGTTGAGATGCTTCATCTGGTAGGTGTAGATTGCGCCGGATTCATCGGTGATGCGAATATCGGCATCGGCACCGACGGGGATCTTGTACTCGAATTCAATGCTCTGCGCGGGTACTCCACTACGCACCAACTCATCGCCGAAAAGAATCTGATCGACGCCGGGCTGGAACATCGCTTCCTTACGGGCACCCAACGATGAGACGACCTGACCGAACCCCTCGCTCCGGCTGAAATTGCCGGCCGCGATGGCCTCAGCCACACGCTGACCACCGGGCTCGGATGCCAAGCGTTCGAGCACCCTTTCCAAGACATCCGGCTTTGGTCGCTGCTTACCTGGAATCTCCTTGATTGCTTCACGGAGCTCCTGTTCTGTGGAGCCCCCACGCTCCATGGGCGGCTCAGAGTGCCCCGACTGCTCCGACACCGCGTCTGGGCCCGCTCCTTCGTCCCCGTTCGAGCCAATGCCCTCCGGCCCTTCCTGCCCGGCAGCCGACGACGTCGTTCCGGCGCTGCCGTATTCCGGTGGGTTGCTGCCGCCTGTGGGCGGCTCGGGGCTTACGGGTGGCGCGTGGAGGGGGCTGGTCGGGTCGGCTGCGCCTGCCGGCGGGACCCTCAGGTCCCCAGTGGCCATCGCCCCGACCCAGGTCCTGCCAAGTCGCTCCAGGTTCCTCGCGAGATCTTGGTCGAACAGCTTCTTGCGGCTGGCGCTACTGGTGTCCCCTTCGACCACTTCCGCATTCTTTCGATACCCGGTGCCGTAGTAGACGTCGACACCAGGAATGCGGTTCGACAGCATCCGCGAGCAATTCGCGTGTCCAGCACCAAAACCACACGGCTCCCGGTCCGTGAACAAACCCTCGACGGTGTACCGTTCACCGCGCTCGCGCTGACTGTTGAGATGATCCAGGTAGTCCAGGACGTTCTCTTCCGAATGCTTTCCCTTCTCACCGGTGCGGTTCGGGTAGGAACTGTCGACCAGGTAAGTGCTTTCGCCCGTTATGGGATCGCGTACTTCAATTACCGCGTAGTTCCGCCCGGTGAAGTCCGGGCGATGCTTGCCCGCATCCCGCAGCGCGCCTGCCACGCCGGATCGCTGGTACTCCTCCTGGATCGCGGCCTTGAGGATGTCGTCCTGACGGTGGCCGGCGTTCCAGCCCGCGCGTGCATGGGCAGCGGCGCCGTGCGCGGGATGATTGGGGTCGGCTTCCGGACTGACGCCGACGCCATGGGCCGTGTGAAAGTTGTGGCTCAACCGGGCGAGCGACGCGACGACAGCTCCTTGCTCTCCGGGGTGCATGTTCTCGAAGCCGGGGAGAATCCGGGCGAGTTCGGCCTTGGAGAGAGGCTTCGGCTTGGGCGGCGTCCCGTCCTGGCCCGATGCCCCGTCCTGGTCCGGCGGCCCCTCCTGATTGGACGCCCGTACCAGTTCCATCGCGTCAACCAAGGGGCGCCGAGGCGTCGGTGAGCCGTCCGGGTATCCGTCGGTGACGGGGTCCAACCAGGAATCGAGCTGGTTGAGGACGTGATCCATGCCGACCTGCCGGACATCGCTCGTCTGGCGCAGGTTCTGCTGGTCGGGCATAGGAAGCATGCCGTGGTGCGGGGTCGAGTCGACCGTCTCTGGAGGCGGCAGCCTCGGGTGGTCGGTGGGGGCAGTGTCAGCCTGCGGATAGTCGGGCTTGTGCTCCTGTGCGGCAGCTTGTTGCTGTGTTGCTTCTTGTTGGGATGGGGTGTGACCTGCACCAACAGGGTCGGAGGCACCATAGGGTGTCTGACCTGCACCCGGTGCGGGCCCACCAGCGTCGTGCGAAGGCGATGCCGTAGATGTTTGGCTGGCGGATTCATGCTCTGTTGGCGTCTGATTACCATCAGTGGTCGCCTGGCCCTGCTCTTGCCCCTCCTGTCCTTCCGTCTCGTTCTGCTTCTCCCATGGGGCATCCATGGTCTGGCCGTTGGAGTCGAAGGGGACGTAGCGGACGCCGGCGGCGCCGGTGTGGATGGGGTTGGGGCTGACCTCGCCGGTCTGGTGATCGACCCAGATGATCTGGCCGTTGTGGTTGTAGACGTTGAAAGCGTGGCCGCCGCCGCCCGGCCACTGCACGCCCACCACGGCCGCCGAGCCGGGGCCCGCCTCCTGGAGGTGGTGGGCTATTCGTGCGTAGGGGCCGGGGTGGTCGGCGCCGGCCCAGATCTGGGGGCGTCCGGCCCAGGCGTCGAGATTGTTGTACGAGTCGCGCTCGGGCGACATCGTGTCCAGCGAGCCGTCGTGGTTTTTGTCCGGGGTGCGCGGCGCCGACACCTGGGGGTCGCCGAACCAGGTGGACAGGCCGGCGCGGGCGTTGTCGAGGCAGTTGTTGGAGCGTCCGGGCTGCGTAAGGCCACCGTCGTTCTGGAGTTGGGCCCATTCGCCGTTGGGGTCGGGATGGCGCTGGGGCGTGCCGTCCTCGTTGCGGGGGACGGCGTCCAGGAGGGCCTGCTGGTGGGCGGGGTCCGGCGTCAGCAGGCCGTAGGGGGCGTGGTTGAGGCTGTCGCGGATCTGCTGGAGGCTCCGGCCCTGGGAGAGGGGGGCCGGCTGCTCCTGCTTGGGGGGCGTGGTGTCGGAGGACTCCTGCGCGGGGTGGCCGTTCGAACTGGGCTGTTGGGCGCCGGGATTGCTGTTCGGGGTCTGAATCGGAACCTGAATCGGGACCTGGGTCGGCGCCTGATTCGGGGTCTGGTTCGCAGGCTGATTCGGCGTGTGGCTCGGAACCTGATTTGGCGTCTGGCTTGGGCCCTGGTTCGTAGGCGGATTGGGGGTCTGATTCGGGCCCTGGTTCGCAGGCTGATTCGGGACCTGGTTCGGCGTCTGACTCGGAGCTTGATTCGGCGTCTGCCCCGGAGCCTGGTTCGTAGGCTGGTTCTGACTCGGAACCTGGTTCGCAGGCTGATTCTGATTCGGGCCCTGGTTCGGCGTCTGGTTCGGGGTGGGTGTGGACGACAAGCCGGGCTGGTTCGGGGTGTTGGGGTTGGGGTTGGTCGTGCCGGGCCTGTTGTTGGTGGGGGTGTTGGGGCGGGGCGTCGAGGGGGTTGTCGGCTCGGGGCGGGTCGGTGTGGGGGTCGTGCGGTGGGGGGCCTCGGTACGGGGCGTGTCCGTACGGGGATTCGTCGTGGGGTTGGGCTGGCGCGACGGGCCCTGGGTCGGCGTGGTGGGGGTGTTCGTGACCGGGCCCGGGGTCGCGGTCGCGGTCGCGGTCGCGGTCGGTGCGACGTTCGGGGTCGGTGTTGTGGCGTTGGGGTCGCCGGTGGGCGTCGGGTTCGCCGTGGGTGCGGGACGGGTCGGGGCGTGGGCCTCGGTGGCCGTGGCGCTCTGGGAGTGGAACGTGGGGCTGGACGACGTACGCGAGGGCGAGTCGGAGCCCGTGTGGGCGCCCGTACTCGCGCTGGGTATGGAGCCCGGTGTCGTGGAGGTGGAGGCGGGGGACGAGGTGTCGGTGGGCGTGGGAGTGCCCGCCGGCGTCGCCGTCGTCGTGGGTTGTTGGACCTGCGTACGCGGGTCGGTCGCGGTCGACGGATCGTTACCGCGGTCGGGCGAAGGGGTCTGCGCGGCGGGGCCGTTGGACTCCTGCGTCGGGGCGGCGCTCTCCGAGGCCGTGTTGATGCTGTGGGACGCATCGGACGGGCCGGCCGATGGCGCCGCATCCGGTATGGGGGTCGGCGCGGGCGACGGCGTGTTCGTGTCCGCGTCCACGCGCGCGTGCGGCACCGAGGAGGGCCGATCCGACTGCGCGGCGGGCGCGGGCGTGGCCGTCTCGCTGCCGTTGCGCTGCGCGTCCGTGCCCGTGGACACGTCCGGCGTTCCGGACGGCGGTGCGGCGTCCGGCGTGCTCTGCGATCCGGTCGAACCGGGTGAACCAGGTGAACCGGGCGAGGAATCCGGCGTGCTCGACGGGCCCGTGGAGCCGCCGGCTTCGGTCGACGTGGAGGATCCGGACGTCGGCTGTTGCTCGTGGTAGCCCGCGTCGAACGGGGTCAACGGCCGATCGGAAGACGGCGCCGGGGAAGGGGGCGACGTCGGCGTCGAGCCGGCGTCACCGTTCGAGCCCGCCTGCGAACCAACTCCCGTACTGCCATTGCCTGTTGAACCCGAGCCGCCGGTGTCGCCGGAAGTAGAAGCACCGGCCGTACCGCCTCCGTCGCCGCCGGACCCGGACCCGGACGCACCCGAACCAGCCCCCGACCCACCGGACCCAGAAATGGAACCACCCGAACCGGCCCCGGCCCCACCGGACGCCGCTCCCCCGGAACCAGCTCCCGCCCCGGCACCCCCCGACGTACCTCCAGACCCGTCCCCACCGGAACCACCACCGGAACCGGACCCGGTACCTGCACCCGCACCGGACCCAGCCCCTGAACCGGCACCGCCACCCGCAGAACCGGCCCCGGCCCCCGCATCCCCATCCGCCCCACCCGCCGACGAGGAGGACGTATTCCCCGCCGCACTCTCCAACCCACCCCGCGCATGCGAGCCGGCCCGGCCCCCGGCCCCATCCCGCAGCGACTCACCCAACGTCTGGCCGAAGTTGTCGAACCCGTCCTTGACGGCCGTCTTGCCCGCCTCAGCGGTCCGCCCCAGGTTGTAACCGTCCTGCGCACCGAAGTTCTGGTTCACCGTCTGCGCGACGAGATCCTTGCTCATCTCCTCCAGCGCGGAGACGAACGGCTCCTTCACCGCCTCCAGCGCCGCCTCCAGCAGCGCCTGCGCCGCCTCCTTCAGGATCTGACGCACCGCGACCCGCGTCACCTGCGTCATCGCCGCCGAGGCCGCCGCCGAAATCCCGAACGTCACCACCGCCGTCGCCGCCGCCACCGCGATCTGGACCGCCAGCACGATCAGCTGGATGATCACCGCGATCTTCATCCCGATGATCAGCATCGCCGCGACATCGAAGACCGACGCGATCACCTCCGCCGCCTGCCGGGCATCGTCCAGATACCCCGACCCGCCCGCGAAGTTGTCCCACTTCTCGACGAACGCGTCGATCGACTCGCCGTAGTTGTCCGACGTGACATTCCCGGCCGACCGCATCGCATCCGCCTGGATGTCCCCGACCTGCGCGCCGAAATCGCGCCACGTCTGGGCGCACTGCATCATGTGGTCCTCGTTGGCGGTGGGCCAGTCGAAGCCCAACATCTCCAACAGCCAGGCCAACTCGTCCGGCAGCATCATCGCCATGGCGGCATTTCCCCCGTGTCGCCGTACACCCGCAGGCCCCCGCGTGCCACAACAGACCCAACAGACGTGATTTTGCGCGGAGTTTACCAATCCACTCGGGCACCTGAACACCCTCACCGACCACGCGTGTCCCGTTGTCAGAGGTCGCCCTTAAAGTGGGCAGGCACGTGTTTACGGGGAACCAGGGAGAGTCGTGAGCTGGCAGAACAGCCCCATGGGAGCGCCCCAGCAGCCCATGGCAGCGCCGCAGCACCCCATGGCAGCGGCGCAGCAGGTCGCCTACGAGCCGCATCCGTTCATCGGCGGCCGCGCCTCCGCCCTGCGCGCGCTCGCCGCCTGGCGGGCCGCCGTGCCGGACGCGCCGCGCGTCGCGCTGCTCACCGGCTCGCCGGGGTGCGGCAGTTCGCGCCTGCTGACCGGCTTCCTGATGCTGTGCGACCCCGGTCACCGCGAGCGCATCGACCTCTCGCGCCTCGATCCGTGGACGGTCCCGCCGCCGCTGCCCGCGCCCGCGGTGCCGAGCGCCGCCGGGCTCACACCGGCACAGCTGCTGTGGGTGCTCGCCGACCACTACGGGATCGACGTCGCGCGCGATGCGGAGGTGTACGAGGCCCTGGGCGCGGGCGAGCGCGTGATCGTGGTGCCCGATGTGGACCGGGCCGGTCCCGTACGGGCCGGGCGCGGGCCCGAGCGGATGGCGCGCGAGCTGCTGCTGCCGCTCGCGGGGCTCCCCTCCGTACGGCTCCTCGCCGAGGTCCCGCGCGCGGTGGCTGCCGAGATCGCCGCCGCGCTCCCCGCCGGGACGGCACAGATCATCGATCTCGACGCGCCCGAGCACGCCGACCTCCACGGCCTCACCCTGCAGACCCAGATCGCGCTCGATCCGAACTTCGGTGCGCCCAGGCTGCCGTTCACCGACGACCCGCAGATGCGGCTCTGGTTCGCGCAGGGCATCGCGTCGCGCACGGCCACGGGCCCCGGCGGCAGCCGCCTGACCGCCCAACTGGCGGTCAACGCGCACCTGTTGGCCCCGGAACCGCCACCCAACGCCGCCCTCTTCCCCGCCGGCCCCGCCGACGCCGTCGCCATGCACGCCCAGCGCCTCGGCGCCGACCCGACCCTGCTGCCCGCGATGCTCGCCCCGCTCGCCCTCGCAGAGGGCGAGGGACTGCCGCTGCCGCTGTGGGCACCACTGGCCTCGGCACTGGCCGGCCGCGACCTGGCGCCGGACATCGCCAACGGAATGCCGCTGGCCGGCCCGTTCGTCACCACGGTGAACGACGAGGACGCAGCCGAACCCACCCTGATCGCCCTCGCCCACCCGGCCCTCGGCGAAGCACTCCGCGCCACGCTGCCCGACGTACGCGCCGCGCACCTGTGCCTGGCGATGGAGCTGCTTGAGCGGGTCCCCGAGGAGGGCTGGGAGCAGGCCGTCCCCTACGTACGGGACGGCATCGTCGGCCACCTCCTGGGCGCGGGCCAACTGCCCCGCCTGCTCAAGGACCCGTGGCTCCTGGCGCACACGGACCCCGTGGTGCTGCGGGCCGCACTGGACGAGATCACGACGGATACCCGGGCGCGCGATTCGCTCCCCGCTCCGGGACGTACGTACCTACGGATCGCCCCGCTGCTGACGCGTACGCAGGCGGGGCCGGAGCAGCGCGCGCGGATGCTGGCGGCAGCGTTCGAGGAGGACGGACTCACGGAGTACGCGGCCTCGTTGGGCTCCACTGGCAGTACCTCGGGGGCCTCGGGCTCCACTGGCAGGGGCGAGGTGGGCGCCCCTGCCGCCTCCGGGCCACCCACGGCTCCGGTGGTCCCACAGCGCACGTCTCCGCCGTCGACGACACCGGCGTCGGCACCGGCACCGCCCGCCACGCCCCCGCAACGCACGCCCACCGTGGTGGACTACCCGCTGGCCCCGCCCGAGCCGATGGCGTCGCCCGCGACACCCCCTCAACCGCACCAGTCGGCACCCGCGCCCGCCCCCGCGGGCCCACCGCCGGGCCGCCCGGCCACCGGCCCGGGCAACACCGCGGTCTTCACATACGTCGACCCGCGCACCGGCCAGGAGGCCTACGTCACCGCCACCTCGGCACCCGGCACGCCGCCGGCCGAGTACCAGGGCATGGCACAGCTGGGCGAGTTGAGGGTGCCGGTGGAGAACGTGGTCGCGATCCACACGGACCTGAGCCCCGGCTACTTCCCCGGCGGCTACACGGCGAACGTCCTGCTGTCCACGTTCCCGAACGCCTCCCACTCGCACGCGCACCCCTACGGCCGGGACCAGGCCTCCCGAACCGAGGGAATCGCCGCGCTCACGTCCCACGCGCAGCTGATGGCCCAACTCGCGGGCCAGCAGGCACCACCACAACCGTTCCGCGCCCCGCTCCCCCACCCCGTACCGCCCACACACGTCCTGCCGGACGCGGAGCTGGGCCCGCTGCTCACGCAGGTCTTCGGCGAGCAGAAGGTCCGCCGCTACGCTCCCCAACTCCTGCAGACCGCAGCGCTCCCCGACGCGGCCCGCGCAACGCTTGCCACGGCCGGCCTCCCAGCCGACGTCCCCCTCTTCTTCCTGGCGGACACGGACGCGCCCGGCGTCCCACCCGTCATGGGCGGCATGTTCGCGGACGTCCGCACCCACCTCATCGGCACGGGCGTCCAGTTGTCCCCCGACGCGGCCAACACCCTCGCCACACACACCCGCATCGGCACGGACGGCATGTTCGTGATCACGGTGCAGCGCGACAGCGGCCAGGTCTGGGCGGCCCTGCCGCTGGACGGCAGCCTCCAGTACGTGAACTCCTCGGTCGCCGCCTTCGCGTACTCCCTCGCGACGCTGTACGCGACGCGCGGCCACATGATCGACGCGAACCCGCACACGGCAGGCAACATCGTCGCCGACCTCCAGACCCGCCTCCTGACCATCGACCCGAACGCCCTGTCGCAGCCGGACAACTGGTGGTCCCTGATCATCGAGCAGATGTGGCACGGGTTGTTCTGAGGACGGGGCGTCAGCCGGTCGGCAGCGACATGCCGACCGGCGAAGTCCGTCCACCGTCTGCGCGCCCCTAGGGTCTGTCGGCTCTCCGCCTACAGACCCTCTCGTCACCCATGTACACGCACAGGCCGCCGGATCCGAAGGCGCCTGATCCCCGCCCGCCGCGCCCTCGCGATGCGCTCGGCGCCGGCGCTCTTCCGCTCCGGGGCCCAGAGCTTCCAACCGTTCGGCTGCATGATCAGCAGTTCGCCACTTCCTGGTACGAACGCAGCACCGCCGAAGAGCCTGTCCCCCGCGAACCACACACCGGCCTCAATGTCCTTCGGCCAGACACCCTTCTTGCTGGCCTTGTGGGCGCGCATCGTCCACATCGGATTCCGTTCCTGCCCGAGCAGCAGAAAGAGCACACCCCCACCCTCCTGTCGTACTTTCTTGACGGAGGAGACGAACTCGGCCTCGTAGGCCCGGAAGGCGCGCGAGCACAACCAGGTGCAACCAACTCTGCGCGCAAGCATCTGCAGACAGTAGACAGCGCCGAGAATTCCGACGAGCCCGACAGGAACCAGAAAACCCGTGTGGCTCACCATGAACAACACCCACAGAGCAACAAACACAGGCGAATGCAGGGTAAATCGCTTTACAGCGAACCGGTAATGCCGCCGCACGGCTTCCCGGATCTCGGCACCATCGACCGCACCACCCACCCGACTGACCGCAGAATCCCGGGAGTTCAGTCGCTCTCTGGAGCTCACGCACGGCCTCCTTTCATCGTGGCCATTCAGGCCTTTGTCGTGGCCGGCCCGGTCAATGCCGAGGCCCCCTTCCGGCCGCCCCTACCGGGAGCCAAGTACCCGACGTACGCCCCCAAGAGCGCGACAACGGCGACGAACCCCGCTGCCCAGCGGGGACGACCTCCCGTGTCGGTCAGGAGCAGAGCAGTGGCGGCCGTACTGACCACAATGAGCAGCACGCTCCACCGACGGAGGCGTAGCGGCCAAGACGTCACCGGCAGCCACAGAGCCACCGAGCGACGGGGATCGACCGGCGCTTCCGACGTGCCCACGATGGCCGCGTCACGTTCGACCCGCGCGACCTGAGCGCTCCACACCTCGCCGGGCAGGCACCAGCCGCCGTCACTGATCAGAGCAGCTCGCAGCCGCTCTCCCCCACTCCCGCTCGGGGACTTACCGGCCGCGGCCCAGCAGGCCCAAACCTCCTCGGTCCGCAGGGACGCGGCGATGGCCTGGTTGTTCTGCTCCGCCGAGAAGTGAACCTCACCGGTGGCGGTACGCACCCGGAGCGCGATGCCGCCCCCGTCCCATCCCGTAACGCCCCAAACGCTGCCACGGACCGCACGCGCACCGTCGTCGAGGCGGTTAAGCCCGCGGAAACTACCCCCAAAGACGGACAGCAGAACCACAAACAGCGACACCCCTGCCCAGCTGCCGAAGAACACCCAGGTAGCGACGGGCGTCAAGGCAGTACCGGCTTGCAGTCGGTCGAGGGTCGCGCTGTCGCCGTGCACGGCACCCAGTTCGGGGTGACCCGGGGAGTACAAAACCTTCAACGCCCCACCCCGATCCGGCTCTTCGTACGTGCGCGCCCAGAGCGTTGCCTGGTTGGCCGGCTCTGCCCCTCGGGCCGGCAGCAGCACCGTAAGACTGGCTCCGTAGTCCGTATCGCCGCGGCCCGCGAACCGTTCGAGATCGCGCACCTGCACGATCCGCGCGCTGCCCCGCACAGCCCCCGCCTCGGTAAGAGCAGCCGCTCGTCCCGCGTCGGTGTCGTCCCCGGCGGTGACGGCCAGAATCCCGGCGAGCGCCGCCAGAAACGCGACGATGCCGACCAGCCCACGCACCTTCACGCGCCGCCCGACGGGCAACTCCGCCGACAAACCCGGGGGTCCCCCGCCCGCCGGAAACTCCGGCCTGACGGCGCGGTACACCGCACTCTCGCCCCCGGCCCCCACGGGCAGCCCGCGACGCCCCAGCAACAGGACAACCAGGCACCCCAGCAGAACCACCAAGCACGCGACGACCAGCATCCGCCGCCACGCCAGGACCGGCAGAAAGAGCCACCCCAGAAACGCGAGAACGCACACGCTCGAAGCCGTCCAACTCGCCGGGGCCAGCCCGCGCACGCGGTACCGCCGCAGCGGCACCGAAGACTCACTCACCCAGAACTCCCCTGTCCCCGTCCACCCAGGGCTCCCGCCCGATGCGCGACGCAGCGTATCGAAGGGGCCGGGGCGACGCCGACGACGGTGACGGCGGTGACGGCCGGTTGACCGCGCAGCTCACGGCGAGCGCCCTCAGGGTTACAGGAGTTGGCGGTGTTGCCGATATAAGCATCTGATAAAAATGAGGATCGCGTCCCCTGAGTCGGATGCATGACAAGCGTCGTCACGGGGGACGGACGTGTGTCCCCCCAATAACGAGGGATCCATGTCGTTTCAACCGCCGCAGGGATACGGGCAGTCGTATCCCCCGCAACAGCCACCCAGGCCGCCGTCTCCGCCGCCTGCACCCCCGAGACCCCCGATCACGCCGCAGAGCGATGCGCCGCGCACCGGGAACCCGGTCCTCAAGTGGGTGACCGTGGCCTTCGGCGGAATCGCTGTCATTGCGCTCGGCCTGATGGTGTTCGGGATCGTCCAGGTGGTCAGCGACGACCCGTTGCCCGTGGCGGGGAAGGGCGGGCAGGCCACCGAGATCACCCAGGACGACATGTCCGGTCTCCTCAAGAACCACTCCGAGGCGCTCAAGGCCGGCGACAAGGGCACCTACCTCGCACCGTTCGACGGCGGCTCGTCGGCACTGAAGACCAAGCAGGCCTCACTGTTCGCGAACCTTCGTAAGGTCCCGTTCGAGGTGTCCGAGTACCAGTACCTCAATATCGACGGCCGGGCCGTCGACCACTACGGGGCGGGCGCGTCGGCTTCCGTCGAAGTGGCGTTCGTACACCAGGTGAAGGGTGCCGATGCCAGCCCCGTCGCCGAGTTGTACCGCTGGACGGTCGAGAAGAAGACCGCGGACTCGGACCTGAAGGTCACTGCCGTAGGACCGTCCACGCCGGAGATCCCCGGGTACGGCGAGATGACCAACTACCCGGCTCCGTGGGACGCGTACGACTCGATGGCCGTCACCGTCAAGCCGCACACCGTGATCATGTCGGACTCCGCCCAGGCGGCCGACGCGCGTCGCTACGCCCCGTACATCGAGAAGGCGGCGACGGACAATCTCGCGGTCTGGGCGGCCAAGGGCCCCAAGAGCGGCCGCACGATGCCCGGCTTCGTCGTCACGCTCGAGAAGAACCGCAAGGTGTACAAGCACATGTTCCGGGAGGGCTCCGGCGAGGAGGAGGACGAGTCGATCGCCGAGGCGGGCGTCTCCATCCAGATGCCGGCGGTGGCGGCAGGCGGAACCAAGGCCAAGGTGAACGTGCAGAACGGTGGCGCGCGCATCGTCATGGACACCGCGCAGAGCCGCTTCAAGCGCCCCGACTACGCCGCGAGCGTCCTCGAGATCAGCCACCACGAACTGGCGCACACCATGGTCGAGCCGCTGACGGGCCCCGACGGCCAGGCCCAGTTGTGGGTGGTGGAGGGCTTCGCCGAATACATGGCCATGCGCGATGCCCCTTCGTCGGCGACCAAGGAGCTGCGCGCTCTGAAGGCGTACTACTCGGGCAGCTACGTCGACCCCTTCGACGGCAAGCTCCCCACCAGCGAGAACTTCCACAGCACCATCGACGAGGAGAACAGCGCGCACTACACGCTGGGCTGGCTGGGCATCCGCTTCATCGCCGAGAAGTACGGCGAGGACAAGTCCCTCGCCTTCGTGGCCGAGCAGTACAAGAACCCCAAGGGGATGGACGCGCAGCTGACGAAGGCCACCGGTATGGGTACGGACGAGTTCCAGGACGCCTGGGCCGACTACGTGAGGAAGCAGATCTCATGACGACGCCCGGCCACTCCAACGGCATGCCGCCCGCTCCGGGGCAGCAGCCCTACAACTCGTCGTATCCGCCCCAACAGGGCTACGCGCCCCAGCAGCCCTACCCGCCGCAGCAGCCCCAACAGGGTTACGCACCCCAGCAGCCTCAACAGGGCTTCGCACCACCGCAGTTCACGCCGGTGCATCCACCGCCCTCCACCCCCGGGAAGAAGCGGGGCAAGGGCCTGATGATCTTCCTCCTGGTGCTCAGCGTCATCATGTCGGGCGTCTTCGGCTCGGTGGCCTGGATCCTCCTCGACCCCACCAAGACCGAGGTCGAGTGGAGCCTTCCGTACTACGGCGGTGAATCCGACACCCAGAACTACCTCGGCACATGGTTCACGGGGAAGAACGTCGTCCGCGCCCAGACCGACGGTGTCAGTGCGCTCGACGCCGACACCGGGGACCTTCAGTGGGGCATGGCCGCCCCCGGAAAGGGCGCCTCCACGATCTGCCACGCCTCCTCCGTGACCAGCGAGGACATCGCGGTCCTCGCCGTCGGCGCGGTCCACGACTGCAACGGTCTCTTCGCCCTTGACCTCAAGACCGGCAAGAAGCTGTGGCAGCACAAGATTTCGAAGCGCCAGGACGGCCCCAGCACCGCGGTGAGCGGCGGCACGGTCGTGGTCAACGACAAGATCGCCTACGACCTGCGTACCGGAAAGCAGCTCTGGAAGGACAGCAAGAGCGAGACGTACGGCGGCAAGCCCTGCGAGGGCCAGGGCTACGTCGGCGGCAAGCAGCTGGTGAGGGTGCAGCTCTGCACCACCCGCTGGGCCTACGGCTCCCCGGACGGCCAGAGCTCGACGGCCGCCGGCGTCGATCCGGCCACCGGCAAGGCGAAGTGGACCTATGCCATGGGTGACGGCGAGTGGGAGTACGGAGAGGACGCGATGGTGGTGTCGACCTCTCCGGTCATCGTCGGCGTCCCCCAGGAGGTGAAGAAGAACGGGTTCGCCGTCCTACAGGATGACGGCAAAGCCAGAAACACCCTGGTCCTCGGAGAGAGCCTCGAGGAATACTCCTCCCCCGACATCTACTTCTCGCAGCAGGAGGCCGCCACGGAAGGCGACCCGCGGCCCGCGCTGAAGGTCATCGGCAACACGCTCTACATCGCCGAGAAGCACAGCGGCTCGGGCGTGGGGTCGGCGATCGACGCGTACGACCTCGACAGCGGCAAGCGCGTCTGGTCCACCGGAACCAGCGAGGGCGTGGAGTACTCGCTCGTCCAGGGTTCCGGGAATGAGCTCCTGGCGCTGAAGCAGGACGACTCCGGCTGGCGAGAGGAGAACTTCGGCGGAGACGGGTACCCCATGTACCTCGTCGGCCTCGACCCAAAGTCCGGCTCCGAAACACAGAAGCAGTACTACGGGAAGCTGGACGGCGCCCTCGGTCAGGACGGCTGGGCCATGCCCTACATCCACGACGACAGCATGTTCCTGGCCTCCGTCTCCAACACCGGCAAGAGCTCGGTGGCGAGCGAGGCGCATGAGGCGTCACTCATCAAGATGGGCGACTGACGCTCTGCGGGGGCGGGCGGCGATCACTCGGTGGCCGCCCGCTTCACCCACGGGCAGCATCTGGTTGACCGGCGCGCAGAACGCCGCCAGCGGGGGCGAAAACGGCCACCGCCGCCACAGAAGCACGCAGACCCATCACATCTCCCTGACATCCCCCATCGAACAGCTGTACCGTACCGCTGTCGAATTCACGGATCTGAGAGTTGCGGCCCTCGCGCCGCCAACGGGGGCTGATTCCAGGTGACTTCACCTTCTGGTACCGGTATGTCACAGACCAGAGCAGGCGCAGGCGCAGGCGCAGGCGCAGGCACGAGCAAGACCGACACCGGACGCATGAAGCAAGCGGCGAACGCCCTGGTCGAGCTCCGCGGCGACACCGAGAACGTCGACAACACCGCCGACGAGGACACCCAGAGCGCCGTCAAAGGCCTCAACAAACACACCGCCCCCGGCCTCCCGGACTCCGGTTCCTGGGCCACCGCCGGCTCCCTGATGACGATGGACGTCCGCTGGGGCGAACAGGTCACCCACCTCAAGGGCATGCTGCAGGACATCAGCGACCGCCTGCACGCCACCACTGGTGAGTACACCCGTGCCGAGCAGGAAGAGACGGCCCGCATGGCCTCGATCACTTCCCCCTTCGGCTGAACTGCCCCACTCCCCGCTAGGCCGATACGTCAGCCGCTCCCGGGCGCCCCGTCCGCCCCACTCCACGTCACCCCATAAGGGAACCGCCACGCATGCCCTCCTTCGCCTACCTCAAAGAGGCAGACCTCGCCCCCTTGGCCACGGCAGCCGACTCCTGGAAGGCACTCCCCGCCAAATACCAGAGCCTGCACGACGAGTTCACGCGCCGGGTCATCACCCACCTCGAAGGCCACTGGGAAGGAGACGCGTCCGAAGCAGCCTTCTCCGTCATGAAGAAGGCCCGCAGACAGTACGAGGACGCCGCCACCGAGGCCGGCCGCATCGCCAAGCTCCTCAGCGACGCCCACGGCGAGTTCGCCAAGTTCCAGAAACAGCTCCACTCCCTGATCGACAACGCCCGCGCCGACCATTTCCGGATCTCCGAGAAAGGCGTCATCGAAGACGTCCATCCGACTCACCAAGACGTCGGAGCACGCCACGACCCGGATTACGAGGACGTCTTCGTCCCCGAGCGCAACAAGAAGCTCGACTCCCTCGAAGCCCGGATCAACCAGGTACTGGAACTGGCCACCGCCGCCGACCAGGCCGCAAGCTACGCCCTCGAACGCGACGCCAACGGCGACAACAGCAAATCCTTCAACACCAAGGTCCACACCACACTCGACGCTGCCGAGGCTCAACAGGCCTACGCCCTTGCAAAGAAGGGCGACAAACTCACCAATGTCGAACTCCGGCAACTGAACACATTGTTGAAGGCGAACAAGGACGACAGAGAGTTCTCCGAGATGTTCGCCACACGCATGGGCCCGAAACGCACCATGGAGTTCTGGGCCGAGATGGCTGACCCCTACCAAGGCGGCTCCCACATGGCCGACCACAAGGACCGCGAGAAGCTGCTCAAGCAACTCCAGACGGAACTCGGCTCCACACTCGGCACGGCCACCCAGTCCGACAGCAAGGCCATGCAGGCGTGGGAGAAGGAAATCGTCGAACTCGGCCCGCAGCGCCTCGGCACCGACCATGCGGGAAACCCGTTCGGGTTCCAGGTCATGAGCAACCTCATGCGCCACGGCGACTACGACGACAAATTCTTGCTGGACTACGGCAACTCTTTGGTGTCCCACGAACGCCAACTGAGCAACGGCGCCGACCTCGACATGCTGTGGACCGGGAACACCAACACCGCCGACCTCAACTTCGGCGCAGGCAACGACCGCGGCAACGACCCGATGACCGGCTACCTCGAAGCCCTCGGCCACAACCCCGGCGCCTCGGCAGACTTCTTCAAGAAGGAAGAGAACTTCGACTACCTCGTCGGCGGCGGTGACACCAAGGCCCGCGACTGGCCCGCCGACGCCGTACTCGGCGAAGACAATGGCAAGGTCGCCGGCCACAACTCCCTGGGCCACGCCCTGGAGTCCGCCACCATCGGCCGCCCGCACGGAGCGGACGTTCCCCCGCTGGACCGAAACGCGGACGGCGCGGCCGTGATGGAACGCCTGGTCACGTCCTACGGACGCCACCCGGAGCTCATGCACGAACGCCCCGGCATCGAGGACAGCATCAGCAAGGTCGGGGCCGCATACATCGACGACCTGAACAACGGTGTCTCGGACTTCGGTGAACGGAACGGCGACGCCCGCGACCCCTTGTACGACACGAAGGGGCAGGCTCACGCCAACATTTCGCGAGGCGACGCCCGCGACTTCCTGACGGTCATGGGGCAGAACGAGAACACCCACGCGGCGATGTCCCAGGCACAACAGGCGTACACGCTCGGAGTCATGGACTCGACGCACAACACCACGGAAGCGGCGTCCACCGCCGGCACAGGTGCTGAAGTGCACGGAATCCTGGACGGTTCACGCCTCGAACAAATAGAGGCGGACTACAAGGACAACGAGGAGAAGCAGAAAGAGAGCCTCGGCAAGTCCACCGAGTGGGTCAAGTGGGGAACGGGGGCCGTCATCGGCGGCGCCGTGGGTATCGCGACCGGAGGCGTTGGTGCGGCGATCGCTGTCCCGCTGGCCGCTGAGACCGCTGGTGGGGCTCTGGAGACATTCGTCGGCCAGCAAATCGATGACACCGCGAAGAAATATGAAGCGGACAACGCCGACGACTTGATCACTGCGCAAAGGGAATATACGGACACCGGGGAGAACCACGCGGCCCTCCCGGTCACCGCTTACAACGAGGCCCACGGTATCGGGGCGGACTCGTCGACAAGCAGGCAGCTCACCACTGAGGTGAGAAACGGTTACGACCGGGGTGAGAGTTCTCGCCCTGCCTACAAGAGGGAAGACTAGGAATGGCGAAACGCAAGACATACCCCCTGGCCGCGGCCATCCTGTCACTCCTGACCCTGGCGGCGATTGGCTGCTCCGGTGAGGAGGGCGAAGATCACAGGGATTCCGTACCGGACATCGCCAAGAAGTTCTGTGACTCTTCCCTGACACCCTCAGCGACCAGGGATTTTGAAAAGCTACTCGCGGGAAAGAACATCAAGGAGCCGAAATCCAGCGGCAAACTGACCAAAGCGGCCCACGAGGTGAAGCAGGTGCCCCGCGACGACCTGACTGCGTGTGAAGTCCTCGGGTACGACTCGGTGCGCGATGGGGCGGACATCCGATTCGGCTGGTCCTCCGGCCTCATCACCCCTTCCCGTAAATACCAAGACGTATCCTTCTCCGTGGCCGACCAGGCATTTTCCAACGGACGGCTCACGTACATCCTCATGAAGTGCAGCGCCTCCGTGCCAAATCTCGACCCCGACAAGGAGCACTACCTTGTCGCAAGTCTTAACGGCCCGGACTCGGATCTCCCGGTTGCCGAACGCCGGAAGCTCCACATCTCGATCCTCTATCCGGTGTTGCGGAAGATGGCGGGGCTCGTGGGGTGCGAAGAGTCGGCCGACCTCCCGGCCTCCCCAGCAATCAGCACGACGGCAGCACCGAAATAGTCTGCGGGTCGCACGGCGCCCTACTCCATCCGCCCGACAAGCAGGGCTGATTCAAAGTCTTTGTGATCTTGCAGTGGTGCTGGTCAGCTGATGTCCAGGAGCTTGAGCGGGCGGACTTTGGAGGCGTCCTCGGTGAAGGTGGTGTCGCGGACGTGGTGGGGCCGGTTCTCGGTCGTCCACTGCGACCGGGTCAGGCGGGCGACCTTCTGCGGGGAAGCCTCGGCCGAGGCCAGATCGGTGATCGCGCAAACGGTCTCACGGTGCACTTCCCGCTCGCGGCATCGCGGCGAACGGCTACAACCGAGGGCCCAGTTCGCGCGCCCCTACAGCCAGAAGGACTAATCATGGCGCGACGCAAGGTTCGTTGTTTCACCGCAGCACTGGCGTTCCTACTGCTCGCCGTTATGTCGGCCTGCACGGGAGACAGCAACGATGACAGAAAGGAATGGAACGCCCGAGCGGCCAAGAAGTTCTGCGGGGTGGACCTTACCTCCAAGGAAGCAAAAGCTTTCGAGAAACTTTATTCAAATAAATATGCAGATACCGCCAGGTTCAACCACAAGAGTCTGCGCTCGGCAGCCGACGAGGTAATACAGGTGGAGGAATCGTGGGT
Organism: Streptomyces sp. UC4497; assembly: GCF_054871485.1. Classification (NCBI taxonomy): domain Bacteria; kingdom Bacillati; phylum Actinomycetota; class Actinomycetes; order Kitasatosporales; family Streptomycetaceae; genus Streptomyces; species Streptomyces sp. UC4497. The sequence goes on along the minus strand of NZ_JBTYHB010000015.1, from coordinate 140,576 downwards.
GTATGCGTGCGGCATAGCGACGAGTGGTTCGCTGGCGGGCGACTCGCTTGCGGGGTCAGCCGATACACCGTTGGGTTTCAGCTGGATGGACAACATCCAACTCCCGAAAGACCTCTCTGGATACACCTTCTTCTCCGTGGGCGACGAAGCCTTCTCGAACGGGGAACAGACCGGGGTACTTGTCAGATGCAGCGCCCGTAATCCGAACCTGGACCCCGACGAAAAGCATTACCTCGTGGGCATTCTCGAAGAATCCGAATCGGACCTTCCTCGCGCCGAGCGCAAGAAGCTCCTGGTCACCGTCGTCTATCCGGTGGTACGGAAGATGGCCGCCCTCGTGGGCTGCAAGGAGGCCTCTGAGCTCCCGGTATCACCGCCCGTCCGGACCACGACACCCCCTGCGGACGCACGCACAGAAGACACACTGCGCTGATCAGAGTCGGCCCGGTTTCCTCGTCACCCATGCCCCGACGGACACGGCCGGCGTGGTCGCACGCCGTGCCGACGACATCGAGCTCCTGCAGCTCGTTCTGGCGCGAGTCCCCCCCTCTCCCAAAGGGAAGCCGGGCAGAAAACCCGCTCGCCATCGGTATCGTCCCAGCGAGCCGTGAACGTACGACGTCGTAGTCGGCGGCCCGCCCAGTACCGTTCCGACGCCCGCGCCCGGTGGCCCCGACGACGGCGACGCAGGCGAGACATACCAGGACCAACGCTCGTCGGCGGCTCAACTCATCCAGGAAGAGCCAGCCGAGAAGACCGAGCACAACACAAGCCGATGCCACCCAACTTGCCGCGCCCAAAACGCGAGTTGTACCGCCGCGCGGCGGTGTCGACTGCGAACTCATCCCGAGACGGTCCTGGGTTTGTTCGGATCCGCCACCTTGCGGCTTGTCTCCGTGATGCCTGCCCCCCCCTGCGATCACCCTGCCTCAGCGACATGCACTCCCCGAAGGTCGCTACATCCCAGGCCGCGCCACACTTGCGGGCAGCCTGCTCGGAGGCGTCATGCCCTCCTGGTTCCAGGCCGGACCACGGAAGTCAAGCATCAACCAACTCCCGTCCGCAAAGCCGACCTCATGCAGGCTGTGCTTGATGTCGCTCCTGCTGCGCACCCACCGCAGACATGTCCGATCCCGCTGCCAGACCACCTTCGTCGTGGGCCCGACCGTCCCGGCGTCCAGTCGCCCTGCCACCTCGACCACGTGCAGCGCCCGCTGGCCTACGACGAGTGCGTGCACGGGCTCGTGGCAGTCTCGAGGGGACAGGGCGCACGCCAGGCTGCCGGCATCCGAGTTCCAGCCTCCCTTGAGAGCTTCTCGCCGATCGCGTCGGCGCAGCAACGCGCCCGCTGGATCGATCCTCTCCCAGAAGGAGACCCTTTCCCACCTGGCCATCATGCGCTCTGCCATGGATCGCGATGCACTGATGGACCAGGACCGCAGTGACCAGGGTGGTGCCGGAACCCAACTGTCGGTCTGCACAACATGCGAAGCCAGTACAGGCTCATGCGCTGCGACGACCCCGGCGGACAGTGCCATCGCGTCCCTGACGCGGTCTTGGGTGGATTTCCTAGCCATTGAGTTCCCTCTTTGTTGCATCGCGCGGGAGGAAGCGATTACCCGTGTTCACCCGAATACGTCCTTTACAGGTTTCCCTGTGTGCCCCTCACTCCGTCCGCTGCGCTCCTCGAACGATCTCGGAGTTTCGCGTGCTTCATACTCCCTGCGTTCTTCTGCGTACGCTGGCGAATTCTCCGTCGCGGCGCCCGTCACAGCACCGGCCACATCCACGCCCATGACCCCCTTGACCGTGGACTTGACCTGCTTGACCGCCATGTACTGGGCAACATCACCGGCGTCCGGACGATTTCCGCGCAGTAGATCCAACGCGATCCTCTTCCGCGCCCCCTTCATCGTTTTCCCGACATCCTTTGAACGCAGGAAACGGCGGAGCTTCGCTGCCTTCCTCATCAACTGCAAGGACTTGGCCAAGTCATCGAGCTTGGTGGCGAGCGAGCCGGCGATCCTCGACGCCTTCGCGATCTTGCTTGCGGCGCCGGCAGCTGCCACAACCGGCCCGATGGCGGCGGCGGCGCCTGCGGTCAGCAGAGACAGGACTGCCGTGGTCGCAAGCGACGCGAGGACCACTTCGACCAGCTCGACCAGGAGATCCTGCATCGCCTCTTCGGCGATCGCGCACGCCGCGGCGGCCTGCTCGAGGAGCTCGGCGATGGTGATGGCATCTTCCGCTTCGCCAAGGATCGCGTCCTCGAACTTCTGCATTCTTTGCTGGAATGCCTCGGAAGCCTCGCCGGCCCAGTCGTGCGCGAGAGCCTTGCGCTCCGCCTGCAAATCGGCCACGACGTCTCGCAGGCGGCCGGCTGACGCCCTCCATTGGGCCGCGGTCTCCTGAAGCAGGTCGCTGTCCCCGGTGACCCAGTCGAACCAGTCGTCGGCACCGACGTAATCCAGGACGCCCTTGATCACCTCATCCATTGTCGCGGCGAGCGGATTGGACCAATCCAGGGTGTAACTGATCCGATCCAAGGCACCCGTAGCAGCCTGCCCCACACCCATCAGCGCTGGCCCTCCATCGTCTGCCAGTTGCTCTCTTCGGTGCTGTCGTATCCCTCCGCCGTTTCCCGCACGGCTTCAGCTATTTCAGCGAGCGCCTCCGCGGCATCCGTGAGGTCCTCCTCCGACTGCTGCTTCTGCTCGTGATAATCAGAGCGAAGCGAATTGGCTTCGGGAAGCTGCCCGAACACTCCATCACTCAAGTTCAGGTCGATATTGCGATCGCGGATCTGCAGCAATCGACCCTGCGCCGACTCGACTGCATTTGTGTAACGGCGCAGAGCCTCCGGTGAAACGTCGTATCCGTCACCCATGGGCTTGGTCTCACTCTCTCGAGATGGGCCTCACGCGGCTTCCTCGGAGGGCGACTTGACGTCCGTACGACCCACAGTCCGGTCAACACGGCCTGCATGGCGGCATGTTGAGGCGGCACGCATCCCCCGAGTAGCGCGATGTCCTGGTCAAGGAACGCTAATGTAACAGCAAAGAAAAGCTCTAGGCAGGGCCCTACGATCACTGGGTCAGGTCGACGGCGGACCGCAGTCCGGCGCCCACAAGACCTCCGGTCCGAGTGAGCATCGTCCATCGCTCCAGGCCCGTGGCCCACTCCTGGGAACAGGCCCCGGACGTCCCGGGATCGGCAGTCCATCCCCGCCACCTGGCGACTGACGCCGATGCGACAGAGGCGTCGAGGAGCGGGGCAGGATCCGCGCTTTCTCGATACAAGGCGGCAGATCCGAGTGCCACCTCGCCCAACGGTTGAGCCCCGCGTCCGATACGGACGCGGGGCTCAGCCGTGGCGAACGCCAGACGGCAACTACTGCTGACCGTACGGCGGTTGCTGCGAAGGGGCCTGCGGGTACGAACCAACCGGTGCAGGAGGCGCCTGCTGCGGGTACGAGCCCGGGTACGGCTGCTGCGTCGGGTACGGCTGATGGCCACCGCCACCCCAGCCACCGCCGGGGGGCGGGGGCGGGCCGCCGCCGTTCTTCTTGCGGCTGAGCACGATCACGATGACGACGATCACCAGGATGACGAGGACGCCGGCGGCGATTCTGATGACCAGGCCGGTGCTCATACCGCCGGAGTCCGTGGAGTTGGAGGCGGCGTCGGGTGCCGAGGAGGACGGCGTGCCCGAGGAGTCGCCTCCGCTGGCCTTACCGACGGCGGCATTCAACTCGTCGATCTTGAGCGGGCCGTTCTTCGAGCCGGCCGGGATGTCCTTCGTGAGCGCGGCAAGCGGCTGGATGAATCCGTAGCCGTAGTGCTCGTCGGGGAGCGACGCGCCCTTCTCGGAAGCGGGGAGGCCGGCGGTCTTGACGAGGCGGTTGACCAATTGACCTGCGGAGAGGTCGGGGAACTTCTGCTTGAGGAGGGCCAGGGCCCCCGAGGTGTAGGCGGCGGAGTCGGAGGTGCCGTCACCCTTTGAATATCCGGTAGGCACTGTGCCGGTAGTAACGATTTCTGCACCAGGCGCAGCCAAGAGAACGGTCTTGCCGTAATTCGACTTGCCCCAGACTTCACCGCTGCTCTCCACTGCCCCTACCGAGACGACGCCCGGATAGCTGTTGGGCAGCAAGTCATCCGAGTTCCTTCCCTCATTTCCAGAAGCGACAACGATCGGCGTGCCCTTATCGATGGCGTAGGAGATGGCCTCATGCTCCGCACCTTTGTCCGCACACTGGCTGACACCTTGCGAAATGTTGATGACCTGGGCGCCATGATCGACTGCGTAGCGGATTGACCGCGCGAAGCAGCCCACGTCACCACCTGTGTCACGGATGGGGAGGATCTTGGCATCGGGGGCCAAGCCCTTCGCGCCCGCCGCTCCATTCGCCCCATGGCCATGCGCCGCAATGTCACCCGCCATGGCAGTCCCATGGCTGTCTTCACCTTCAGGCGAAGCGTCATCGTCTCCGGACATGAAGTCCTTGCCCGTCAAGACGTTGCCCTTGAGGTCCGGATGGTTCGCAGCTACGCCATCGTCGATCACTGCGACAGTGACGCCCTTGCCGGTTGCGACCCTCCAGATCTTCTCTGCGTACCAGGCCGTAAGTGGCCACTGACCGTCTCTGACCTGGTCTGCCGCTGCCGTCGGCGCAGCCGCGAAAAGCAGCGCTCCCGCCGCCGCTGCAGCGCCCACCGCGCGCAGCGCTCGCGTGAAGCTCATGCCATAACACCTCCCTCACAGGGCGAGCCCACAGCCGGAGGCTGGGGCCCCGTATCGTCGTCGTGACCGGTTGCTAAGCCAGCAGGCTGTGATGCTCGGCCACTTCAGGTTGGCCAACTGGCCGTTCGTCTAGGCCGACTTGCCTTCCGGTCTTGCGCACAGAGGAAGCCTTAACGAACCACTTTCTGAGAGCGACTGAACCCTGGTCATCCAGGGCTAGCTGCGACTTGTCAGCCATCCAGCCCAGGCCTCCCCCATCCCGCACCCCAAGGGCAAACACCCATCCCACGTACGTCTCGTGCCCCGCGTCCTTACGGATGCGGGGCACGAGACAGTGACACGTCGGCGGTCGAGGAACTAACCCTGACCGTACGGCGGTTGCGACGGCGCCTGCGGGTACGAACCCGGCGCGGGTTGGGCCTGCTGTTGGTACGGGTTTGGCTGCTGCCCGGGATACGGGGCCTGACCACCGCCGCCACCCCAGCCTCCACCAGAGGGCGGGGGCGGGCCGCCGCCGTTGTTCTTGCGGCTGCGCACGACCACAATGACGACGACCACCAGGACGACGAGAACACCAGCGGCGATCCCGACGATCAAGCCGGTGCTCATGCCGCCAGAGTCCGAGGAGTCGGAGGCGGCGTCCGGCGACGAGGACGACGGCGCCGAGGCGCCACTGCCCTTAGCCTTGGCGATCGCAGCGTTCAGCTCATCGGCCTTCAGGGGGCCGTTCTTCGAGCCGGCGGGGATGTCCTCGGTGAGCGCGGAATACGGCTTGATGAACCCGTAGCCGTAACGCTCGTCCGGGAGCGATGTGCCCTTAGCAGAGGCGGGAAGCCCGGCCGTCTTGACGAGGCGGTTCACCAGCTGGCCTGCGGAGAGGTCGGGGAACTTCTGCTTGAGGAGGGCAAGGGTGGCGGAGACATAGGCGGTGGAGCCGGAGGTGCCATTGGCCTGGTCGTAGCCATCAGCGTCGAGACCTGCGACGACGTTCTTTACGCCAGGCGCAGTGAGCATGAGCTGAGATCCATAGTTGGAGTCGCTCCAGATCTCGCCCCGCGAATCGATCGCACCCACGGCCACAACACCCGCTTGGTTGGCGGGGTCGTCGACGGCCGCCCTCCCGTTGTTTCCGGATGCGGCCACGACGGGCACGCCGTGATCCAGCGCATAGGCGATAGCTTCGCGCTCCGCCTCAATGGCCGCCGAATCCTCACCACCGTTGTCCACTGCACGGGAGATGTTGATGACGTCCGCACCATGATCCACCGCATACTTGATCGGCTTCGCAAAGTAAGTGTCTAGGTCTCCGATCGACTGGATAGGGAGGATCTTGGAATCAGGGGCCAGCCCCTTGATTCCGCTCGCGCCTCCCGCACCATGCCCATGTCCGGCGATGATGCCCGACATCGCGGTACCGTGACCCACGTCCTCTTGGTCCACGGTCGACTCGTCGGACCCGTCGACGAGGTTCTTACCCTTGAGGAACTGCCCGGTGAGGTCGGCGTGATCTTTCTTGAAGCCGCCGTCGATGACGGCGACCGTGACGCCCTTTCCGGTCGCTTCGCTCCAGACCTTCTCGGCGGCGAACGCTGACAACGCCCATTGGTCATCTCTGACCTGGTCCGCCGACGCCGTCGGCGCGGCCGCGAAAAGCAGCGCTCCCGCCGCCGCTGCAGCGCCCACCGCGCGCAGCGCTCGCGTGAAGCTCATGCCGTAACACCTTCCCTCGCAGGGCGGGGCCCACAGCCCGAAGGCTGCGGGCCCCGTCTCGTCTTCACCGCATACTTAACCAGTAGGCCTGACTATTCCACGACCTTGGGGTTGACAGTGCGACCGCTTGCCCAGGTCTCCTCGTCCTCGACCAGGTAGTCCGGACGAGAGTTGTCGCGCCGCTTCTTGTCCTTGCCGTTGCCCGTCTGAGCGCCGTGCCCACCGAGGCCATTCCGTCCGGTATTGCCAGTACCACCGGTCGCGGTCTTCGGCTTCTGACGCAGAGCAGAACCGCCCTGCTGTCCGGAGCCCGGCTTGACAACGGACTTGCCGATCTCGCCGCCCTTAGTACGGGCGAGCGAGTTGCCCTTCATGCCCTTCGCGGCATCCTTGCCAGCGGCTCCGGCACCCGCACCGCCGCCGAGACCGCCGCGTCCCATAGCGCCTGCGCCGCCACGGCCTGCGGCGCCCGCACCGAGGCCTGCACCCGCACCGATTCCGCCACCGATCCCCGTTCCGGCACCACCGGCGCCGGCGCCTGCGCCAGAACCAGCCATGCCGCCACCGATGCCGCCAGTACCAGCGCCGGCCCCCGCGCCAATACCACCGGCTCCGGTGCCCGAGCCACCGTTGAAGCTGAGGTTGCCGGCACCGATCTGCGAGCCGGCCGTCGGCTTCTGCGAGCCGATACCGCCGCTGATGCCGTTGGCAGTCGGCGACTTCACACCCTTGATTGACGAGCCCGAGCCACTGGAGCGGCTGAGGTTGGCTGCCCCTGCACTTCGAGAAGGGCCGCCTACGGAACCGGCAACGATCGGAACGGGAGCTACGCCTCCGGGGTCACCTGGATAGTCCTCAGGATTTTCCGACGGCGGCCTCTTGGGCCATGTCCCCATAGCCTTGGTCTGCGCGTTGTACCCCGCCCCCAGCTGCTCCATCTTCACAGCCATCTTCATCTGCGCCTCGCGACCCTCGGACATATCGCCTTCGCGATTGTCGACGATCTGCTGCGCGGAGACGTTCGAATTGGCGATGTCGCGGTTGAGGCCATCCTCATCGCGGCCAATGCCGTCGGTGAAGCGGTCGCCCATGCTGCTGCCCGCGCTCGGCTTCTGCATAGCCATGACCTCGGGCCTGAGCTCGCCAAGCACATGGGCCGCATTACTCATCGCCAGCGAGACGTTCGTCGCGTACGAGGCCGTGTCCTGGATCTTCTTCATGATGACCTTGGCCCGGGCCTGGAACTGGTCGGCAGACGCGCCCTCCCAGTGCTGCAGCACTTCGGACACGGCCGACTCGTAGGCCGCCTTGGCGTCGACGAGCTGATCGTGGACGCCCTTCCAGCCCCGAGCGGCGTCGTGCACGTCGCCTGGCTTGGCGTTCTGGACCATGGCCTTCATGGTGTCCATGTCGTGGTTCTTGAAGTTGGTCGTGTTCTCTCCGACGTAGCACTGCGTCGGCGCCTGATACCCATCCCCACTCATACCGCCAGCCCCCGTTCCTCTCGCCCTCTGTCACTCACGTAGTTCACAAACTCCACGTCAATCACGCCATCGACCCATACGCCGCGCCCGTGCCGGACCCTGCCGTGGAGGACGAGGACGAGGCCGACGCCGAGGTTGCCCCGTTCACCGCGCCCGCAGTGTCTGCCTCGGCGTCCTGGTACGCACCGTGCGCCCTCTTCGTCTTCGTGCCAAAGTCGTCCATCACCGACTCCAGGTGGTCGACGACCTCCTCGAGGTGCGTCTTCATCTCATCGTGCGCGCGGGACAACTCCTCGGCCTCGTCGAACCCGGTCCCCAACGCGCCCTTCGGGAGATACGTGTTGTGCTTCGTGTCCGCGTTCGCCTTACCGAGGTCACCGATAACCCCGTTCAGCTTCCTGATGACCTGATCGAGCGCGCTCAGATCGACCTTGTACCCGTCACCGGCCATGCGCTTGGCCCTCCCCGTTCATCCCGCTAGTCCCGTTCTTCCCCTTGGGGGCGATAAGTCCGGTCCCCTGTCACAAGCCTGTCCTTAGCCTAGCGAACGGCACCCACACCCCGCTCGGTGCTACCCGTCACAACTCCACGACAGGTGCGGCGGATACGCTGCCTTATGGGGCATAAGCCGCGCAATTACCTCACTCATGTGTCCCCGTCGGCAGCCCCAATTCGCCGCCGCACCCTGCTCGCCGCACTCCTCCGGGTACGCCTCACCTGACAGCGCGCCTCCACCTGGTAGCCACTGCCGAGTGCCCCCCCCTCTCGCAGGCACTGCCCACCCGAACACCATCGCGGACATGCCGGGTGAACCGCCGTCCTGCTATGAAGACTTACGCGATGGACTGCGCTTGCTCGGGCCGCAGCTTGCGAATGCACGCCTCAAGCAAAGCCACGCACGCTCCGGGTCGTGTGCGGCTCCACCACTTCAATGCACTCGATTCGGAGGCTTGGGGATCCTTCTTCAGTGACCTATTCGCCCAGCGAATGGTCCTACACAAGTCGAGGGCCATGCAGCCAGTGCGATCCGTACCCTCCCGGGCGAGCACGATGTCGGACCGGGCCGCACCGCCAAAACCGTCACCATGACGAGGAGGCGCCCAGCCCGACCGGCATACGATCAAGGTGGCTCAGCCTCACCGGAAACGCCTCCGCCATACGCCGCCAGCCTTGGCCCATGAACTGGACCGAGCACCACGAACCATCGACGAACCCGATCTCGTGACAGCCACCCACGACGTCGCTTCGGTCCCGGATCCAGCTCACCTTGCCGAGCTCCGTCGACCAGCCCACCTCGACCGCGCCATGCCTGCCCGTGAGCGAGCCGGCGCACGACACGTACGCGAGTTGCAGGTGATGTCCAGTGACCTGCATGACCACGTCCGCTCCGTTCCTGGTCCTGGGCTTTGTGGCCCGCGCCAGGTGGCCCGCCATGGAGTTCCAGTCGCCGGAGAACGGCTTCCCGGGCTTCTTCTCCTCACGCAAGAAGATCGCATCGAAGAGCGCTTCAAACGGGTTCCAGGTCATGGAGATCAGCCTCGCCGCCCCATGAACCGGGAGCATGCACCACCTGAAGGGGGTCCGGCGCTCCGACCGCAGACCGCGCGTGCGGCGGAAATGGCCGGGCGCCCGGGCAGCCAGGGCGACCCGGTGCTCTCCCCGCGGCGCCTCGCCACCCGGCGCGACCGCCCGCGCTCGCACGACCGACGTCTGATTGCGGTCCGATCCGCTCACCCGAAAACATCCCTCACTGTCTGGGACCCGCTCGAAGGCGTTGTGTTCGTACGCTCATCCAGGCTCCGCGGGTCGGGACGCCTTTCGTACGCGTAACGTTCTTCCGCCACCCCGGGGCGTCCTCAAGGACCGGTCCTCTTCGTGGCCACGTGCCCCGCGAACAGGACCAGATTCTGGGGCACGGCGGCCGCGTTCATCGCAGCGAACATAGGGCATGAGGCTGCCCGTGAGGTGCTTCGGCCTTTTTCGAAGTGCGCTCCGAAGCTTCGCTGCCTTGGTGTCCATGTCCGCGACTTCGCCGGTGGGGGGCTTCAGGGCTGCCATGTCGACCTCGATGCCCGGTCCGTGGGCCGCCGGGCGATCGCCCTACAGATGTCAGATGTCAGATGTCTCGACAGACGCGTCGGCCGCCATCTCCCGACTCCCGGCCGCGCGCCCCGATGACCTGCCCAGCGCGGTAACGCCTTGCCCAATGGCGTGCCGAACTTCGAACGGCCGGGCTCAGCCGTCCCATTCATGCAGTACGGCCTGCGCGTAGACGACCCGCATGTCCAAACGGGCCATCCGGACCTTGTACTTGTCGGACATCCCGTAGAACTTCAAGGGGGCGAGGCCCAGCCCGAAGTCACCCTTCGTGCGCCACGCCGTCCGCGACGGCAGATGCCAATCGGGGCGACCGTACCCGCCTACGAGGCCCGCCACGTTGAAGACCAGCAGCAGCGGCGAGAGCAGCACGTACAGAATCCACGCGCCGACGGTTCCACGACGACCGACCAGGCTCGTGCCGTCCGGCAGTTCCATCTCGTACTTGGGTCGCCCACCCCCGCCCGAGGTCGGCAGTCGCAGCACGCCCAGTTCAGCCCCGTCAGCCCCCGTCACGACCAGGTCGGCGCCCGCATTCGGACCGGTCGTGCGCCGGGCCACGGAACACAAGGGCCCGCTCCCTGCCTGGTCAGCGAAGAGGGTGAACCTCGGCCCCCCGCCGTCCGCTGTGCCCTTGTTCGGAAACTCCCCTTGGACATGGATCACGTTCCCGCCTCGTACCTTGATGAGGCGTTGGAAGTTGGCCGCTGCCCTTTCTTGCGCAGTCGGATAGTGAACGTTGAATTCGCTACTCACGTTTCCTGGCCCAAGTGGTCGGCGGGAATGGGTTCGAGGTCGCAGGTCATCGCCAGCTCTTTCCGGTGGGCGGCTTGAGCCACGTGGGCAGTTGACGGAGCGCGAGCCCTGATGTCGACAGGATCTGAAGATATCCGTTGACCTGATCGCGGGTCCCGCCGCGTATCCATACACGACGGACCCAGAACGCTCGTGACAGCAGGTACACGCCGGCTGCGAGCAGTAGCACCACGGGCGAGCAGAGGGTCAGGCCGACCACCGGGTCGAGGGTTCCCCAGTCGGTGGCGTCGATCAGGAACCACGCACCGAACGCGCCTGGGGTGATCAGCAAGCCTCCCCATGCCCCGCGTGAGTTCATCCGGCCCAGCAGCCACCGATGGCGATGGAGCATCGCGGCGACCTCCGGGTCGGCCAGATAGTCGACCCCTCTGTCGACGCCCATGGCCCTCGCCACCTCCGCCAGGCCCGGCACCTCCGCCAGGTGAACAGCCCTCACCTGCAACAGGTCAAGGGCTTCCGCCGGGAGCGCGCCGCTGGTTTCCGGCGGGCGCCGTGCACTCATCCGAACACGTCCCGGACAGGCTTCGGAGGCGGAGGCTCCTCGGCTTCCTGAGGCGCGTAAGGGGGCGGCTGCATCGCCTGCGTCGGCGGGCCGGGAGACATGCCCGACCGGTGGTCCGGATGATCCGGCTGTTGCGGCACGGGTTGCTCGGTGGGGTCGAGTCGGGGCCGCCAGTGGGCACGGGAACGGCCGAACGCTCTTCGCCTACGGCCTGGGTGCGCCAGCCGGAAGGATGCCCGACACCTGTGTGATGAACGCCTCGGGATTGGGAAGATGGAGAGTCGCCCAGGATCCGTCGGCGAAGCCGAACTCGAAGAGCTCCTCCTTCTTTTGGCGACGGATCCATGCCAGTTGAGAACGCGGGCAGTGCCAGCCAGCCTCGGCGCCTTCATCTGCGATGTCAGAAGGGGGCATCTCAGCACTGGGCGCGTAGAAGACCTGCAGTCCGTCGGGGGTCAGGACGAGGAACGAGTACACGTACCACCAGCGAGAGCGGGGCTGAATCGCGGTTTCCAGTTGTCCGGCCAGACTGCCCCAGCCTCCCCAGAAGCCGCGCTTCCGGCGCTTGAACTTCTCCCGCTTGTTCGGGTCGTCGCAGATGTTCTTCGGCCCATTCTTCGGGGCGTTCTCATCCCCCCAGAACAATGTTGTGGCCACCAGCTTGGCCTTCTGACCCGTACCTACGGGTCCGTCGGCATCACCGAATACCTCCGGACGCCGGTCGGCCGGAGCGACGGGCTCGCTTTCTCTCCACCAATCCAGGCGGTTGATGGCGAAGGGGCCGGTGACCGTAGTTCCCGGCGGGAGAAGGGCGACGACACGCGGGCGCATCGCCTCGACGTTCCCGACTGCGAAGGGATCCATGAGCTAGGTACAACTCCTGTGCTGTCGAAATGGGCGAGTCCGGATGGTCCTCCGGTGCGACTAGCCGAAGGGCGTTGGCGCCGAAGTGGCGTTTTCGCGGGGGCACTTGGTGGTGACCGCCACCGTGCACGTTCCGTCCTGGAATACGGCGCTCATGCGGATACCGGGCGTGACGAGGCTCGTTTCCGGCGCAGCAGCCTGCTCCGCGGTCAGAGTCATGGCTCCCTCGGTCCCCTGCCACAAATGCGTCCAGCCCATGTCGCTCAAGTAAGTAGCTGCGCCCGTCAGGGCGTTGCGGGCGGAATCCTCATCGAGACCTTGAATACGCCAACGGTGCTGAGCGACACAGGAGGAATGCAGACCTCGAGCGGAACAGTCGTCGCAGGTGAGCGATGCAAGCTGATCGTAGCGCTCATCGAGGGCGCGGCGAACAGCCATAACGTCCAGGAGCTGGCTCGACTGTCGTCGCAGTAGTTCCTGGGTTTCCGGCTCGGGCAACAGCGCCTCGTGCGCGGGCTGTTGCGGGTGCCGGTGCTGGGCGATCTCGGCGTCCGTAGCCCAGTCGATGGTGCGCAGAACCTCGGCGAACAACTCGGAGTGCGTGTCCCAGCCTTCAGGGGTGAACAGGCTGAGCTCGAAGAGGAGCAACTCGGCGGTGCCCGGGAGTGGAACGTAAGTCTGAATGACGTTGCGTGGGAGGTTCACGGTGGTGCCGTCATCGGCATCTTGAACGTGAAGGGCCGCCACGGCCACACGGGTGACCGCAGCGCCGCAAGGCAGGGTCACCGGGAAGACCTCGTCCTGCGGGTAGGCCTCATCGAGAGTGTCACGCAGCCGTTCATCGGGATCGGCCTCTGGCAGATCATGCTCGAACTGCGTGACCAGGATGGTGGAGGCCGTGATCGCGCCCTCGATCTCCAAGAAGCACAGTCCTGCGTACAGAGCACCGTCACTCTTCAGCTCGACCACCTGCGCACCGAGGAGCTGAGCGAACGCAAGCCGAGCATCCTGCCCACTGTTGGGCAGGACGTCGCAAGCCAACTCGTAGAGCTCTTGCGCCGCTTCCTCATCGGACGCGGCATCCAAGGGAAGCTCGTGCACGAACGGCGGCATGATCCAGCCGATCCGCAATTCGGTCCGGTCCGGGGTGGACGGAATGGGCAAGGTCATGCGGTTGTTCCTTCCACCACAGCTCAGGCCGCCAGCGTCTGGCGGTATTTGCTGCTGTCCGGTGAGGCAGAAGCCTGGGGCTGCACATTGTTTTCGCCGGTGATCTCATGCCAGGCGCCCTTGGCTGCCGAGACCCCCTTGATGACCATCTGGGTGGGGGCCGGCGGCAGTTCCTTTCCCGCGATCTTCCCCAGCGCCGCATTGATGCCCTTCATGCTGAGGGGATTCTCAATCGCATCCACGATGTTCTTGCCGGCCCCCTTGCTGACGAGGCCCTTTCCGGCGGCGCCCACCTTTCCGATCAAGGAAGCCCCCTCTCCTGCCAACGCAGCCGTTTTACTTGCCTCCTTCACACCTGCACTGGCGCCCTTTACCACTCCACCCACACCCGGAATGATCCCCAGCGCATCCAGCCCGATCTTCCAAGCCGGGGTGCCGTTACCGCGGGCGTTCCCCATCCAGTGCCCAGCCATCGCCCCTGCGGCGCACACCGCGGATCCGGCTCCCAGGATCCCGGAGGCCACCTGGCCCGCCACAGGGATGGCGTTCACCGCAAGAGCAGCCACCGCCAGGCTGGCGGAGATCGTGGACAGCAGATCGGCGTGGTCGACAAGCCAGTCCTTGAAGCCTCCCCAGGCCTCCTTGAGGCCGTCGGCCATGCGGCTCCAGACGGACAAGTCCGGCGGATGGTTCTCGGAAGCCTTCAGGATGACGCGTTCGGCCTCCCCCGCCCGGTCCTTCCACGCGGCGTGGATGTCCTCCGCCTCACGAACGAGTTGGTTGAGCTTGTCCGTGGCGTCCTGCGAGGCGTCGGAGGCGGAGCTCATCATGCGATTGACACGCTCGGCCTCAGCGGCCTCCATGACGCGGCCCGCATACCTGTTGTTCAGGTCCAGGAGGCGATCACGCTTCGCGTCCGCGTCCCTGCGGGCGGGTACGGCCTCGGCCTCCACGCTCTGTGCGCGCTTCTGCATGCCGGTCAGGTGGTCGTGGTAGACCCGCAGGCCGTTCGCACAGGCCTTCATGGAATCCCCGCCCTGCCGGAGGTACTTGGGCAGATCGGCGAGCTTGGCCCGGAACTTCTCGGCCGCGTCACCCTGCCACCAGCCGCCGTCCTTGCCGACCGACGTCAGCAGTTCCTCCAACTCGTCGAGCTCACGCCCGACCGAGGCGACGTGCTTGGCAAGGAGATCGACTGCATCCGCGTCGCCCTTGGCCGGGTTGAACCCGACGCCAGGCCAGCCGCTGTCGTCCTCTATGAACATGCTCCGCCAGGACACGCAGCGCTCCCCTCTCCTGCTTCCCTACTTGGCACCGAAGCCGGTGGCCACGGTGTCCTCGGTCTTGCCATAACCGTCGATCGTGGCCTTGAGTCGCTCGGCGATGTCGGAGGAGGCACGCTCGATGCGGGTGATGCCGTCCTTCCACTCGCTCTGGAAGGTGTCGCAGGCATCGTCGAGCCCGTCGGTGCCGAGCGTCTTGGGCCCGACCTCCTCAAGCCGCTTGCGCGCGTTCTGCATGCGCTCGGCGGCTTCGCTCAGGCGGTTCCAGGCGCGCTTTGCCTGGTCTTCGTCGAATTGGTAACCAGCGGACATATGGATCGACTCCTCCCCGACAGCTGCTGACATTGGGGCGATGCCCAGCACTCACTCGATCGATTGAGGCCCCGACAGTACCCGAGGGGCCTGTGGAGCCAATGGGGCGGCTCCGCGAGACGCTCTATACCGAGAATGTCCATACGTACCCCGACAGAGGCGTTCCCGTTACGCCGAACCCGTCGTGGCCAAGAGCGTTCTCTCCACACCTGACCACGTGGATAGGGTTCCGTGCCGACGATGAACCGTTGTTGACGTGTAGTCCGGGGTGACGCTGGCGCCCGGGGCCCGATGAGGTCGAGCATCTAGGAGAGCCAAACATGCACGGGGTAGCCAGTGAAGCTCAGGGGGCGCCGCAACTCCCCCTCACCAAATGCGCTTTCGACGACCCCGCCACCCGCACCGCCTGGACGAAGACCAGACGCAAAGTACGGGCCCGCCTCACCCTCTGGGCCCTCTTCTGGGTCGGTTCGTTCATCGCGCTGAGCGTGCTCGACGGGTTCGGGGTTATCGGTCTGTCAGACGTCCGTTTCAAGGGGCGCCGCGGAGGCAGCGGCGGGAACCTGCTCGGGATGGTCGGAGCAGTGGCCTTCCTGGTCTATCTGTGTCAGCTGTACCTGTACGTCGTCTCGCTCCGGTCGCTGAAGCGCATGCGACGCGTGCTCGAGCAGCGTCCCTGGCGGATCGTCTCCGCCGTACGCAGGCAGCCTCAGGTCACCGACCCGAGCGGCGTGCCTGTCCGGCTGCGGATCGGGGCCGAAGGTGCGCGCAACGAGTGGAGCGACCTCATGTCCGCCAGCGGTGTGCTCCGCAAGCGGCTGTGGCCCGAGGCCATGGAGCACGGCGCATGGCACGCGGGGGACGACTGGGGGCCAGGGGTACTGGCGCTCCCCGGCGGCGAGAACCCCATGGAGGTCAGGAAGCGTCAAGCCGCAGGCACGGCCCGAGCCCGAGCCCGAGCGTAAAAGGAACTCACGAACTCACCATGAGTGCAGACATTTCAAGTCCCGCCACGGTTCCCGCGGCATCCGACATCGAGCGGGTGCTGGCGCACAACTTCCGGGCCCTCGCGAAGTTCGTCGTATTCCGTCTGTGTCTGGTCGTGCTGCTGATGGTCGGGCCGGTCGTCTGCGTCAGGCTGGGCGTGGTGCCGGATTCCACGCTCATCGCGCTGCCGATGGTTGCCGGTCTTTTCGTTCTGATCTACACCGTGCTCCGCCTCAGGTTTGCCACCAGATTCTTCTCCTGCAAACGGGTGTTGCGTCATTACCCGCTCACCTACTACTCGCGGGTCGCCAAGAAGGAGGAGCGGGGGAAGGTCTACGGGACCGTGTTCGCGCTGCGTGTGTCGATTCGGGGGCAGCACGGTGCTCCGATGATGCGTGGGGTCGATGCGGCGGGAAGTACGCGGTGGCCGGCAGGGTTCGACGAGGGCGGCTGGGTGGCCGGCGACCTCCCGTACGGCGGTGTCGTCATCTCCCCCACGACCGACGCCATGCTCTTCGTCAAGCCGGATGACTGTGACAAGTTGGAGTCACGGCGGCTGGAACTGGGGCCGGATCGTGCCGAGTTGGCCCGGCGGGCGAGGATGGACAAGGGCAAGTGGCCGGAGCCGAGGTTCACCTAGGAGCACACCCCCGAGCCGCTGCAGCACCACGGCATCATTTCGCCTCCGGGCCGATGGGCCGCGTCAGATAGTGCTCGCGTACGCGTTCCGTGGCGATCAGGCGGAGAGTGGGCTGGAGGACGGGACACGTCGGGATCGCGTCCCATTTCTTGTACGGGTGCCATCGGCTGTGTGCCGCGAGCAACAAGGCTTCGCCGCGCTCGATGTCTCTCTGGACCGCGTACCAGCCTGCCAACCAGCAGCACTCGGCGTAGCGGGGAGGTGTGTGCCCTGCCCCCACGAAGAGTTCGTGCGCGCGTGGGAAGTCGTTGGCGGTTCTGAGTGACATCCACACGACGTGCTGCTCGTCGGCTCCGAGTGTCTCGAAGTCGCGGTCCACGAGGGGAGAGCGGTACTTGGCGCCCGTGGGCGGGAGCGGCACGCCCCAAGGCCAGGACCCCGGCATCAGTTCCGCGAGCGGGCGTTGAGTCAGCTGTCCGGCCAGCCACGAAAACCGCTTGTGCAGGACGCGTCCCGTCGGCACGGTCTGCGCCACAGCGGCCACGCGGTCCGCGATCACCTCCGGCGAGGCCCCCGGGGTCGCCAGGAGCGCGTCGTCGAACGGCATGTCCTGGTCGCACAGCTCGCCACCGCTCGGCGCGTCCTTCCGGATCAGTGACTCGGTCAGATCCGCGGCCTCTCCGGGACGGTCCAGCCACAGCAGGATCTGGGTCGAGGCCGCCGCCGCTTCCCATACCGGGCCCCGCGCGCCACCAGGCCGACGAGCGATGTCGAGCAGCTGTGGCAGTGCCTCCTGGAAGTGCCCTGCACGGGCGTACGAGATCAGCTTCTCGGCAGAGTTCATGAGGTCCTTGTCGTCCGTCATTCCTGAGGTCGTGCTGGTTCCGCCGGTTCCGTCACCGTCAGCCCCGAACAGTCCTGCCCGCCCGCCGGATCCGGCGCGTACACCCAGTACAGCGCCGCGAGTTGGGCGAGCAGGAGGACGGGGACGACGCAGGCCGCCGCCACCGCCATCGGGCGGCCCTGAAGCGTCTCGCCCTGTCGCTCCACCCTGCGTAGGGCCAACAGGAGTGCCACCGCCGCCAGTCCACACACCGGCGCAGCCCAGACCGTCACGTACATACGCGTGGACGTGCCCAAGTAGCGGCAGTTTTGGTACCTGTCACCCTCGAAGGAGAAGTGGGCCGCCAGCAGGGCCACGGATGCGAGGACCAACAGCGATACGAGTAAAGCCAGTTGGGCACGCAAGCGCCGGACGGGGGACAGCGGCATCAGTACCAGTCCGGGCTGGGGCGTACGAAGCGCAGGTTCTGGTCGCCCTGGTTCTTCTCCGTCGAGGGGAGGCGGCCCTCCAGGCTGACGTTCTGGTACTCGTTGTTGTGCTGGGTGTACTTGATCTCGCCGTCCGGCATCACCGCCGTGACGATCGCCGCGTGGTGCGTATTGCCCTTCTCGGCGGTGTCGCCGGTGCCGGCCTGCTCGTAGTAGATGATGTCGCCCGGCTTCGCCTCCGCCTGCGGGATCTCTGAACCGCCGTGCGCGAGCATGAAGTTCTGCTGGTTCTCGGCGGCGGCCCAGGTGTCGGTGTAGGCGATCCGCTTGTCGATCGCGTCGACGCCGGTGCGAGGGGCAGCCATCCAGTTGTCGTCGTCGGCCGTGCCCCAGAAGCTCGTCTTCTCCTTCATGCCCGAGTGCAGCAGGGCGTTGGAGACGAAGTTGGCGCAGTTGTTGCCGAAGTCGGTGGGGTCGGCCTTGTTCCAGTTGGCGAGGGCGTACTCGACCATCTTCACGCGGTCGAACTTGCCGTCGGTGCCGCGCAGTTCCTGGCGTACGTCGGCGGGGATGCCGTCCAGGTTGGCGAGGGCGACCGGCTGGGCCAGCATCATGTCCTTGCGCTGCTCGGGCGTGAGGCCGTTCCACCAGCGGCGGGCCGTCACCCTGTCCTCGCCAACCGGGATGTCGGCGGCGAGCATCCTCAACTGGACGTGGGAGGCGTGCTCTTGGAGGTCCCCGAGCGCCTTGTCCGGGTCGGTGACACCGGTCTGGGCGGCGAGCTTGGCGAACTCGGCCGCGGCCAACTCGTCGGCGGTGGTGACCTGTTCGGTCGCCTGGTCGACGAGGTCCTGCACCTCGGCCCGGTACGACTCCGTCTCCTCGTCCTGCGCACGGTGGCCGGTGATCGTGCCGTCGGCCTCGATCTCCAGGCCGTGGCGGGCCGCGAGGTCCATCGCGGCATGCAGGGTGCTCTGCGCGGTCTCGATGGTGGTCGTCATGCCGTCGGCGACCATGTTGACCGCGAGGAGGATGTCGTACGCGGACTCGAGCTGGTTCGCGAGCTTCTCGAACTCGGCGGCCGCCGTGGCGCCGACCTCGTCCGTCCAGTTGTCGGCGAGCGGCTTGGCGCCGTACTCGCGCAGGCCCTTCGCCGCGTCCAGGGCGTGCTTGGCGAGGGCGTGCCATTCGTCGGCCGCGGTGGCCCAGGTCTTCGGGTGGGCGGTGTTCACACCCTCGTACGAGACCATGGTCAGGCCCTCCCGAGGTCGGCCAGGCCGGTCAGTCCTGCGCGCAGGCGTGATTCGGCCTCGGCGTCCGCGCGGTCGTAACTGTCCGCGGAATCCCGCAACTTGTTGCTCAGCTCGCCCATGCGCTTGGCGAGGGACACCATGTGCTCCTCCCACTTGCGCGCGCAGGCCTTGAGCTCGGCCGGGCTCTGCCAGCCGTGGCCGTGGTGGGAGGCGGGCACCTCGTCGCTGGTGTCGAGTGCGTGGCCGAGGCGCTTGGCCGTCTGGCGGGCCAGGGACTCGGTGTCGTGGGCCGTGGCGCGTACGCGTGCGGCGTTGATGTCGATGTCTGCCATGGGCGTTGGACAACTCCCCCGTTGTGAACCCCGGTGTGAACCTCGTGGTGAACCGCTGTCGCCGGTTCGAATCCGGCGATCATCGTACGGGTTTCGGAGGGCGGGCTTCCGAGTACGTGCTCCGGGGGCCGGCCTCGGAATAGGAGCCCCGGAATACGGGCCCGGTCAGCAGGCCTGGCCGCGCGGCCGCGTCCGCTCCCGGTGTCCCTTCCGGTCCGGCGTGCCCATGTGCCCGGACTCGCGTTCCGCCTCGCCCAACCACAGTTGGGGCACGTACGACTGGATCACCTCGACGACGGCGTCGCGTGAGCCCGGCGGGACAGCGAGGCGGTAGCGCAGCCGGGGCAGGTCGGGGTGGAGGGGCGCCTCGTCGCGGACCAGAGGCCACAGGACGGGGTCGTCGCGGTCGATGGGGCCCGAGGGGCACAGCTCGATCGAGTAGACCTTCGTGCGGCCGAGCTTGCTCCAGTGCAGGCCGACGCCGGCGAGCGAGTTCCAGGGGACGACGCCCCGCACCTTGCCGTCGCCGACCCAGAGGCCGGTCGGGTCGATGCTCACCGTCGAACTGCGCGACACCCAGGCGGAGATGAGGTTGGTGACGCTGACGAAGAGGATGAGCAGACCCATGACGATGCCGACGACACCCTTCGGGCTGGGATCGTCCTCACCGAGGCCGACGGTGATCCCCACCCCGCCGAACAGCACGAGCAGTCCCACCGCCGTCAACACGATGCCGAGGGGCAGCGCCTTGGCCGCGCTGCGCTGACCAGTACGTATGACGGTCGCGGTGGCGGTGGGTGCAGGGCCGTGGCCGTGAGGTGTCGACATGGGCAGGGAGTGTAGGGAACCTGTCCCGTCGGCCGCCCGCGGGTTCGTTGACGTCTAGGCTCCGGGACATGACTTATGGCTCGGAATCCGACGACCAGCTGAAGGCGACCAGGACGCTGAAGGCGCGGTTCCAGGGCCAGGGGCGGCAGGGGCTGGTGATGGACCGCCGGCGCGCGGCCCGGCAGGCGCGCCGGGTGTCCGCAGGAATCTCCGCGCTGGTCGCCCTCGTCGCCATCGTCCTCACGGGCGTCCGCCTCAGCCAGGGCAGCGAGGCCGGGGTGTGGACGGCGCTCTACCTCGCGGGCGGTGTGGTGAGTGGGTGCGGGGTGCTGTTGGCTCGGTTCGGGCGTACTCGGTGGGCGTTCGCGGCGATTTGTGTGGGGGCGGGGATTGCGACGTTGGGGGACGGGCCGATGTTCGGGTGAGGTCCGTGGGCCTGCATTGGGCGGAGGGCGGCACGGCCGGCTTCTGCGTCGCGTGCGCTGTCACACCCGCACCGCGCAGTACGATCCCCGTGACCTGGGAGGCCTCTCATGAACCCCGAGCTTTCCGACCTCGACCCGCCGTCCCCCATCCGGCATCGACATGGTGCATCTGCACACAGCACCAACAGTGACGACAACCAGGCGGTATGAGGCGTGAGCATGTTCGGCGAGGGTGCGTTCCTCGATCTGTTCCTCTCCCGGGGCCGCATGATCGCCCTGGTGTCGGTCCCCGTCTGGTGGAGCATGACGGTCTTCCTCCTCGCGGAGGAAGGGTGGCGTTACGGCCTCGTGCTGGGCTTCGTTCTGCCGCTGCTCGTCGCCTACTTGGGGCTCCGGGGCTACCGGGAGGTCCGCCCGGGCATGACGGCCGGGGCACTGGCCCTGAGTGTCGCCACACCGCTGGCGGTCATCGCCCTGGGGTGGCTCCAGGGCCGCTAAAGGCTAGAGTCCGCCCCCACCGAATGCCCCCAGCGCCCCCACCCGCGCGGCAAAAGGCGCCGCATGCGTGGGTACGGATGCCGTCAGCGCAATCCACGATCCGTCGGCGAAAACGAGCTCGAAGCGACCGCGTTGAACGAGGCCCTTGGGGTTTGCGCGGATTTCGGTGACGGAGGCTCGGGGCGCCTCCCATTGGTGTGCGTACACCCGCTTGAACTGCCACAGCTTCGCGCGGTCGGCGAGTACCAGGACCCGGCGGTCGGTCACGGCGAGCATGAGTGTCACGGCGGGCACGTACGCGGCGCTGTAGTGCGTCACCAGGAATTGCCCGGCCTGGCCCTCCCAGCCGCCGTGCAGGGCCTTGCCGTGTGCGGCCCGCAGCAGGCCGTTTTCGATCGCCCGCTCGGACGACTCCATGGCGTTTTCGAAGCGATCCATGGGCCCAACGGGCCCCACGGGCTTCGGCTCACTCGGCCGCAGGAAGTTCCGCACAGGTCCCGGCAGGCGGGACTTGATCCGACGCTCCAGGTCGGACTCCGGCGGTGGCTTTCGCAGCCACAGCGGTTGGCTCGGCACGCCCGGTGCCAGATCGCACTCGCAGGCGGCGATCAACTCCTCGCCCGGCTGCAGGTGTTGTTCGACCTGGCTGCGATATTCCGGCTTCATCGAGTGCGTCAGTCCCCCGTACTTCTCGTTCGTCTCCGGACATGCCACCGGGGGCGGCAGATGCATTCGCACCTGCCGCCCCCGGTCACGTATCGCTACGCGCGCTGGACGCTGTCCGCGCTACCCGCGCGCCGACGCGTTACGACCAGACGCTGGTGTTCCGGCTCTCGGTCGCCTGGTAGTTCTGGGCGGCCGTGTCGAGCGCGCGGGCGATCGACTCGAGCGTCTGGTGGAGGGACGCGGCGCGACGGTCCCACTCCTGCTGCTTGGCCTGGTAGCCCTCCTGGGCCGAACCTTCCCAGGTCGAAGCGATGCGCTTGACGCCGGCCTCGAGGTCGTCGAGCTGCTGGCGGACGTTGCTGGCCGTGGACTTGACGTCCTGCGAAGCCTGGGAAATGGTCTGGAAATTGACCAGAACCTGACCGGACATGATGTCTCCCCCGGGGGATGTTGGACGGAAGGTGATGAAGGATGACGACGGTGGCGCGCTGCCCGCTGCCGATCAGTGGCGGCGCAGGATCAGCGGCCGGGGAGGCTCATCCGAAGGGAGAGGCCTCGGCGCCCGACGAGACGTGCGAGATCGACGCGGCCTGCTCGTCCTCGGACGTCTGGTAGTTCTGCGCCGTCGAGTCGATCGCTTCCTTGATCTCATTGAGAACGCGGTTGAGGGCGGTGGCGTCCTCGTTCACCTGGTTCTGCAGGTTGTTGTACGCAGTGGCCGCCTGGCCCTTCCAGCCGGAGGTGATCGAGTCGACCACCGTCTGCAGTCGCTGGATCTCACCCTGGATGGACTCGTTCACCTGGGAGATACGGCCGCTGAACGCGACCATCTCCTCGTGCGTCACATTAAATTGACCGGCCATGGCCACTTGCCCCCATGAGAATTCGACATCGGTCCCCGCGCCGCTCGGTTCCCGAAGGGAACTGGGGTACGGGTGGCACTTCTCGATAGTGCCGCGACAGTACTTTAGCCACAACTGACACGGTCACCCAAGGCGGTTCCCAGGTGACCGGCCGTGCCGTGACAGGATCCACACAATGTCACGGATCGAAACGGGATCACAGGGCTCACACAGGCCCCATGAGTCCGTTACATCAGTTACGTCGGTTACATCGGATACGTCACGTACGTGGATTTCCCCAATACGCGAGTCCATCGGATACGTCGGCCGCTTCAGCCGAAGACCGATCTGGCGCGAGCGTCCTCCGCGGTCCGAGTCCGGCCGGAGCCGCCACTCGGTTCTTCCGCCGCCGCCGCTGCCGGCTGCTGCTCACCTCTGAGGCGCCCGACCCCGCTCTGGGCCGCGTCCCCGAGCGTCCCGGTCGCACCCTCCACCGCGCCGTCCACCGCACCCTGGGCGCTCTCGCCCGGCGACGAGATCATCGAGCTCGGGTCCAGCGCATCCGTAACGGCGTCGCCCGCCTTCGGCAGGCTCTCGGCGGTGCTGTCCAGGATGCCCTGGGCCGCGGCCCCGGCCCCCTGGCCCACGCCCTCGCCCGTCGCGTGGACACCTTCGCCGATGCCCTCGCCGACCGTGCCGATACCCGCGCTCGCGGCCCCTCCGAGCACTTGCCCGGCAGGGCCGAACCGCCCCGAGGCCTCGCCGATGGCGCCCGCCGCACCGTTCACGGTCTCCGAGGCGAAGGTGCCCGCGCCGACCACGGCCGCCTCGCCCCACTTCATGCCGTCCTGCGCGCCGAAGTGGTTCTGCACGCCCTGCTGGAGGAGGTTCTGCCCGGCCGCCTTGCCCGCCTCGACGGCCGCTTCCTTCACCACGTCGAGGACGATCTCCTTGACCGACTGCACCGCTTGCTGCTCGACGGCCTGGGTGACCTGCTGGATGAGCTTCTGCTTCAGCTCGTCGAGGATGCGGCGCACGATGAGCCGGGTCGCCTGGGTCGCCCCGGCCGCGCCGATCTCCGAAAGCCCGAACGTCACCGGTGCCGCCGCCTGCGCCGCCGCGATCTCGAAGGCCAGCGCGATGAGCTGCACGATGACCGCGATCTTGCTGGCGAGGACGATGACGGCGACCGCGTCGAGCGCGAAGGCGAGGATCTCGGCGGCCATCGCGGCGTCCTCGAGGTAACCGCCCCCGCCGCTCGAGAACTTCTTCCACGCCTCCTCGAAACCCTGGGACGCGTCACCGGAGTTGGAGCCGAGGACCGCGCTCGCCGCGGTGGTCCCGCCGCTCTGGGTGTCCCGTACCGCTGTGGCGAACTGTCGCCATGCCTCGGCCGCTTCGTGGATCTTGTCCTCGTCGGCGTCCGGCCAGCTGTAGCCGAGCAGGTCGAGGACCCATGCGACCTCGTCGGGCAGGGTCAATGCCATGCCGTGTCACTCCCCCGTGGTGCGTGTGATGGTGGTTCGTCGATACGACGTGTTGATGCGCTCTGCTTGATGCGCTCTGCGGTCAGAACTGCATGCCGAGGCCCGGGCGGTTCGACTGCTGCCCGATCATGATCTGGGCCTGGTCGTCCTCGGTCACCTCGTACTGGGTGCCCATGACGTTCAGGTTGCCGCCGATCTTGTCGAGTTCGTCGGCGAGGTGCTCCATCGACGTCATCATGCCTTCGCGCACCGGCTCGTAGATGTCGTTGAAGGTCCCGATGATGTCCTCGCCCCAGTCGCCCTCGGCGCTCTCGAGGGCGGACTTCAGCTCCTTGGCGGCGGTCTTGAAGGACTTGCCCAACTCGCCGAAGGCGGTCCCCTGTTCCTTGAGCACCGCCGGGTCGACGTCGAAGCTGCCTGAGCCGAAACCTGCCATGTGCTCCCCCATGAATGTGCGTGCGTTTCGCGCAAGTGGCGTCCGGTGGCGCGTAGTTGATGTGCGCGCGGCGCCTCGGACCCACGGACGTAGATGTCCGACAACGCGACCCTAGTGACCCCGACACACAGGACTCGCCCCGAAGCGCCGGTCTTCACCGCCTCCTCGCATGATTGCCATGTACCCGCGGTAGCGTTCCGCGACTGTCCACAACCGCGTCGGCGCAGCGCGGCGACAGCCGTACCGCGTTCCGTTCGGCACAGGGGGAACCACCCGAAAGATGTCCCACCACCAGCACCAGCCCCACCCGGGTGGGCACCAGATCCCGTTCAGGGCACGCCTCATCGGCGTCTGCGTCATGCTCGTCACGCTCATCGCCGGCGGCATCTTCGCCTGGCAGGCCATGTACGCCGCCGGGCTGCGCGGAACGCACGGTGAGTTCACGGTCTTCCAGTGCTCGACGCAGACCGTCGGCTACCGCTCGCACGGCAAGCACCGCACCCGTGAAGAGGTGAAGTGTCACGGGTCGTTCAGCGCGGACGGCGGCAAGGGCAGCGCCCCCAACGCCTACCTCGAGCCGTCGTCCTCCCACTCCGCGGGCACGAAGATCTCGGTGACGCAGACGGACTCCACCTCGACGGTGGAGAGCCGTCGGTTCTCGTACGTCGAGGCGAGCGCCTGGAACGGCGGGCTGATGTTCGCGTTCGCCTTCGCCTGGCTGATCGGGACCGCGCTGGGCGCCTTCATGGCGGTGACCGGCCACACCGGCAGGCGCAGCAGGGTGTCGTACGGCACCGCGTGGCGCTCCACGGCGGGCGGGGCGAGCCGACCGATCATCTTGGGCCTGGCGGCGGTCGGGGTGCTGGGTGTGGTGGTGTCGTTGCTGTTGGGGGCTGTGCTGTAGCCGATGCCCGTCACGCGATGTCAGCGCGTGGGATGTCAGCGATACACGAGCGACACGACCGCACCCCATGCCGCGATCAGCACACCAAGGCCCGCGAGTCCGCAGAGGATCAGGCGTACCGGCCCCCAGCGGCCGAGACCGCGCCATGCCTGCACCAGGCTGATGCGGCCGTACGACGGGTCCGGACGCCGATTCGTGTAGCTGGCGCGCGGCGCATAGCCGGTGACGACGGCGAACAGGCCGCAGGTCACGGTGACCACCCCGGCCCCGACCAGGAAGAGGCCACGGGAGAGCTCGCTCGGGAGCAGCCCCTCGGTGGGGAACTCGGAGTACCCGCCCGGCACCTTGTAGGCGTCCAGTTGGTCACCCGGTTCGGCGCGGCCGATCTGCTCCAGCGATACACCGGTCGCCGTCTGCCCGTTGAACTTGCCCTCGAACGTGCCCTTGCACATGTAGTGGTCGACAGCGAGTTCGCACGACTGGACGCGGAACGTACCGGGGTCCGCCGAGACGGTCACATGTCCATCCAGGGCGCCCGCCCCGGCGAGCCCGAAGAAGAGACCCAGAAGGATGACGAAGCTTCCCAGCAACCAGCCGCCCAAGTGCCTCAGGGCGTACGCGGTGCGCCCCTGGACGCGCCCCCGCAACTCGTCTTGTCCCAGGCTCATGTCTACGCGCCACCCGCCAGCCAGCTCCCGACGAACAGCACTGGGCACAACACCGTCACCACGACGAGGATCGGCAGCGCCGGACCGCGCTCGTGTCGCACGACGTGCCAGGCCTCCCCCAGCGTGACCCGGCCGAAGCGGCGTTCGCGTTCGCGCCAGACGCCGAACACCGGGCCGTAGTGCAGGGCCGGGCGCGGCTGGTAGCCGGTCAGCAGGAAGAAGGCGCCGAGCACCCACAGCGCGGACGTGACGCCGAACCAGAACAGGGCCCTGGCCAGTTTGCCCGTGGTGAGTTCGCCTTCGTCCGAGTACGTGTAACCGTTGTCCGTCTTCAAGGCAGGGAGCGCGGCGCCATGGACGGCTTCGCGGTCCCACTCCAGGGCGGCACCCCTGGTCTTCGCACCGCTCTTGTCGTCCTCGAAGGTGCCGGTGCAGATGTAGCCCGGGTCGGCGGGCTTGCACGACTGCACCACGACGGATCCCGGCCGCGCCGAGACCGTCACGTGGCCGTCGAGGTACCCGACGCCCGTCCAGGCCGTGGCGCAGCCGATGGCCACGATGCCGACACCGACGATCCAGCCGAACATGCGCCTGAAGATGTAGTCGCGCCGAGCCACGTACTGGTCGGCGGCCCCCGTTGATGTCACGTCGGTACCCGCGTCCTCAACGAATCCTGCCGTCGCGCCCGGGCGCGTTCTTCGGGTCCTCGTCCGGGTCGTACTCCCTGACCTGCTGCCGCTCCTGCGGAGACATGTTCCGCCACTGCTCCCGCATGCCGGCCAGCCCATCACCCAGCGCACGGTGCCCCGACGGCGAGTCGAGCACGTCCTTCAACTCCATACGTCCACCGAGGAGTTGACGCGCGAGGTCCTGGAGCGCGGGCGGCGCGTCCTTCATGTCACGCACCTTGCGCAGCGACGCCGTCAGCTGCTCGTTCTGCTCCTCGGTGAGGTTCTTGTCCTCGATGGGGTATTCGCGCTCGCCCTGAGCGTCGTACCCGCGGCCGTTTCCGGTGTTCATAGTGTGGGGTTCCGTCCCTCTCATCACATCTCGCCGATGGGTACCGATGGTTGATGGATCAGCCGAAGACAGCCTGGACGGACTTGTTCTTGGCGATCTCAGCGCTCTCGGCGCCGGCCGAGGACGAACTCGCTTCCGGGGCCGCAGGAGTGGCAGCGGCGTCCTCGCCGGACGGTGTGCCGTCGCCGCTCGGAGCCTGGTCGCCGCTCGGGGTGCCGTTGTCACTCGGGGTGCCGTTGCTGCTGGGCGCGTCGCCGCCGCTCGGGGTGTCGTTCCCGCCCGGTGAGTCGTTGCCGCCCGACGTGCCATTACCGCTGGGCGAGTCACCGCCGCTGGGAGTCCCGTCCCCCGCGGTCTCTCCGCCCTCGCCGCCGCTGCCCGCCGTGGAGCGCTTCTCGGTGAAGTTGTTGAACAGCTCACCGGCGCCCTGCTCCATCGCGCGCAGACCGCTAGCGTCACCGCCGACCACCGCGGCGCCGCCGGCCGCGACCTTCCCCGCGGCCTTCGCCTTGAAGTCGTACCCCTTGCCGTCGTCGCTCTCCTCGAACTCCCCGAAGACCTTGCCGATGGCACCATTACCGGCCGCAACTCCGAGGCCCTCGAAGTCGATGCCCTTCTGCGCACCGAACGAGGCCTTGAAGCTCTGGCTCACCACTTCCTGACCCAGCTTGGAGGCGATATCGGTCGCGATCTCCTTGGCGATGTCCTGGATCTTCTTGATCGCCCGCTCTTTGAGAGCGTTGACGACCGCATCCATGATCTTCTGCGCCGCTTCGATCGCGGCCCGCTGCAACAGCACCCGGGTGGTCGCCACCTCGGCGGCGAACACGGCTTCGGAGGCCCCAAGGGTGACCGGTGCCGAGGCCTGGGCGATCGCGAACTGGATGGCGATGAAGATGAGTTGAGCGATCACGTACATCTTCAGGGCGAGCACGGCGTATCCGCAGATGTCCAGCGTTACGGCGAGGAGATCGGCCGACGTCGCCAGGTCGGCCAGATAACCGTCGCCGCCGTCGAACTTCTTCCACTCACGGGCGAACGCCTCGGCCGCCTCACCGACATGGGCGTCCGCGACGGCACTCGCCGCGCTTTGCCCCTGCGACGCGTACTCAGCCGCGGCCTGACCGAACTCGCGCCACAGCTGCGCGGCCTCGTGCAGTTTGTCCTCGTCGATGTTCGGCCACTTGAAGTCCAACAGGTCGAGAACCCAGTCGACCTCGCTGGGCAGCATGATCGCCACGAGTGATGACCCTCCGGTGAAGATTTCGTTCGATGCGCGGGCGGCCGAATTGGTCCGGGACCTGACCGCATTACGTCCGCTTGGTGGTTACTGGCCGATCTGCCGGAGAGCGTCCTCGTTGCCTTGTTCAGCCTGCTCGTACAGGTTGGCGTTGGACGTGAGCTTCTCGCCGATGCCCTTCATCCCATCACCGAGATGTTCGAGCGAATCGAGAATTCCGCCGCTGGCCGCCTTGTACATGTCGAGGGCGACGGTGACACCGATGACGTCGTCCTCGCCCCATTTGTCCTCAAGCTCCTTGAGGGCGTCTTCGAACTGCTTCGACCGCTTGGCGAAGTCGGCGGCGATGCGGCCAAAGGCGCCTCCCTGCTCCTTGAGCACGTCCGCCTGAACCCCGTAGCCGGAGCCCCCCATGTCACACATCCCCTGGTTGTCGATTCGATCGCCTGCGCGGTCGTCCGCTGCACCACGCGACCACAGTTGAGCTGCGTACCGTACATTAGTCGGCGGTCTCGGCGGACACCCCCGGGCGCCACGGAGCCCCCACAGCCCGCACGCGCACTGCACACAGTTCTGCCAGGCCCTTCCCGCCGCATCCCCCTTACCCCACGAAGGGCACCCACTTCCATGACCAGCCCCCCGAAGGCACGACAGAAGACGCCCATTGGCCAGCGCAATGGGCTCGGATTCGTACTCATCGTGGCCTTCGTGGGAATGGCCCTCGTGTACGGATTCCAGGCCTTTTCATCCTGGGGTCATTTCGGCACGCACGGCACTTTCACTGTGCAGAAGTGCGAACAGACGAGGTCCCACACCAGTTCATCGCGGGGCCCGTCCAGTTTCCGCGCGACCTGCACGGGGTCATTCCGTTCCGACGACCGCTCCTATACGGACGACACCGCACAGGTCACCATCGGCAAGGACGACGCACCGAGCAAGGACGGTGACGCGTACGTGGCGCGGCTGCTCGGCTCAGACGTGTCGAACCTCGAACTCGCCGCCCAGCACTTCGATTCCGACTTCGTCGGTCATGTCATCACCGGTGACTACGAGCTGGACAACGGCCAGCGCGCGGCGCAAGCGGCGGGCATGGTCAGTGGCGGATTCATCTTCCTCGGCATGGGCATCTTCTGCTTGGTCGCGGACTGGCCACGGCGGGGCGGGCCGAAGGTCAAGGAAGCCTGGAACGACGTATTGGGAACTCCGAGCCGCGTCGCGGTCATCGTCTTCACGAGCATCGGAGTCGTCGGATTCATCGCCGCTGCCATCGCGAGGTGAATTCCCCCGTTCCCGGCCTGTGTCACTCTCCGCTGGAGCATTCGGTATGCCTGAACTTCAAAAAGCCACGCGCACCCAAGAGCCCGCCTGGGCGGGCCGCATCACCGCCGCGGTCATCGCAGTCGTGGCCCTCCTCATGGCCGCGATGTTCTTCGCCCAAGGTGTGGAGCAGTCAGGGGCCACCGGCTCGACCGGAACCCTGACGGTGACGGACTGCTACCCGCGCGGCTCGCAGGGCAACACCTGCGTGGGGCGCTTCCGGTCCGACTCCGGGCAGGAGGCGGTGGACGACGCCGTCGCCAAGCCCCGTTACGCCTACGCGAGCGGGGAGAAGGTCACGGTCTCCGGTTCCGGCGGCTCGTACACGGTCCAGAACTGGTCGGAATCCGCCTGGACGTTCTGCCTGGCCTTCTTCTACCTGGGCGCGTTCTCCTTCGTACTGCGCGGACTGCCGAACGGCTTCAAGCGCATGAAGGAAACGACCGAATCGTCTCCCGACAAGTGGTACTCCATCACCGCCCCGATCCGGGACGCGCTGTCGGTCTGGTGCTTCCTCGTCTCCTTGGTCGGACTCATCGCGTCGATCGTCGTCTATTCGACCTGAAGAAGGATCAACATCCCTAGCACCGTCCCACGTTAGGGTTCCCCGGCGGGTCGGGGCGGGTGCCTGGAGGGTCCGGGTGGAGGAGCCGGCGGCCCGGGGAGTGGGTATTCGTGGCTTTTCGGAAGTTCCTCAGTTCGCTCGGTGTCGGTGCGCCCGAGGTCGAGACCACGCTCAGTGCGAGCGCCGTACGGCCCGGGGATCAGTTGCACTGCAATGTGCAGCTGAAGGGGGGCTCCGTGGACATCGAGGTGGAGCGGGTCCGGATCGAGATCGTCACCCGGTTCGAGGACCGGGAGGAGACCGAGACCCTGTGGAGCAACCCCGGTGTCGTCAAGTCCCTCGTGCTGGGTGAGAAGTTCGAGCTCAAGGCCGGGGAGACGAAGGACGGGCAGGTCTCGTTCGAGGTGCCGTGGGAGACCCCGTTGACGCACGTCCTGGGCGGGCGGCCGCTCAAGGGGGCGCGGGTCGCGGTACGTACCGAGCTGACCGTCGACAACGCCGTGGACCGCGGTGACTTCGACGAGATCCAGGTGCACGCGCTGCCGGCGCAGGACACGCTGCTGCAGGCGTACGCCAACCTCGGTTTCCGCTTCGACGAGGCGGAGGTGAAGAAGGGGACCCCGAGCGGCGGCCGGAACTCGCAGACCGATTACTGGCAGGAGATCGAGATGTGGTTCCCGTCGGACTACCGGCGGCCGGGTGGGCAGTTGGAGACCGTGTTCGTGGCGCGCCACGACTCGCTCGACCTGATCACCGGCCCGCACGGGCCGTACCCCTTCTCGTACAGCAACATCGATCTGCCCGCCTGGACCGCCTGGCTCGATCAGCATCTGCGGGCGACCTTCCAGCGGTGAATGCGTAAGTAGGCGAGCGCATACGAGGGAGGGGCCCACGTCCGCGTCGGACGTGGGCCCCTCCCTCGTGCTTGTACTTGTACTGCTGTTGCCTACTGCGGCGGCTGCCCCGTCGTCCAGCCCGACGGCAGGCCGCCGCCACCCGGCTGCTGCGGCGGCTGCGGCTGCTGGGGGGCCTGGGGCGGCTGTTGCTGCTGCGGGTAGCCGTAGCCCTGCTGGCCCGGCTGCGGGGCCGCCGGGGGCTGTTGGCCGTAGCCCTGCTGCTGCGGCGGGAAGCCGGCCGGGGGCATGCCCGGCTGCTGGCCGCCGTACATGCCGCCCGCCTGCATCTGGGCCTCGGCGCGCTGCGCGAAGTCCTCGGCGATCAGCGCCGCGATCTCGAAGTACGCCTCACGCGTCTTCGGCCGCATCATGTCGAGGTCGACCTCGGCGCCCGCCGCCAGGTGCTCGTCGAACGGGACGACGACCACGCCGCGGCAGCGCGTCTCGAAGTGGCTGACGATGTCGTCGACCTTGATCATCTTGCCGGTCTCGCGGACACCGGAGATGACCGTGAGGGAACGCTGGACGAGGTCCGCGTACCCGTGCGCCGACAGCCAGTCGAGGGTCGTGCTGGCGCTGGACGCGCCGTCCACCGACGGGGTCGAGATGATGACCAACTGGTCGGCCAGGTCCAGGACTCCACGCATCGCGGAGTAGAGGAGACCGGTACCCGAGTCGGTGAGGATGATCGGGTACTGCTTGCCGAGGACGTCGAGCGCGGAGCGGTAGTCGGCGTCATTGAAGGACGTCGAGACCGCCGGGTCCACGTCGTTGGCGATGATCTCCAGGCCGGAGGGGGCCTGCGAGGTGAACCGGCGGATGTCCATGTACGAGTGCAGGTGCGGGATGTTCTGCACCAGGTCGCGGATGGTCGCGCCGGTCTCGCGGCGTACGCGGCGCCCGAGGGTGCCGGCGTCCGGGTTGGCGTCGATCGCCAGGATCTTGTCCTGGCGTTCCGAGGCGAGGGTCGCGCCGATCGACATCGTCGTGGTCGTCTTACCGACGCCGCCCTTGAGGCTGATGACGGCGATCCGGTAGCAGGACATGACCGGCGTACGCATCATCTGGAGCTTGCGCTGCCGCTCGGCCTCCGCCGCCTTGGCGCCCAACTTGAACTTGCTGGGGCCCTTGTTGTTGTTCTTGCGCTTGGGCTGGTTGCGCAGGAGTCGGTCGGAGCTCAGCTCGACCTGCGCGTTGTAGCCGAGCGGGGCGCCGGGCGCCGAACGCTGCTGGCCCGCACCCGGGTCCCAGCCCGCGCGCGGGTCGACGGCCGGCTGCGGGTACGCGTTCGGGGCCGGGGCCCCGGGAGCGGCCTGCTGACCCGGAGCTGGCTGACCGGGGGCGGGCTGGCCCGGAGCGGGCTGGCCCTGCTGGGGCGGCTGGCCGTACGGGCCCTGCGGCGCGGGCGGCGCCTGACCCGGCTCCTGACCGGGAGCGGGCTGCGGCTGCGCCGGGGGCTGCGGCTGCTGCTGGCCCGGCTGCTGCGGCGGGTAGCCGTAACCCGGAGCCGGCTGCGGCGGGTAGCCGTAACCACCGGCGGTCGGCGGCTGCGGCTGACCGGGAGCCGGCTGCGGCTGCGCGGGCTGACCGTAGGGACCCGGCTGCTGCGGCGCGACGGGCTGGCCGTACGGACCCGGCTGTTGGGGAGCGGGCTGACCGTACGGACCCGGCTGCTGCGGAGGCATCGGCTGACCCGGCTGACCGGGAGCGGGCTGTGCCTGCGGCTGGGGCTGCGCCGGAGGCTGCGGCTGGCCCGGCTGCTGCTGCGGCGGGTAGCCGTACCCCGGAGCGGGCTGCGGCGGGTAGCCGTAACCCGGGGCCGGCGGCTGCGGCGCCGCGGGAGCCGGCTGACCGGGAGCGGGCTGCTGCTGCGGCATGGGCTGCGGATAGCCGTAACCCTCGGCAGTGGGCGGCTGCGGCGCGGCCGGGGCCGGCTGACCGGGGGCCGGCTGCTGGGGCGGCATGGGCTGCGGGTAGCCGTAACCACCGGCGGTCGGCGGCTGCGGCGCGACCGGAGCGGGAGGCGTCGCCGGAGCGGCACCTTCCGCAACCGGCGGGGCACCAGGCGCGGCCGAACCGGCAGGCGCGGCCGCCTGGTTCACGTCGCCCGCGTCCCCGGACGTCGCGGCTTCGGCGGTCACGGTCTCGGACGTCGCCGTCCCGGAGTCCGCGCCGTCAACGGCGTCGTCGTCATCGTCATCGTCGTCACCCCACAGATCACCCGTGGGGTCGACGGCACCGGACCGACGGCTCGACGCGGTGGGATCGGCGTCGGCAGCGGGAGGAGCCGGAGGCGCGGCAGGTGCGGCCGGCGGAGCGGCGGGCGCGGGCGCGGCCGGAGCCGCCTCCCCCGGACCCGTACCCGTCGGAGCCCCGAAGGTCGGGAACCCAGGAGCGGCCGGCGGCGGCGCGGACCCCTCGGACGGGGGACCCGGCGCGGGCGGAGGCGGAGTCGCACTCCCCCCTGCCGTGTTGGACGAGGGGGGCGCGGGCGTACCGGACGGCGGCGTCGTACTCGACGATTCGCTTGGCTGCGCGTACCAGGACGGCGCGTCGAAATCGAGCCGGAACTCTCCCGTCAGCTCCGTCTCGATCGAACCGTCGCCGGGTTCCGGGTTCCGCTGGTCCCGGTCACTGGTCACTGTGCCTCCTGGTCTCTGCTGTGCACCTGAACGACCGGTTTCCGGCGGGACCTGGTGGGTCGCTCGTCGTCGCCCCCGACCGTCGCGGCGGCCCCGCGTCACTTGCGTCTCAGCCGTTCGTCCGGACAGCGTAAACGGTTCGGGGCGGCCTCCGTAAAGGCGGTACTTGTCACGTACCCGTCGGTACACGTCGCGTACCCGCTCTATACGGGGCCACCCCACGCCTCTTCGGGACCACCCGCCGCACGCTTGAGTCCGACGGGCGTTACCCGCTTGAGTCCGACGGGCGTCGCACGCCTGAGTCCGACGGGCGTTACCCGCCTGAGTCGGACGGGCGTCGCGCGCCGGACTCCACCGGACACCACAAGCAAACCGGACACCGCAAGCGAGCCGGGGCCCGCCGGACGTCACACGCCGAACTCCGCCGGGCGTCAGTCCATCCGGCGCGGGCCGCCGAGCAGCCCGGTCTCCGGTTCCGTCGGCTGCACCATCACGAACTGGCGCTTGTCGCCCGCGATCCACAGCATCGTCGCGTCGCTGAGCGTCGGCAGCGTCTGGGTGAGCTGCTCGGGAAGGCGCAGCACCCGGCCGATGGCCTCGGCCTCCTGCGGGGAGAGGTTCTGCAGTCCGATGACGTCGGCGCGGGCGAGCAGTCGCGGCGCGCGCGGGCCGAGGAACGGCACGACGGTGAGCGTCGACTGCCAGGGCGTCGGCGCGATCTGGGAGCGTCCGGGCTGTGCGCCCAGGTCCCGTACGACGAGGACCGGGCTCGCCACCGACGCGCCCTGCGCGGCCATCTGACGCGGCTCGTACACCGAGACGCACTGCAGTCCGCCGCCCGCGGCCTGCGCCATCGGCGCCCACGCGGCGGGCCGCACGGACTCGACGGCGATCCGGGCGCCGATGGCCGCGGTGCGCAGCGCGATGATCTGCGCGGTCCACATCGAGCCGACGACGACGATCTCGCGGGGCTTCGGCCGCAGCACGTCGAGGACGGCCGGGCTGCCCTGCGGGTCGACGCCGATGACGACGCCGTCGTCACCGACGCTCACGCCGAGCGAGCCGAGCGACTTCTTCGACATGACGTGCCGACGGCGGCGCGGGCCGCGCAGCCCGTAACCGGGTGTGGAGAACTCGTCCTCGAACTCCGCGAAGTCGTCGTCCTCGGGTTCGTCGGGGAGCGCCCGGTGCGTGGGCCGGCCCGAGCCGACCTCCGGCGCGGGCGCGTACGTCATGGTGGCGCCGGTGGCCGCGGGGGCCGCCTGCTGCGGCACCTGGGCGATGCCGCCGACGACGCCCTGGGACGGGTCCTGCGGCTGCTGGTCCGGGTGCGCCCCCGCGTACTGCTGCTGGGCGGCCGCCTGCTGCTGGGCCGCGAGCTGTTGCTGCTGCGCCATCTGCTGCTGGCGCTGCTGGTCCTCCCACTCACGGCGGCGCGCCTCGGCCTCCTCGGCGCGGCGCTGCTCCTCCTGGTAACGGAGGCGCAACTGCCGCTGCTCTTCCGCGTGTTGGGCTGCGGCGGCCTGCTGCTGGGCGGCCTGCTGTTGGGCGGCTTGCTGCTGCTGGGCGGCGGCCTGCTGTTGCGCGGCCTGCTGCTGCGCCGCCTGCTCGGGCGTGGGCTGCGGGTAGCCGTAGCCGCTCTGGTCCGGGACCGGCTGCTGCTGTTGTTGTTGCTGCGGGTAGCCGTAGCCGCCGGCCTCGGGCGTGGGCTGCTGCTGTTGCGGATAGCCGTAGCCACCCGCCTCGGGCGTCGGCTGTTGCTGCTGCTGCGGGTAGCCGTACCCACCGGCCTCCGGCGTCGGCTGCTGCTGAGCGGCGGCCTGCTGCGCCTCCCACTGCCTGCGCCGCTCCGCCGCCTCAGCGGCCCGGCGCTCGTTCTCCGCGTGCTGCTCGGGCGTCAACTGCTGCTGTTCCTGCTGTTGTTGCTGCTGCTGTTCCTGTTGCGGGTAGCCGTACCCGCCCTGCTGCTGGGCGGCGGCCTGCTGCGCCTCCCACTGCCTGCGCCGCTCGGCCGCCTCAGCGGCGCGGCGCTCCTGCTCGGCGTACTGCTCGGGCGTCATCTGCTGGCGGGGGTCCTGGTTGCCGGGGGTGCTCATCAGCGCGTGCCTCCGAGGGGAAGGGTGGCGAGGAGGCCGGGCAGCTGTTCCCGGTCGAGTCGGACGAGGCCGGCCTTGAGGCCGGAGGCGGCGCGCTCGAGTTCGCGCTTGGCCTGCCCGAGTTCGTTCTCGCTGCGCGCCGAGAGGCGTACGTGCCCGCTCACCGCGACGTCCTCACGGCCCGCGCGCGCGAGGGCGACGCTGAACGTCGTCGCGAGCGTACGGGTCGTGGACAGGCCGGACGCGAGCGCGCCGAGCGGCGTGCCACCGCGACCGAGCTGCGGCCACGTGCCGATCCAGTACGAGGCGTGCCACCGGTCGTCGCACCGCCAGGCGCGCACGCTCTCCTCGGTGCGCGGACCCGAACGGCCCTGCTGCGACTGGGCGTTGAGGTTGGCGCGCGGGTTGACGCAGGTCGCGACGGAGAGCGCGGACAGGACGGCGTTCTCGTCGAGGACCTCGGCGACGAAGCCCTGTCCGTTGAGCCGGCTGATCAGCTGGTCGGCGGCGCGCAGCAGGGCGCGCTGGGCGCCGCGCAGGTCACCGCCGCGCGCCTCCACGGCCTCCGGGCACAGCTCGGGGTCGAGCTTGAGGGCCACCCACGTCATCCGCACCGCGGGCGTTCCGGCCTGCGCCTGAAGCGCGGCGTACGCCTGCGCGGCGAGGGCCTGCGGCGGCAGGTGCGGGGCGGGCGCGGGCTGGGTGTACTGCACCAGCTGCACCGATTCGAGGTGAATGTCCTCGACGTCGAGGGTCTCGGCGAGCAGCTCGACGGGCAGCGGCCGCGCGTCACCCTGCGGGCGCAGCGGGCCGGGCGCGGAGTCCACCTGAACGAGTGCCGTCAGGAACGTACCGTCACCGACGAAGCCGACGAGGCGCCGGTCGCGCGCCTCGTACTCGTACGTGCGCAGGCTGGGGTCCGCCTCGAGGAGCGGCGCGAAGCCGCTGTCGATGTCGGCGGGCGGCGGCCCGTTGAAGGCGCGGCGGCGGCGCTTGAGGGCGCGGCCGATCGCCATCCACTCGGGAAGCGGGTGGCGACGGCGCCGGCCGAGCTGAAGGAAGACGAGCAGCCCGCCGATGACGGCGGCGGGCAGGATCAGCACCGCCTTGATCGCGGCGGCCGCGACGACGAGCGCCAGCGCGATCTCGATGATGACCAAGTGGTGCGTGCTGATCGGTCCGAAGCTGCCGATCTTGCGAGGCAGCTTCGGCCTCGCCGGACCTGTGGCCTGCTGCTGCGGTGGCGGCGGAGCGACCTGCGCGGTACGGCTGCCCCGCCCGCCGCGTCCGCCCTGCCCGCCGGGTCGGCCGGTGGGGCGGCCGCCTGAACGGCCCCCTCCGCGGCGCCCGTTCGGGGCCGGTCGCCCCTGATTGCCGCGCTGTCGGGTCCTGCTGGCGCTGGACATCCCCCGCCCTGCTCCTTCGCTCGCTGCTGTGATGATTCGTGATGGCCGGCTGGGTTGAATCGGTCGGAATCGGACCGCCCCGGGCCATCGGGACCCAACGTCGGCTGGCGCGTGGAAAAACCGTACCCGTACGCTACGGCCCGATCACCACACGGCATAGTAGAGGCCCGTGCGGCGCATGCGCCGGGGGTGGTCGAGAAGTGGACCCGCAGCAATAGTCCAGCACGGTCCAGCGAGGACGGGGAGAAAACGTAACGATGGCATCACGTCGTGATGAGCTGAATGCCTACAATTTCGCACGCAAGCGGACCGTTGCCGCTTTTCTCAAACCACTCCCCAATGGATCGGTGGACAGCGCCCCGCGGCCGCTCAAGCACGCGGTCCCGGGCATCGTCATGGCCGTGGTCGTACTGGCGGGCTTCGGCGCCTGCGGCATGATCAGCCCGGTGGCGCCGAAGGGTTGGGACACGCCTGAGGCCGGGATCATCGTCACGGATCCGTCGGCGACGCGGTACGTCGTACTCAAGTCGGACACGAAAGACAAGAGCGGCAAGAGCGTCGGCGTCCTGCACCCGGTACTGAACCTCGCCTCCGCGAAGCTTTTGCTCGACCCGAAAAAGACCGGCGGAGATTCTGTGAAGAAGGTCAAGGAGAAATTCCTTGACGATTCCGACATCACGCAGGGCTCCATGGTCGGAATTCCGTACGCCCCCGACCGGATGCCCAGCACGAAGGACGCCGGTACGGCGAAGACATGGGCGCTGTGCCAGCAGCCCAGCGGCGGTTCGGACGAGGCCTCCGTGCAGCAGACGGTCTTCGTTCTCGACAAGAACGACGAGTCGCAGGTCACCTCGACGAGCAAGGGCAGGCTCGGCTCCACCCAGGCCCTGTACGTACAGGACAAGACGGGCAAGCCGTACCTGGTGAGCAGCAACGGCGTCGCCTACCGACTCGTCGACGGGCCCGGCGGGGGCTTCGACTCGCTGATCGCCACGCTCTTCGGCGCGCAGGCCAAGCCGCAGACCGTGTCGGACGACTGGCTCAACACGCTCCGCGAGGCCCCCGTCCCGATCTCCCTGCCGAGCGTCGACGGCCTCGGCGGCACCTCGACGGCCCCCGACCTGCCCGCCGGGCACAACAAGGTCGGCACGCTGATCGAGGGCGCCCAGAAGCAGAAGTACCTGGTCGAGAAGGACCGCCTGATCGCCATCACGGACTTCGAGGCGAGCCTGCTCAAGGAGACCGTCGGCGCCGCGTACCCGGACGGCGCGCCGGAGTACGTGAAGGTCCAGCAGACGGACATCCACCCCACCGAGGGATCCCTGTACGACAACGCCCCCGCGGTGAAGAAGGCCGGCGGCAAGCTGAACTGGCCGAAGCAGAAGGTCACTCGAGCCAACGCCGCCTCGGGCACCGGCGGCAAGGACGTCTCCTGCTCCGTCTATCAGGGCGACAACGGCGGCGCCCGGAACCTGTGGGCGGGCAAGAGCCTGCCGATCGGGAAGATCTCCGCGAGCGCCTCGTCGTACGTCAGCCCCGGCAGCGGCATGCTCTACCAGGAGCAGACGGGCTCCTCGGCCAGCGGCTTCAACTACCTGGTCACGGACACGGGTCTGCGGTACCACCTGCCCGTCAACAACGACTCCGGCAACACCTCCGGATCGGCGAAGAAGGAAGTCAACCAGTCCAAGGCGCGGCTCGGCTACGGCGAGGTCAACGCGGTCAAGGTCCCCGAGGTCTGGTCGCAACTCCTGCCGTCGGGCCCGGACTTGACGACGGACGACGCCAAGCAGACGCAGAACTCGTGACCGGGAGGGCATACCGCATGGACAACATGGCTCCCCCGGCGACCGCCACGGCCTCGCCCACCCGGCGCGCCGCGGCGGTGCTCGCGGCCACCGCCGCGCTCGCGGCGCTCGGCGTCGCGGGCCCGGCGGCCACGCCCGCCGCCGCCGACGACGGCACCCAACTGGCCAGCACCGACTGCCAGTTCGGCGGCAAGGTCATCAAGGGCACCCCCTGGTCCCTGCAGCGCGTCCTCACCAAGCAACTGTGGGCGCACGGCAACGGCAAGGGCATCAAGGTCGGCGTGGTCGACACCGGCACCGACACGAAGAACACCCAGCTCAGCGGCGCCGTCGCCAAGGGCAAGTCCTTCGTCT
Source organism: Streptomyces sp. UC4497 (assembly GCF_054871485.1). Taxonomy (NCBI): domain Bacteria; kingdom Bacillati; phylum Actinomycetota; class Actinomycetes; order Kitasatosporales; family Streptomycetaceae; genus Streptomyces; species Streptomyces sp. UC4497. The sequence continues at coordinate 101,013 of NZ_JBTYHB010000015.1, read as the reverse complement.
CCGGCTCCAGCGCGACGAAGGACGAGGTCGGTCACGGCACGAAGGTCGCGGGCATCATCGCCGCCCGCCAGATCCGCAGCTCCGGGTTCCACGGCATGGCCCCTGGTGCCACGATCGTCCCGCTGCAGACCAGCACGAAGGAGGCCGGCGGCAACCTGGGCTCGATGATCAGCGCGATCAACTTCGCCATTCAGAACGACATCAAGCTGATCAACGTCTCCCAGGGCACCACCGCCGACGAGTCCCAGCTCGGCCCACTGGTGGCGGCCGTCAACCGCGCCGAGCGGGCCGGCATCCTCATCGTCGCCTCCGCGGGCAACAGCGGCGAGAGCGGCAAGGACTCCAACAGCTACCCGGCCGCGCTTCCCAACTCCAACGTGCTGTCCGTCGCGGCCTCCGACCGCAACAACGAGCGCGCCCCGTTCTCCTCCCCCAACGAGCATGTCGACATCGCCGCCCCGGGCGTCGACATGGTCTCCACGGTCCCGGTCGGCGGCCAGTGCGTCGACCAGGGCACCAGCTTCTCTGCCCCGTACGCGACCGGCGTGGCGGCGCTGCTCATGCAGCAGCACCCGAACTGGGAGCCCAAGCAGGTCATCTGGCACCTCGAGTCGACGGCGATGCGCACGCACGCGTACCACGACAAGAACGTCGGCTGGGGCGTCCTCGACCCGGTCACGGCGATCAAGGACGACACGGAGCCGACCCGTCAACCGACCAACGCCGACCTGCAGAAGGGCACGTCGAACGGCCCCGGCGAAAAGATCATCGCCGCAAAGCTGACCCTGGGCGAAACCCCCCAGGAGCGCAACGCCCGCTACGGCGCGTACCTGGTGATCGGCGGCGGCCTCGGCCTCGCGGTGATCGCGGCGGGCGCGATGGCGCGGCGGGACTGGTTGCGGCGGCGGGGCGAGGACGTTCTGTGAGGCGGCGGGGACGTTGCGCGGGCGTCGCGAGGCGGCGCGGCGGGGACGTTCTGTGAGGGAAGCTGTGCTCGACTTGTGAGTTCAGTGTGCGAGGAGCGATCCTAGAGAAGCTGTCTGCGCACTGAACTGAGCGCGACACAAGGGCATTCGGGGAAAACGGGGAAGGCGGCCTGCGATGGCTGACGGTGGTTACGAGGTCGATCTTGACGCCCTTGACCAGGTGGTCAAGGAGCTGAATCAGGTCCTGAGTGACATGAGCGGGCCGAAGGACAAGGCGAAGTACGGGACGTACCTGCCGAACGGGGCGCTGGGCAACGGATTCTCCGAGGCGCAGGAGCTGTACGACGCGCACGGAGAAATGAAGCACAAGATCGAAGTCGACATGATCGAGAAGATCGAGAAGCTCGTCGAGAAGTTCGGCAAGAAGACGGACACGGCCCGCGGCAAGTATCAGGACGCCGAGGCAGACAACACGGTCAAGGAGACCGGCAACTCTGGCGTCGCGAACCGCAACGCCTGAAGGGGGACGGGGAGATGGTTGCTGACGCGCCGTCGGGCGGCGGCTTGAGTGGCAGTGGATCGGGCCAGGGTTGGGACACCCACTTCAACCAGAACGACCTTGACAGACTGAAGCAGATGGTCTCGGACGCAAAGCCGCAGACGGTCAAGGAGGTCTCGCAGAACTGGACCGAGGTCAAGGAGCACCTCGTTGGTTCCGACGGCAGCGGGGGCCTCAAGCAACAGTTCGACAACGCGGTGAAGAAGGTCCTTGAGAAGTGGAAGGGCTCGTCCGCGGACAAGTTCAAGCAAGAGGCTGACAAGATCAGCCAGGAGATGGCCAAGGGCGGCAACTTCGCGGACCTCGCCGGCAGGGCGATGAGCAACTCCGCGGACGAGCTGTACACCATCCAGGACCAAGTCCAGAGCATCGATGTCAGCTGGTGGGACGAGGCGTGGGACACCGCGACGGACATGTTCAGCAACATGTCCGCCAAGGACTACGCCATGATGATCGCCCATCCCGCCAGTGCGCTCTACGCCGACTACCAGCTGTACCAAAGCGTCAGGAGCTCCGGGAGCAGCATCGACGCCGACCTCGCCAGCGGCATGCCGACCGAGCGAGTCATCGACAGGTGGGGCGACAAGATGGGGGCGAAGAAGCAGGCGGCGCTCCAGGCTGCGATCCACATGGAGAAGTTGGGGAACAACTACAAGTCGAATGCGGCGTCCCTCAAAAGGGGCGGCGAATACACGCCACCTGAAAACCCCAAGACGCCTGGCATCAACGGCCCTGGCGACATGAACGTCCCCGGCGCCGGTGGCACCAACCCAGGGATCAGCGGCGGCACCGGCATCGGCGGAGGCGGAGCCGGCCAGGGCATCCCCGGCTTCGACACGAACGGACTGAAGCCTCCGACTACTTCGGGATCCCCGGACGCCTCCCAGATCGGTACGGGCCTGGACAGTGCAGCCCCCGGCCTCACCGGCGGCCCGGGTTCCGCGGGCGGAGCGGGTAGCGGCCTCGGGGCCGGTGGCGGCATTGGCGGTGGCGCTGGAGCCGGTGCCGGTGCCGGTGGAGCCGGGTTGGGTGGCGGCATGGCCGGTGGCATGGCGGGCGGACTCGCCGGCGGCGCGGCGGGTCTTGCCCGTGGGGCAGGCGGCGGCGCGGCCGGGCGAGGAGCAGCAGGTCGCGGCATGGGCGGCGGTGCCGCCGGTCGCGGCACGGGCGCAGCCGGTCGCGGCATGGGTGGCATGGGCGGCGGCATGGGCGCCGGCGGCGGTGCGGCGGGCAAGGGCGCCGCCGGCAGGACCGGTGCAGGGGCCCGGCTGAAGGGCGGCGCGGTCGGCGGAGCCAAGGGCAAGACCGGCGGGGCGTTCACCCCGGGCGGTTCGGGGCTCCGCAACCGTGGCACCGGCGCGGGCGGTACCGGCGCCGGTACCGGCGGCAAGGGCCAGAACGGCCGCAGCGGCTTCGGTCCCGCCGGAGCCGCAGGCGGACGCGGTGCCGGAAGGCAGCGCGGCGAGGGTGGCAACAACAGTCGGCTCCCCGACTACCTCGTCGAGGACGAGAGCACCTGGAAGCCGAAGGACCGCAAGGCCAACCCGCCCGTCATCGAGTAACCAGATACCGTTCGTGGGGCCCACGACCAATCCGGTCGTGGGCCCCACGCACATCAGCACGGAATTCACCACGAAAGGTGTCAGAGCATGCGCTTCGCGCACAGGACGCTACGCGCGATCGGCGGCGCGGCCATGGTGGGAGCCCTGGTGCTCGGCACCGCATCGGCCGCATCCGCGGACGCGACCAGAAACGACCAGTGGCAGAACAAGGCGTTCGACATCGACGCCGTACACAAGGTAGCCACGGGCAAGGGCGTCACCGTGGCCGTCCTCGATGACGGCGTGGACGGTACTCAATCCGACCTGAAGGGCAACGTGCTCCCCGGCAAGCGTTGCAAGGACGGTCAGCCGGCCAATCGCGAGATCGCCGACGACCACGGCACGGGCATGGCTTCGTTGATCGCCGCCCACGGCCACGGATCCGGCAATAGCCAAGGCATGCTGGGATTGGCACCGGACGCGAAGATCCTCCCTGTGGACATCTACGCCACTGAGGGCGGTGCTGTCGATGCGGAGAAGGATGTTGCCTGCAACTGGAACGAGGCCATTCGCTACGCCGTCGACCAAGGCGCGGATGTCATCAACATCTCCATCTCCCAGAACTACTCGGGCCAGGGCGACAAAGATGCCATCGCCTACGCTCTCGCCCACAACGTCGTCGTAGTCCAGGCCTCCGGCAACAGTGGAGTCGAGGAGAGGGACGGCCTTGGTTCCGTCCCCGGTGTCTCCCAGGTTGGCGGCTCCACGCAGAGCGGCACCGTCTGGGAGGACTCGAACTCCTCCAAGGACCTGCTCTACACCGCTCCCGGCAAGAGCATCACCGTAGCCACCGCCAACGGCGACTACGACGACGCTGACGGCAACAGCCACCAAGGCGACTACCTGACCACCGACGGCACGTCGATGTCCGCCGCCATCGCCTCCGGCGCGTTTGCACTGCTCAAGCAGAAGTTCCCGGACTACACGCCTGGCCAGCTGGCCAACCGCATCATCAAGTCGACGTACATCGCCAAGGGCGTCGACAAGGCCAAGCTGCCCGACGAGCGCCACGGCTACGGCGACCTGAGCCCGCTCAAGGCCCTCACCGCCAACATCCCCAAGGGCGGCGCGAACGGCCCCTGGGACCTGTCCGCGCTCCCGAAGGCCTCGGGTGACAAGGCCGGTGCGTCCCCCTCCCCCGCCACCGGCAACGCCTCCAACTCGTCGGAGGACGACAGCTCCAACATGCTGCTCTACGTCGGCATCGGCATCGCCGCACTCGTCGTCATCGTGGTGGTGGTCGTCATCGTCGTCGTCTCCCGCAACAAGAACAACCGCGGCGGCCCTGGCGGCCCCGGCGGACCCGGCGCCCCCGGCACCATGCCCCCGCCCGTCTACCAGCAAGGCGGCTACCCGCCCCAGCCGCAGCAGCCCGGCCCCTACGGCCAGCAGCAGCCCCCGCAATGGGGTCCCCCGCGCCAGTAAGCGCCTGACGCACCGAGGCCCGTGACCATCCACCTGGTCACGGGCCTCACGTCTGCGTCTGCGCCTGCGCGCCTAGTTCTCGACGCGCATTTCGGTGCGGATGTGCCCCGTGAGCTCCGCCGAGTCCTCCTTCAACACCCCGAGAGTCCCGTCGTACGCAGTGACCACTCCGACCGTCGAATAGTCGGCCCAACCGCACACCGTCGTCTCGGTGGCTGGGTTGTCGTCGTCCCAGCTGTCCACTTTCAAGTCCGCGCACCGCATCACCGCGCCGCCTTCGAGCGAGTCCGCCTCCGTGTCCTCCGGCACGTCCAACGACGAGACGACGTGGCCGGGGGCCTTGTCCGTAGCCTCGGTGAGCTTGTCCTCCACGAGGCCGAAGTAGTAGGACAAGGCCAGCTCGGGCTTGCGGAACTCGCCGTAGGCACCCGTAACCGAGAACCGCTTGCCGTTCTGCGCACGCTGCAACGTGTCCTGGGCCGCGCCCGGATCAGAGGTGTCGACGTTGTCGAGGAGCTCGTCGGAGTAACTGACGGCGATCTCCGTGGGCTTCGCCATCTCGTGCCACTCCAGCTCTTTCGGATCGTCCGTCGCGAGGCCGGGATCCGACGGGTCGCCGGCGCGGTAGTACGTGGCGAACGACATCGTCGACGGCGCCGTCAGCTTGTGCGGGCCGTCGTCGTCCGGGCCCTGCGCGTCGCGGATCCAGAACAGGCCGAAGCCGATCAGCGTCATCAACGCCGCCCCGCCCGCGACAAACACCAAGGTCTTCGCCAGACCGCCGCGGCGTGGCGGCGGCGGGTAACCACCCGGCTGCTGCGGGAACCCGTAAACGCCGTACGGCGGCTGCCCCGGCTGCTGACCGGGCTGCCCATACGGACCCGGCTGTCCGTACGGTCCAGGTTGCCCCGGCTGTCCGTACGGCGGCGCCGGCTGACCCGGCTGCCCGTACGGTGCCGACTGCGCGCCGTAGGGCCCCGGTTGTTGGGGTTGGCCGGCGTACGGGCCCGGATGGTTGCTGCTCACTGCTGGAGTCCTCCCGTGCTGATGCGTCAGGACATCCTCCCGGACGCAACGGGCCCGTACGCCCATCGGGCCGCTTCCTCCACCAAAGAGTCCCGCTCGACCGGCACGCCGTGGCCAGGGGCTCCCGAAGCGCCCTCAAGGCAAGGAAGTTGAGGTATGTCCTGTGTCTCTGGTCCCGGTACAGGAGCCGAACGGGTCCCTCTATGCTGGCTCGTTCATAGAGGGAATGCAGATCGGGGAAGGGAAGAGAAGGGGTGAGAGGCGTGTGGTAATCCGAGTTCCCCGTCATGACCTTCCCTTGGGCAACGCGGACAACGCGGGCGACGCCATGGCACCGGTCGTCGAGAGCGCGCGAGACGCTCTCGCTGAACTCGAGACATCGGAGTTCGACCGGTATGACGCGCTGGACCTTTCACTGACCGTCGCCAAGTGGGCCTGTCTCGAGGATCCCGCGGCGGCGGAGTTCCGGACGTGGGAGGCGTGGGTCATCGCCATGCAGGTCGGTTCCGGCCTGTTCCTCTCCGGCCGTGCCGCGGAAGGGCCCGTCCCCTGCCGTATTGGGACCAAGGGCGAGACCAAGAGCCTTCCCGCGACCGGACCCCAGGAGTACCTGCACGCGGGAAACTGGCTGACCTCGTACTACCTGGCCGCAATCTGCCGCGAGAACGAACGCCTCGATCAACTCGCGCGCGTACCCGTCCCGTTCTTGCGTGCCTCCGGAGTGGAGTTCGACGAGTACATCTACGCATGGGTGGAAACGCTGCAGAACGCCTGGTTCGGCCGCCAGGAGACGTGGAACACCCTGGTCACCGCCATCGACGGCACGGATCCCGCGGCTCCCCATATCGCCAGTGCCGAACTGATGCTCAAGATCCTCTACCCGCCGCTCGAAGTTTTCCATCGCTATCAGCGCCAGGAGCCGGAACCGTTCAATTCCGCGTTGGCCGACGCCGTCACCTGGCATCGCGAGTACTGGTCCGAGGACTCACGGAACACGAGCAGCGAGGGGTTGGTGGCCCTGGGGCCGTTGGCCATCGCCTGCATGGCCTTTGACGCAGGTATTCCTGTCGACGTCGAGTCCGAGTATCTGCCGAGGCATCTCCTGGAACGAACATGGGTCGGGCAGTTCCCCACATGACGGACCTGATGGATCTGATGGATCTGATGGATCTGATGGATCTGATGGATCTGATGGATCTGATGGATCCGCAGTGCCCGCTCGCCGTCCCTGTAATGAAGCAGTGAATCAGGAGCCCACGCGTGACCACCCCCAGCGGAAGCGAACGCCCGGTCCCGGCCAACGCCGAGGAGGCGCTGGAGATCGGCCGTACTCAGTTCCCCACCGCCTGGCCGAGCGGCGCCCCCGTCACCCTCAAGGTTCATGAGTTCGACATCGGCTACCTCATCTGCGCCCACGTCCCCCCACCCACCGATCCGGCCATGCCTCCGGAACCGGGCGGCAGCAACGTCGTGATCTCCAAACTCAATGGCGAGATCACCGACGTCCCCAACTACCCTGCCGAAACCGCCATTTCCACTTACAAGCGGTTCTACCGGCCGGGAAGCGTCACGTGATGCCCCCCGGTCACCACGGATTCGTGAATGCCGTCGGCCGACTCTCGCTAAGCTGAAGTTGTTTGCGACAGAGTGACGGAAAGGGCTGATGCGGCGTGGGGACCACAGGCGAGACGCCGGAGGAGATCGAGGCCCGTAAGGAGCGCGAGAAGAACGAGTTGTACGCGCTCGACATCTCCGGCGTCACGTGGGAGAGCGCGCCCGGGACCGAGCAGGACGAGGAGCGCGTCGAGATCGCCAAGTTGCCGGACGGCGCCGTGGCGATGCGTTCGTCGCTGGAGCCGGAGACGGTGCTGCGGTACACCGAGGCGGAGTGGACGGCGTTCGTACTCGGCGCCAGGGACGGGGAGTTCGACCTGGAGTCCGCTCCGCGTGATGGCGGCGCCGAGGGCTAGTAGCCGTGCACCGGCGCCGGCATCTCCGCGTCCAGCACCGACGCCGCCTGGTGTGCCAGCGCCGCGACCAGGCGGGCCGGCAGCCAGCCGGGGGTGAGGAGCGTCGAGGCGTGGTCGGTGGCGCCGAAGCCGATCGACTGCCGCATGGAACCTTGCGTCAACTCGGCGACCACGTCCGCCAGTTGGGGGCGCTGCACCGGATCGCGCGACAGGCATCGGCTCACCAGTGAGCGTAGTGACGCCGGGAGTTCGTCCCGTTCGGGCACCGTGTGGCCCGTCGCGGCGTACGCGAGCGTCGCGCCCAGCGCGTACACGTCGCCGAGCGGGCGCGGTTGGCCGCCCGCCAGTTGTTCCGGGGCGAGGGCCGTGCCGTCGATGCCCGGCAGGTCGCGTCGCGCCGCTCCGTCGGGTGTCGCCGCGCGTACCGCGCCGAAGCAGTCGAGGCGTGGGCCGTCGAAGGAGAGCAGGACCGCCGCCGGGGAGAGACCGGCGTGGACGAGGCTCTGGCCGTGGATGACGGACAGGGTTTCGGCGAGTGCGACTCCCAGGGCGCGTACCGTGCGCTCCGGCAGCGGGCCGCCGTGGAGGGCGAGCGCGGTCGGCAGGGTCAGTACGGGGATGTACGGGCGCGCGTGCCAGGGTGCCCCGCCGGGCGGCGCCAGTTCGACCGTCGGCAGCGTCCAGCTGCCCAGCAGGTAGCGTGCCGCGTCCGCTTCGGCCATGAAGCGGTTCGGGTCGACGCCGGTGGCCGGGGTGCTGAGCAGGACCGTGCGGTCGCCGTCGGCGGTTCGGGCGATGTAGCGGGCGGCGGGGGTCCTGACCTGCTGGTCGAGGGAGTCGATGGACGTGAGCAGGAGGTATGGGCCTGTCTGCTGGACCCCGCTGCCGCTGGTGCTGTGCACGTGTCCCCCCACTACCCCGGCGCCCTGTAGCCCGATGCGAACAAAACCCCTTGAGCCTACCGCCGCTCAGAACACCGACAGCGCCTGCACCGTGCTGTCCATCAGCAGGAAGACCCGGTTTCCACCAGCGGCGAGCTGCGTGTAGTGGGGCCGCGGGTACCTCGTCGTCCAGGCGTTCTTGCCGTCCTTCTGCGGGATGCCCTTCAACTGGAGTTCGCCGATTCCGTCGCCGTTGTCGACGGACCAGACGCTCGTGCCCTGCGTCAGCACACGGCTGGTCGTGGACGGGCCGACCGCGAACCACTCCTGTTCGCCGTTGGCCCGGTTGTGGCATCGGGTGACGTCGACGGCGTTGGCGTACACCCGGTTTCCGTGCACCTCGGGCGGTCCCCACTTGCTGTACACGGAGTTGGCGCCGCCGAGCTGGAAAGTGCTCCACTCCCGGTTTCCGTCGCGGAGCCGGTAGGCCTCCAGGGTCTTGTTGTTGAGGTAGACCATGCCGTCGGCGATGGTGGGGCGGACGACCGACTCGGACTCCTCCGACTGCTGCCATGCCGTACGGCCGTCGCTGGTGCGCACCGCGAGCACCGTGCCGTCGGTGGACGGGACGACGAGGACGCCCCCGCCGACGGCGGCCGGGCCGTGCAGCTTCTTGCGGAACTTCGCGGGCACGGTGACCGTCCACCGCACCTCGGCGTCCTCGCTGTTGACGCAGCGCAGCCGGTCGTCCTTCGTGATCATGTAGACCGCGTCGGGGCCGGCGGCGAGCAGCGTCTCCGCCTCGGCCTGCTCGCACGTCCACTTCGCGGCTCCGGTGGAGGGCACGAAGGTGTGCAGCGTTCCCTGTTCGTCCGCGCCGACGACGAGCCGGTCGGCCAGCGACACGTATCCGGACCTGGCCCGCAGGCCCTCGGCGGACCAGCGCCGCTTGCCGTTCTTGACGCCGTACGCCCCGATGCCGCCGGAGCCGAGCGCGAAGACCAACACGTCGCGCACGGGCAGGAGTTCGGGCGACGTGGCGTCCGCGGTGGTGACGGACCACAGCTTCATGGCCCCGCCGTTCTCGGAGTAGTCGTCGGCGGGCTTGGACTTCAGCGCTTGTACGGGGGTCCTGACCGCCGCCGGGATGTCGAAGAGGGCGCTGTCGGGGCGCGAGCCGTACCACCACGCGGCCGTGCCGCCGCCCACCGCGGCGACGGCGCCACCGACGCCGAGCGTCGTCAGCAGGCGTCTTCGTGACATGGCGGGCTGCTGCGGCTGCTGCGCACCGCCCACGATGGTCGTCGCCAGGTGCCGGGCCCCGGTCTCCCGCTCGGTGATCGCGTCGGCGATGGAGCCGCGCCGCCAGGCCTTCTCCGCGCCCTTGGGCGGTCGCATCGCCCCGGCGATCTGGGCGGGGGTGGGGCGGTGGGCCGGGTCCTTGGCGAGGCAGGGCGCGATGAGCGCCAGCAACTCCGGCGGAATCCCCTGGAGTTGGGGATCGCCGTGCACCACTTCGTACTGCACGGCCGCCACGTGCCCGCCGTCGAACGCGCGCCGTCCGCTGGCCGCGTACACGAGCACCGCGCCCAGCGAGAAGACGTCGGCGGCCGGAGTGACGCGGCGGCCGAGCACCTGCTCGGGGGCCCCGTACCCGGGGGTGACCGGCACTTCGCCCGTCGTGGTGAGGGTCAGTCCGTGCTCGGGGCGGGCGATGCCGAAGTCGATGATGCGCGGGCCCGTCGACGTCAGCACGATGTTCGGCGGCTTGAGGTCGCGGTGGATGAAGCCCGCCGCGTGGATGTCGGCGAGGGTGTGCGCGAGGGAGGCGGCGAGGGCGCGCAGGGCGGGTTCGGCGAGCGGGCCGTGTGCCTCGACGGCCTGGTCGAGGGTGAGGCCCGCCAGGAACTCGGTGGCCATCCACGGGCGGCCGCCCTCGGTCCACGCGCCGAGGACGTTCGCAACTCCCTTGCTGCGTACGGCCTGTGCGGCCTGCGCCTCGCGGACGAACCGCTGGGCGAGGTTCGTGTCGTGGGCGAGTTCGGGCTTGAGCACCTTGACCGCGGCGAGCGTCCCGGCGCCGTCCTGACCGACGTACACCTTCCCCATGCCGCCCTCGCCGAGCACGCCGAGGACGCGGTAGGGACCGAGGCGGAGGGGGTCGCCGATGCCGAGGGGTTTCATGTGGGGCCTTCTGCCGGGAGGCGGTCGTGGAACCTGTACGTGTGCGAGTGCGTGTGTGGGGGACACGTCATTCGGGTCACTTCATGGGGTACGCGGCGAGCTTGGCGTTGTTGCTCAGGGAGAGGATGCGCGTGCGCTCAGGGTTCGCGTAGAAGCGGTCGCCGTCCGTCTTGTACGTCCACGCGACCTCGTGGCTCTTGAGGTCGACGCCGCGCAACTGCGCGCCGTTGCGGTAGTACGCGCACTGCTTGCCGATGAGCGGCCGCCACGCCCTGGACTGCTCGTCGGCGCTGCCGTCCTCCTCCACCCACAGCCGCCCGCCGCCGCTCGCCTTGTACGCGGCGAGCCCGACGCCCTCACCCACGGCGTACACGACACCGCCGTCCAGCGTCGGCGGCCCGAACGGGCGGCCCTCCGGCGTCTGCCACTGCGCCTTGCCGTCCTTGAGGCGCACCGCGCGGAGCCTGGAGCCGCCGATGTAGAGGTGCGTGTCGTCGGCCGCGATCGCCGCCCACAGGGTGGCGATGTCGTCGACGCGGTACGGGACGTTCCACAGGATGCCGCCGGTCTTCAGGTCCCGTACGACGATGTGGACCTCGTCCTCCTTCATCTGCTGGAACGTCACCAGGCGCCCGCCGGCCACCTTCGCGGCGAGGATGTGCATGGACTGGTCGAGCTCGGCCCGCTTGGGCAGCGGCCGGGACCACAGCGTCTTGCCGGTCGCGCAGTTCACGGCGCGCAGCGTCCACTTCTGCGTGGCCGCGTAGCCGAGCGTGCCGCCCTTGCCCTTGCCCACCGCCACGTAGACGATGTCGCCTTCGACGCAGAGGAATTGGTTCCCCTCCAGGTGGTCGTTGGTGTCGGCGAGGCGGGCGAGCGTCTTGACCTTCTTGCCGGTGCGCGGGGCGATCGTCTCGACGGCGACGGGCGCTCCGGCACGGTCGTCCTGGTACACGTTGTAGGACAGGTGGTAGAGCTTGCCGTTCGCGGCGGTCCACTGCCATCCGCTGCCGATGTGGTCGTCCCACCTCTTCAGGCCGTCGGACACGCCGAAGCCGCGGGCGTACCCGCGCATCGCGACGGCCACCCCGTCGACGATGGCCGGGATCATCGACTTCCCGCCGTCGACGACGCTGCTCTCGAAGTAGCCCTCGTCCTTCCAGAGGGGGTCGAGGTTGCGCCGGTTGCGGGTGTCGGGGGCCTTGGGGTCGGCCACCTTCTTCTCGTCCGAGGAGCGTCCTGTCCACCACAGGGCGCCCGCGGCCGCGACCGCGCCGACGCCGAGCACTCCCCCGACGGCGAGGAAGCGGCGCCGCGACACGGGGGCGCTCGCGACGGGGGCCACCGCGGTGGTCCCCGGGAGCGTATGGGTCACGGGGGCTGGCAGCCGCTGCGGGACGGTCTGCCATACGTCGGTGGCGCGGCGCCCGATGTCACCGAGCAGCGCCTCGGAGAGGTGATCGGCGAACTCGCCTGTCCCTGTGTGCAGTTGGGCCGACAGGTCGTACGTGGTGGGGCGTCGCGACGGGTCCTTGTCGAGGCAGCGTGCCAGTACGGGAACGAGGGCGGCGGGCACCCCGGTCAGGTCCGGCTCGCCGTACCGCACGCGGTACAGCAGGTCGGCGGCCTGCCCGTTCCCGAACGGGCCGCTGCCGCGCGCCGCGAACACCAGCACTCCGGCGAGCGCGAACACGTCTCCGGCCGGGCCGTGTTCCTGGCCGGTGGCCTGCTCCGGCGACATGAACGCCGGGGTGCCCACGGCGGAGCCGACGCGCGTCAGGCGGTCGTCACCGATGGCGCGGGCGATGCCGAAGTCGATGACCTTGGGGCCGTACGCCGTGACGAGGATGTTGGACGGCTTGAGGTCGCGGTGCACGACGTCGCTGCGGTGCAGCTGCCCGAGTGCCCCGCACAGGGCGGCGCCCAGCGCGCGTACGGTCGTCTCGGGCATCGGCCCACCGGACTCGACGGCCTCGTCGAGGGGCGGCCCGAGTACGTACTCGGTGGCCAGCCACGGTGTCTCGGCCAGCGGGTCCGCGTCCACGACCTTGGCCCCGAACTGCCCGCCGATGACCCGCGCGGCGTCGATCTCGAGGCGGAACCGGGTCCGTCCGGCCTGGTCGGCAGCGAGGCCTGCGTGCATCGTCTTCACGGCGACGGTTCGCCCGCCGGCGGTCCGTGCGACGTACACCGTCCCCATCCCGCCGCTGCCGAGGCGTCCGACGAGGCGGAACGGGCCGAGGTGTACGGGGTCGTCGTGGGTGAGCGCGGTAGGCATGAGGTGAGTTCTCGCCGTGGTCGGGTGCGGAGCGGGTCAGTTGGGGTGCGCTGCGCGCACCGGCGGGGCACCGCCCCTGATCCGGATCCGATTCCGCACGCCACGCCCTCCCCCGCCACGACCTCGCCGGTCACGGCGCGGCGAGTCTAGTCGACGGGGTGTGGGCGGGCCTGCCGTGCGGGCGGTTTTGGTGATTAGGCTGGGACAGGACGTGTCCTGTGTTCCCGCGCGTACGTCATAGGGGGGGGCGGGGGCGGCACGCCGGTGCTCGACCACACCAGGAGGCATTGTGAGCAGCGATCGGGACGATGTCCGCGGGGGCGGCGGGTCACCCGCCGGTGACCCGTCCGGCGCGGGGTCCGGTGCCGAGCAGACGGGGTTCGGTGCCGAGCCGACGGGCGAGTTCACGATCGACTACGCGCCGCCGCCCTGGTACGAGCAGGCGAGTTCGCGTTCGCGGAACGGTGGGGTGGGCTGGGAGCCGGGGGCGGCGTCGGGGTCGGGATCGGGGGCGCCGATGGCGCCGGGTGGTGCGGAGGGGTGGGCGGGGGCGTCGGTGGGGTCGGCTGAGCCGGCGGCACCGGTTGCGCCCGCGGGTCCGGCAGCACCGGCTGAGTCGACCGCTGCGGCGGCTTGGGTTGCGCCAACTGCGCCCGCGGCTCCCGCTGTTCCGGCGGCTTCCGCGGCTTCGGGTCCGCCCGTAGGGCCGACAACACCGGCAGCTCCGGTTGCGCCCGCAGGTCCGGCGGCACCGGCAGCTCCGGCCGCTCCGGCGGGTGCGTCTGACGGTGGGGGTCGCGATCTGGGGAGCCGAGGACCGGGGAGCGGAAGCCTGGACAGCGGTGACCTGGGCAGTGGGGATCTGGAGAGCGGGACCACCCTGCGTTTCTCCGCGCCCTCGCTGAAGCGGAACTTCGAGGAGCTCGCGGCGCTCGGGGAGCCACCCGCCCCCGCGCCCACGCAGGACCAGAGTCCCGAGGAGAGGGCCCGCGCGTGGGTCGACGCCCACCGGGTGCACGTCGACATCGACACGGAGAGCGCCCGCGCGAAGACGGCCGATGTCGTCCCGACGGACACCGACTTCCCCCTCGCGGCACCGGCCGCCGAGGAGACCGGCGCGCCGTCCACTGCCGAAACGGGACCGCAGCCAACGGCGTCCGCCGCGGACTCCGTGCCGACCGCGCCCGAATCCGCCGCCAACTCCTCGGCGGCGGCTGCTCCCACGGCACCGGAAGCCGCACCGGCTGCTCCGACTCCCACCGCGACCACGGCGGAGCCGACGGCGCCCACGCACGGTGCTGCCACCGCGTCCTCGGCGGCCGCAAAGGCAGACCCGGCCCCCAGCACGCAGGCCGCCCCGGCTGCTCCAGCCCCCACCGCGACCGCAGCGGAGCCGACAGCTCCCGCCACCGACTCCCCGGCGGCGTCACCGGCAGACCCGGCCCTCGGCTACGCCTCCAACACCCCGGCCGCACCAGCCACCCCAGCCGCGCCAACTCCCACCGCGACCGCGACGGAGCCGACAGCGCCCACCCCCGACCCCGCCACCGGCTCCTTGGCGTCGGCACTGGCAGACCCGGCCCCCAGCTACGCCTCCGACGCTCCCGCCGCCCCGGCCGCGCCAACCCCCACCGCGACCGCGGCGGAGCCGACAGCGCCCGCCCCCACCTCCCCGGCAGCGGCTGCCCCCGCGGCACCGGCAGACCCAGCCCTCAGCTACGCCTCCGACACTCCGGCCGCACCGGCCGCTCCAACCCCCACCGCGACCACGGCGGAGCCGAAAGCGCCCGCCCCCACCTCCCCGGCAGCAGCTGCCCCCGCGGCACCGCCAACTCCGGCTCCCGGCGACACCCCCAACGCCCCGGCGGGCTGGGCTCCCCCGCCCCCTCCGGCAGGCGGGGTACCGCCGTTGCCGCCGTCGTTCCAGCCGGCCGCGCCGCCCGCGGCCCCGCAGTGGACCGATCCCACGCCCGGCCAACCGCCTCTGGCAGCCGCCCCGCCCGCACAGCCCCACGGCGCACACGGCTTCCCGCAGGCACCACCGGCTGACGGCCAACCCACGCCACCACAGGGTGAATACGGCCCCCCGCAGCCAACGCACCAGAGCCAGCCCGCCAACGCGCAGCCCGGTTACGGCTTCCCGCAGCCCACCCCGCCGGGCATGCCCGCCCCCAACGCCCCCGCACCGCAGCCCGGTTACGGTCCCCCGCCACCTCCAGCCCAACCAACACCACCGACCTCCGGCGAGCAGCCACCCAACACGCCCGCGCCACCGGCTGCCCACGGCTTCCCCCAGCCCCCAGCCCAGACCGGCTACGGCTTCCCACAGGCCCCCGCCCAAGCGGCACCGTCAGTTCAGGGCCAACCGCCCGCCGCACCGGCACCCAGCGCCCCCGCCCCACCGGCTGCCTACGGCTCCCCTCAGCCCTCGGCCCAGGGCCAGCCACACACCAATCCCGCCCCACAGCCCGGCTACGGCTTCCCCCAGCCCCCGGCCCACCCCGCACACCCAACCCAGGGCCAGCCGCCCAACACCCCTGCCACACCCGCCGGTTACGGCTTCCCGTCGCCGGGCCAACCACAGCCCCTGGCGCACCCGGCCCAGGGCCACCCGGCCACACCCGCACCCACCCCCTCCACACCGCAGCCCGGCTACGGCTTCCCGCTCTCACCCACCCAACCGGCACAGCCGAGCACCCCCGCCCAACCCCTGCCTGCCGCCCAACCCCAGGCCCAGGCACAACCCCCGGCCCCGGCCCCGGCACAACCCCACCCCACCTACCCCACCCCCCAACCAGCCCAGCCCCACCCCGGCTTCGGCCCCCCGCCCGGCCAGACGACCGGCCAAGCCCCCACCCCGGCACCCGGCCAAGCAGCCACCCACGCACCCGGCCAAGCACCCACCCCCACACCCGTCCAGCAGCCCCCCACCCCCAACGCCCAACCCCCACAGCCCTACCCACACCCACACCCACACCAAGCCCCCTACCCGAACCCCCCGCACACCCCCTCCCCCGACACCAACGCCCCCCTCGGCTACACCGCCGCCGTCGAGCTGTCCGCCGATCGGCTCGTCAACAGCAAGCGGCAGAAGCAGCGGAGCAAGGCGCCCAGCGCGGGCAGTGGGCGGTTCAAGTTCGGGGGGAAGAAGGAGGAGACGGAGCGGCAGCGGAAGCTGGACCTCATCCGCACCCCGGTCTCGTCCTCCTACCGGATCGCCGTGATCAGCCTCAAGGGCGGCGTCGGCAAGACGACCACGACGACGGCCCTCGGCTCGACCCTCGCCTCGGAACGCCAGGACAAGATCCTCGCGATCGACGCCAACCCGGACGCCGGCACCCTCGGCCGCCGCGTACGCCGCGAGACCGGCGCCACCATCCGCGACCTGGTGCAGAACATCCCGCACCTGCACTCGTACGCGGACATCCGGCAGTACACCTCCCAGACCCCCTCCGGCCTGGAGATCATCGCCAACGACGTGGAGCCGGAGGTCTCGTCGACGTTCGACGACGCCGACTACCGCCGCGCGATCGACGTGGTCGGCCGGCACTACCCGATCGTCCTGACCGACTCCGGAACGGGCCTGCTGTACTCCGCGATGCGCGGAGTCCTCGACCTCGCCGACCAGTTGATCATCATCTCGACCCCGTCCGTCGACGGCGCGTCCAGCGCGAGCACCACCCTCGACTGGCTGTCCGCGCACGGCTACACCGAACTCGTCCGGCGCTCCCTCACGGTCATCTCCGGCGTCCGCGACACCGGAAAGATGATCAAGGTGGACGACATCGTCAGCCACTTCCAGACCCGCTGCCGCGGCGTGCTCGTCATCCCCTTCGACGAGCACCTGGCGGCCGGCGCCGAGGTCGACCTCGACATGATGCGCCCCAAGGTGCGGGAGGCGTACTTCGAGCTCACGGCGATGGTCGCCGAGGGCTTCGGCGGCTTCGGCCACCACACCCACCCGGCAGCACCACCGCCGCAGTACTAGCCCCGACGCCCCCCACACCCCCGAGCCCCCAAACACACGCCAAGGGCCCGCACCCGTCGAACGCCGGTGCGGGCCTTTGGCGTGTCCTGCACCCATACGGGTGCCATCCCCTGGCCTGCAAAGCATCAGAGGTCTCGACCAATGTGCGTGAAATGCAGGTCAACTCGTTATTTCCGCAGGCCACATGGGGTTCACCCACCGTTGACGTTCCTCAACTGCCGCTGATAAACCAACACTTCAGTCGACCTGAAATCTCAGATCAAGCCCAGCTGTGCGAGCGATGCGCGAGGTCACCGCCGATGGACACACCAGCTCAGCAAGACATGGACCACAGAACAGCCCGCCCCCCACGGCGCGGAGTGCGGATACTCCTCGCGGCAGGCGCCGCGGCGTTCACCCTGACGGCAGGCCTCGCCACGCCTCTCAACCCGGCGCCGCAGCAGGCCGAGGCGAAGGCGAGCGGCAACGCCGCGGCCAAGGCCGACAGCGGTAAGAACAAGACCCTCACCGTGGCCGTCGCGCAGAGCGTCGACTCGCTGAGCCCGTTCCTGGCGACCCGCCTGGTCAGTACGAGCATCCACCGTCTGATGTACGAGTACCTGACCAATTACGACCCCAAGGACAACCACGTCATCCCGGGGTTCGCCACCGACTGGAAGCCCTCGGCCGACAAGCTGACGTGGACGTACACCATCCGCTCCAACTCGAAGTGGTCCGACGGTCAGAAGGCCACCGCCCACGACGCCGCCTTCACCTTCAACAAGATGATGACGGACGACGCGGCGGCGACCGCCAACGGCTCGTTCGTCGGCAACTTCAAGAAGGTCACGGCGCCCAGCGACACCAAGCTCGTCGTCGAGCTGAAGAAGCCGCAGGCCACGATGACGTCCCTCGACATTCCGATCGTGCCCGAGCACGTCTGGAAGGACGTCAAGGACTACTCGAAGTTCAACAACGACGACAAGTTCCCGATCGTCGGCAACGGTCCGTACGTCGTCACCGGCTACAAGACCGACCAGTACGTAAAGCTGAAGCGCAACCCGGACTTCTGGCGCAAGACGAAGACGCCGCAGTTCGAGAACATCGTCTTCAAGACGTACAAGGACCAGGACGCCGCGGTCGCCGCCCTGCGCAAGGGCGAGGTCTCCTTCGTCGCCGGCTCCCCCGCCCTGACGCCCGCCCAGGCGGCGTCCCTCAAGGGCGAGGACAACATCAAGGTCAACGAGGGGCCCGGCCGCCGCTTCTACGCGATCGCGGTCAACCCCGGCTGGAAGACCAAGAGCGGCAAGAAGTTCGGTGACGGCAACCCGGCGCTGCTCGACCAGGACGTGCGCCAGGCGCTGTTCAAGGCCGTCGACACCAAGGCGATCGTCGACAAGGTCTTCCAGGGCCACGCCGTGCGCGGCCAGGGTTACATCCCGCCGCGCTTCCAGGACTACTACTGGCAGCCCTCGGGCGATCAGCAGCTGAGCTACGACCCGCAGGCCGCGGGCAAGATGCTCGACGACGCGGGCTACAAGATGAAGGACGGCAAGCGCGTCGGCAAGGACGGCAAGCCGATCAACCTGCGCATGCTGTGCCACGCCACGGACCCCAACGACAAGGCGGTCGGCAAGTACCTCAAGGAGTGGTGGGGCAAGATCGGCATCGGCCTCAAGCTCAACTGCGTCGACGATGTCTCCGTGCCCTGGTACGCGGGTGAGTACGACCTCGCCTTCGACGGCTGGTCGGTCAACCCGGACCCGGACTTCGTGCTCGGCATCCACACCTGCGCCGCCCTGCCGAGCAAGCCGAAGGAGGTCGCGCAGACCGACAACGGCATCTGCGACAAGACCTACGACAAGCTCTACAACCAGCAACTCGCGGAGTACGACCCGGCCAAGCGCGCGGACACCGTGAAGAAGATGGAGTCCTGGCTCTACGACTCCGGCTACATGAACGTCATGGCGTACCCGAACGCGGTCGAGGCCTACCGCACCGACCAGATCAAGTCGATCGAGACGATGCCCACCGCGGCAGGCAACATCTACGGCCAGGACGGGTATTGGAGCTGGTGGTCGGCCGTGCCCGCAGCGGCGTCCGACAGCGAGGACAGCAGTTCGTCCAGCTCCACCGGCATCGTGATCGGCATCGTGGTCGCGGCACTCGTCGTCATCGGCGGCGGAGTCCTCTTCGCGCGGCGGCGGCGCACGACGGCGGACGAGCGCGAGTAGGCGACGCACAGCTACGCGAGTAAGAAGACATGTGAACCATGACAGCTGACAGCACTCCGGCGCTCGTGCAGCCCGCGGACGGTACGGACGGCGACCCGGCTTCGGCCGGGGCGCCGCCGGCCGCCCGCGGCCCACGGGCCCGCAACACCAAGGCGTACGTCCAGTACGCCCTCGCGAAGATCGGCGGCGCGATCGTCTCGCTCTTCGCCGTCCTCGTCACGAGCTTCTTCCTGTTCCGGCTGATCCCCTCCGACCCGGTCAAGCAGATGACCGGCGGCCGGAAGGTCTCCACGGAGCAGCTCGAGAACCTGCGCCACCAGTACGGCCTCGACCAGCCGATGTGGAAGCAGTTCACGTCGTACATCGGGGACGCGCTCACCGGTGACTTCGGAATGTCGTACCAGTTCCACACCCCGGTCATCGACAAGATCGTCGACGCGCTCCCTGCGACGCTGCTGCTCACGGGCACGGCGTACGTCCTGTACTCGGCGCTCGGCATCTGGCTCGGCACGCGCACGGCGTGGCGGAACGGATCGCGGAGCGACCGCTTCAACACGGCCTTCGCGCTGACTCTGTACTCGGTCCCGTCGTTCTGGCTGGGCCTGCTCCTCATCATCGTCTTCGCCGTCGGTATCGGGCCGATCCCCGGCATGTTCCCGACGGGCGGCCTCGAATCGGGCGGCGAGACCGGGTTCGCGTACATCCTCGATGTCGCGCACCATCTGGTCCTCCCGGTGATCACCCTGGTCGCGGTCGGCTACGCGCAGACGCTCCTCGTGATGCGCTCGTCGCTGCTCGACGAGATGGGCAGCGACTATCTGACGACCGCGCGCGCCAAGGGACTTCGGGACGACGTCGTGCGCCGCAAGCACGCGGTTCCGAACGCGATGCTGCCGACGTTCACCCTGATGTTCGTGAACCTCGGTCACGTGGTCGCCGGGCAGATCCTCGTCGAGACGGTCTTCTCCTGGCCGGGCCTCGGCGGCCTCTTCTACCAGGCCCTTTCCGTGCCCGATCTTCCGCTCGTCCAGGGCCTGTTCTTCGTCTTCGCCACCGCGGTGATCCTCGCGAACACCCTCGCCGACATCCTCTATCCGCTGCTCGACCCGAGGGTGGGCCGATGACGACGACCGAAACCGCGCCTTCGAAAGAACCAAGGACACCGAAGGCGCCCAGCGCGCGCTCCCTCGCGCGCGCCCGCAAGCGCCAGTCCCTGGTCCGCTTCTGGCGGTCCTACCGCTCCCACCGGAGCGGCATGTGGGGCCTCGGCCTGCTCATCCTCATCGCGCTCATCGCGATCTTCGCGCCGGCCCTGGTCGGCGCGGACTCGCAGAGCGTGACCGACGCGCCCGGCGGTCCGCTGGAGGGGCCGAGCGGCGAATTCCCGCTGGGCACCGACCAGTTCGGCCGCAGCGTGCTCGCCCTCCTGGTGTACGGGGCGCGGGTCTCGCTCACCGTTGGCCTGCTCGCGGCGTTCCTGTGCGTGGCGATCGGCACCGTCATCGGCATCGTCGCGGGCCACTTCCGCGGCTGGTTCTCGACCGTTCTGATGCGGATCACGGACTGGTTCCTGGTGATGCCGACGTTGGTCCTGGCCATCGCGCTCGCGACCGTCATGGACCGCTCGATGTGGACCGTGATCATCGCGATCGGCGTGACGACCTGGCCGACGACCGCACGCCTGGTGCGCGCCCAGACCCTCTCGGTCGAGGCGCGACCCTACATCGAGCGGGCCCGGGCGCTCGGCGGCAGCCACAGCCACGTCATGACGCGGCACGTGCTGCCGAACGTGATGCCGCTGGTCCTCGCCCAGACCACGATGATCATCTCCTCGGCGATCCTGACCGAGGCGACCCTCGCGTTCCTCGGCCTGTCCGACCCGACGGTCACCTCCTGGGGCGGCATGCTCCAGGACGCGCGCGAGGCGGGCGCGGTCAGCGCCGGCGACTGGTGGTACCTGGCGCCGCCCGGCATCGCCATCGCGATCGTCGCGCTCTCCTTCACCCTGTGCGGCCGCGCGGTCGAATCCGTCCTCAACCCGAAGCTGGGGGTGCGCTCATGACACAGCCTCGGACACTGCTTGAGGTACGGAACCTCGAAGTGACGTACGCCGGCGGGGCGCAGGCCGTCCGCGGCGTGAACCTGTCCGTGGACGCGGGCCAGAAGCTCGGTATCGCGGGCGAGTCCGGCTGCGGCAAGTCCACACTGGCGCTCGCGCTCCTTCGGCTGCTCCCGAAGGATGCCAAGGTCACCGGCGAGATCCTGCTGAACGGCGAGGACATCCTCACCATGAAGTGGGGCCAGGTCAGGGCCGTCCGCTGGGCGGGCGCCTCGATCGTCTTCCAGGGCGCGATGCACTCGCTCAACGCGGTGCACCGCATCGGCGACCAGATCGCCGAGCCGATCCTCCTGCACAAGAAGGCGACGCAGGAGGGCGCGAAGAAGAAGGTCGGCGAACTCCTCGAACACGTAGGACTCCCCGCCTCGCGCGCGAACGCTTATCCGCACGAGCTGTCCGGCGGCCAGCGCCAGCGCGTGATGATCGCGATGGCGCTCGCCTGCGAGCCGGAGCTGATCATCGCCGACGAGCCGACGACGGCCCTCGACGTGATGATCCAGGCCCAGATCCTGCGCCTGATCGAGCAGTTGGTGACCGAGGAGAACCTCGGCCTCATCATGATCAGCCACGACCTGGCGGTCCTCTCCGACACCTGCGACCGGCTCGCCGTGATGTACGCGGGCCGCGTCGTCGAAGAAGGCCCGGCGCTCCAGGTCTACGAGGACGCGGTGCACCCCTACGCGAAGGCGCTGTCCGCGGCGTTCCCCACCATCGGCGACCCGGCCTCCCGGTTCGCGCCGCGCGGGCTGCCCGGCGACCCGCCGGACCCGTCGGCACTGCCGTCCGGCTGCACGTTCCACCCGCGCTGCCCGGTGGCGCTCGACGTGTGTGCGAGCGAGGACCAGGTGCTGCGGATCGCGGGACCGGAGCGGCGTGCGGCGTGCGTCCACGTGGGGTCGAGTGACGTCGCCGCCGAGGAAGTCGAAGCAAGGAGCACCACGGCATGACAGAAACGCTGCAGAAGCCGGACGGCTCTGTGCAGACCCTCCTCAGCGCCGACCGGCTGCACGTCACGTTCCCCGGCCGGCGCGGGGCCGCGGAGGCGCGGGCCGTGGACGGCGTCGACCTGGACATCGCGCCGGGCGAGATCGTGGCGCTCGTCGGCGAGTCCGGCTGCGGAAAGACGAGCCTGGCGCGCACCCTGCTCGGCCTGGAGAAGCCGACGTCGGGCAAGGTCACGTTCGCGGGCAAGCCGCTGGAGTACGCCTCGAAGGCGCTCAAGTCGTACCGCAAGCGCGTCCAGTTGGTCCTCCAGGACCCGAGCGGCTCCCTGAACCCGCGGCACACGGTGTACGACGCGGTGGCCGAGGGTCTGCGCATCCACGGCTACGCGGGCGACGAGCGGGAGGCGGTCACGAACGCCCTGTCCCGCGCGGGACTTCGCCCTCCGGAGCGCTTCTTCCTGCGCTATCCGCACGAGCTGTCGGGCGGCCAGCGTCAGCGCGTGGTCATCGCGGGCGCGCTCGTCCTCGACCCGGAACTGATCGTCGCGGACGAGCCGGTGGCGTCCCTGGACGCGTCCGTACGGGGTGAGATCCTCGCCCTGCTGCTGCGTCTGCGGGACGAGTTGGGCCTGTCCGCGCTCGTCGTCACGCACGACCTCGGGCTCGCGTGGAACATCGCGGACCGGGTGGCGGTGATGTACCTGGGCCGCATCGTGGAGACGGGCAAGGTGGAGGACGTCCTGACCTCGCCCCAACACCCGTACACGCAGGCCCTGTTGTCGGTCCTCCCGGAGGCGCCGGGCGAACCGGTGGTGCTCACGGGCGAACCCCCGGACCCGTCCCGCATCCCGAGCGGCTGCCGCTTCCACGCGCGCTGCCAGGTCCTGGCGGACGGCCGTGCGGAGGAGGCGGGGGTCGCGGACTCCTGCCGGACGGTGGATCTGCCGGTGCTGTCCGGCGCGGCGACGTCGCAGGTGGCGTGCCATTGGGCGGCGGCGAAGGCGGCGGCCGAGTAACACGGCCTGGGAACGTGAAGGCCCGGCTCCGTGGAGATGGAGCCGGGCCTTACGCGTGTCGCGTGACGGGTCGGCCTCAGCCGTACATGCCCGGCACGTAGTCGCCCGCCGGCTGCTGGGTCATCACGTTGAGCCGGTTGAACGTGTTGATCATGGCGATGCAGCCGACCAGCGCGCCGAGCTGCGCCTCGTCGTAGTGCTTGGCGGCCTTCTCCCACACCTCGTCGGAGACTCCGGCGCTGTCCGCGATGCGGGTGCCCGCCTCGGCCAGCTCCAGGGCGGCCTTCTCGGCCTCGGTGAAGACCTTGGCCTCGCGCCAGGCGGCGACCAGGGCGAGCCGGACCGCCGTCTCACCGGCCTCGGCGGCGTCCTTGACGTGCATGTCCAGACAGCCCGAGCAGCCGTTGATCTGGCTGGCCCTGATCATGACCAGGTTCAGCGTCGTCGTCGGCACGCCCGAGCCCTCGGCGGCCCTGCCCGCCGCGATGACGTGCTTGAGCATCTTGCCGATGGTCGGGTTGGTGAACAGGTCGAGTCGCGGTTCCATGAGGGGGCTCCTTCGCGCTCCGTCATAAGTGGTGACACCACTACGACGGAGCGCCCCGCCTCGATGTGACACGCCCGAATGTGACCTGCGCCACGAGAGGGGGCGGGTCAGGCCTTGGACGCCTCGATGAGCTCACGCGAGCGCTTCACGTCGTCGGCGATCGCGGCGACGAGCTCGTCGAGCGACTCGAACTTCGCCATCCCGCGCACGAACGCCACGAACTCCACGGCCACGTGCAGCCCGTACAGGTCGAGGCCGACGCGGTCGATGGCGTAGGCCTCGACCGTCCGCTCCGTCCCGTCGAACTGCGGGTTCGTGCCCACGGAGATCGCCGCGGGCATCGCCTCGTCGTTCACGTACAGCCACCCCGCGTAGACCCCGTCGGCCGGGATCGCGGTGTGCGGGAGCGTCTCCACGTTGGCGGTCGGGAAGCCGAGCTCGCGCCCGCGCTGCGCGCCACGCACGACGACGCCCTCGACGCGGTGCGGTCGGCCGAGGATCTCGGCGGCGCCCAGCACATCGCCCTCGGCGACGAGCCGCCGCGTCAGCGTGGACGAGAACGGCTGTCCGCCCCCGGCCGACCCGCTGACGTACAGATCCACGACCTCGACTTCAAAGTCGTACGTCTGTCCCTGCTCGGCGAGGAAGTCGACATTGCCGGCGGCCTTGTGGCCGAAGCGGAAGTTGGGACCCTCGACGACCACGCGCGCGTGCAGCTTGTCGACGAGCACCTTCGCCACGAAGTCGGCGGGCGACAGCTTCGAGAACTCCGTGGTGAACGGGAGGATCAGCACCGCGTCCACACCGAGCTCGGCCATCAGTTCGGCGCGCCGGTGGTGCGGGGCGAGCAGCGGCGGGTGCGAGCCCGGGCGCACGACCTCGCTGGGGTGCGGGTCGAAGGTGACCACGACGGCCGGGATGCCGAGCTCACGCGCCCGCTCCACGGCCCGCCCGATGATCAACTGGTGCCCGCGATGCACCCCGTCGTAGGAGCCGATGGTGACGACGCTGCGCCCCCAGTCCTGGGGGATGTCCTCCAAGCCACGCCAGCGCTGCACGGTGATTGCCCCTCGCAAACCTGTGTCCGACCGTTTGGAACCTTGCGTCTCTCTACCGGATACGCAGGTCTAAGAGTGCCATGCCGCCCGCCCGCGCTTCGCATCGGGCGGGTCCGCGGCACTATGCGGGTACCCGCACCCCGGCCAGGTTCTCGATCATGCGGCGGGAGCTCGGGCCGACGAGCGACGCCCACTCCCGGGGCGCCTGTGCGAGCCATCGCGCCACCAGGCCAGCGAAGCCGGGCACGGACCGCGCGAGTTCCACGAGCAGCCGGTCGAAGCGGGCCGCTCCTTCCGGTGTACGCACCAGCAGCATGCCCGTCCGGTGCACCAGGTCCCGCGTCCTGGCCGGCCCGCGCCGTGCCGCGTCCCGCGCGGCGGCGCACAGCAGCGCGTCGAGCACGACGGGGTCCCGCTCCTCTTCCAGGAGTACGTCGAGCAGCTCGGCCCGCAGTGCGCGCGACGCGGTCGTGCCGGGCGCGGCGAGCACCCGCGTCAGGGCGCTCCGAACGACCGGGGGCCGCTCCGAAACAAGACCCACGACCAGCGGGTACATCACGGCCCGCGTACCGTCCCCGTGCTCGAGACACCGGTCGACGAACGTCGCCACGTGGCCGGCCGCGGCATTCGGCCAGTCCTCTGCGAGCTCCCTCACGAGCGCGGCGGCGCGGCGGGCGTGGGCGGGTTCGGTCAGCTCGGCGAGGGTCCGCAGGATGTCGCCGAGGCCGGGTCCCGGTGCGCGCAGCCGTGCCTGGAACGCCGCGAGCACGGGTTCCGGGTGGGTGTCCACGGCCAGGGCGAGCGCCTCGGCGGGCGGCTGCGGGTCGCCCGCCGCGAAACGCTCGAGCGCGCGCGCCAGGTACGCCGGCCGGGAGTCGGGGTCCCGTACGAGGAGGTGGAGCGCGGCGCCGTGCAGCGCGCGGTCGGGCCCCTCGAGCAACGCGAGCGCGGCGGAGCGCAGCAACTCCCGGTCCGCGACATCGCCTACCCGCGACGCGACCCGCACGCCGTACGTGGCGGCGGCGACGCGCCGCTCGGGCTGCTCCTCATGGGCCCACCGCTCGACCGCCCGGCACAGGGCGGACGGCTCCTCCTCGACCAGGATGGCCAGCAGTTCGTCGGCCCGCGGGTGAGCGCACGCGACGAGGGCCTCGACCAGGCCGTCGGGGTCGCGGTGGCGGTGGGTGTGGAGCAGGGCCTGAGCGGCGTCGGCGACGGTGGCGTCAGGCAGGGCGGGCAGCGCCCGCTCATCATCGAACCACCGCGTCAACCTCCGCTGCACACGCCACGGCTCGCCGACGAGCGCCTCCGCCACGGCATCCAGACACCGCCCTCCAACCTCACCCCCGTCATGCACAACGGCCCGCCGCAGAAGCTCGAACCGGGCGTCGTCATCCACGGCAACCCGCATCCAGAACGCCCCACCGAAGTACCCCTGCTCGGCGACCACGCCAAGCACCCCCGAATACACCCCCGCATCCGCCACCCGCCCCAACACCTCCCGCACCAACCCCCTCCCCCACCACTCCGCCTCCGCGGACACCTCGGCACCACCCCGGCCACCTACTTCCCACGCCTCGGCCCCGGGGCCACCCTGCCCACCTTCCACCCACGCTTCGGGGCTCCGCCCCGAACCCCGCTGCTCAATCGCCGCAGGGGCTTGATTTGCCCCGGCTCCCCACCCCGAACGGTCAGCCCCGCCCGACTTGGGCAATCTGCCGCCTTGGGCGGCAGGGTGGGCAAGGCGGCCCCCGGTGCGGGCCGCACTCACGTCAGGGGTCGACCCCGTCGTAGCCGGGCCCTCCCCGGCGCGGGCCGCACCCGCATCGAACGCCGACCCCGTCGCGGCCGGACCCACCCCGGCGCAGCCCGCACCCGCGTCGAACGCCGACCCCGTTGCAGCCAGACCCTCCCCGGCGCAGGCCACACCCACCCACGCCAACAACTCCCGCAACCGAACGTCCAGTTCCGCACCCCCCTGTTGCCGCTCGATCAAGAGCAACGCCCGCACCACCGGCCCCGCCCGATGCCGCGGCACAGGAAACCCGTCCCCCCGCCGCCGGAACACCAGCGCCTCCAACGCCCCGTCCACATCCAAATGCATCCCCTGGATCCAGTCCGCAACCTCCTCGTGCGCGAACCGGAACCCACCCCCCGCCGGCACCAGCACCCCCTCCGTGAGCACCGCCGACGCCCACCCGGACACCCCGTCCCGCGCCGCCCCCCACGGAAACAGCTCCTCGAACGACTCCCGGTCCAACTCCCCCTGCCCCGGCCCAAGACTCCGCCGCGCAGCCTCATGCACCTGCCCGGCCACCCGCGCCGCCAGCCTGCGCACCCCACTCCCCCGTACCCCGGAGGGCGCGGCAAGCCGGACCGCCACGCGCAGGCACATCAGGTCCAGATACGCCCCGAAGATCTCGTCCCGGTCGGGGCAACCGGCCACACCCCCGGGCAGCGCCGCCCGCACCTCGCTCAGCAGCCGCAACGACAGCGGATGCCCGGCATCCCGCTCCGCGAGCGCCCCCTCCGGCACACCGAGCCGCTCCCGCGCCCGCCGCGCCGCCTCCCCCACCAGGTCCCCGATCCGTACGCACGGAGGCAGCCCGGACGGCCCCACGGTCGCCGGCCCGTACAGCACGTCCCCGCCGAAGAGCGCGCCCGCCTGCTCCCAGTACTCGGCACGACACGCCACCACCAACCGCACCCCGCACGCCGCGAGCCACCGCTCGGTCCCCCGCGACCAGGCGCTCAGCCTGTGCGCGAGCACGGGCGGCATCTCCTCCGGCCCGTCGAGCAGCAGCACGAGCGGCCGTCCGGTCTCCCGGGCGACCTCGGCGATCCGCTCGGCGGAGACGTCCCCCACGCCCCCCGCGACCGCCTCCTCCCGCGACGCCGCCACGATCCGGCCCGCCCGCGCGAGCGTCCGCCCGACCGCCTGCGCGACCGACGCGTCGTCCTCGCTCAGGTCCGCGCCCCGCAGCCACACCGTGGGCGCGGCGCCGTCCCCCTTGGCCCGGCGCCCGGCGAACGCGGCGAGTTCCGTGGTCCGCCCGCTCCCCGGCTCCCCGACAAGGGCCAGCACCCGCGCCTCGCCGCCCGTACCCGACGTGAAGGCTTCCAACTCCCGTGTCACATCCGGCCGTTCGACCGGCTCGGGCCCGTCCGTCCCCGGCCCGTCGCTGCCCACCGAGATCCCGGCCAGCTGCAACACCCCACCGAGATTGAGATCGTCCCCGTACGCGGGCACCGTCGCGGCATTGCGCGCGAGCAGCTCGGCCAGCGGCCCCCGCCCGCCCGCGCCCGCGGCCACCGCCCGCAGCGGCACCGCGAACCCGGCCGCCCGGTGCCCGGCCAGCATCTCCGTACCGAGCACCGCGACCACCGCCCCGGTACGCGCGTCCAGCACAGGACCGCCCGCGGCCCCACCGCCGACGCGCAACGCATCCGCCCCGTCCGTACCGACGGCCAGCTCCAGGACCCCGTCCAACAGGTGACTGCGGCCCCCGGCCACGTACGCGACCGGCGAGCGCCCCAGCACGCGCGCCTCGCGCCATCCGCCCGCGGGAATTCGGACGTACGCCCCGGCCGTCGGCGCTCCGGAGGCCGCGATCGGCAGCGGCACCACGGAGAGCCCCTCCGTGCGCAGCAACGCCAGGTTCGCCTCGGGCAGTTCGACGATCGACCCGGGTTCCACCACACAGGTCGCACCGCCCGGCCCGTGCACCAGCAGCCGCCCGAGCCCGCTCACCACCTCGTGGCCCGTGACGACCGTCCCCCGGTCGTCCGCCGCGAAGCCCGCACCGCGCGGCCGCCCGGCCAGATCGGTGATCCGTACCAGCGGCGGGTCCACCATGACGCGACCCTCCCGCCGTTCTCCGCCACGCCCCGTGCCTCGACGGTAGGCGCGCGGTGATCAGCAGGACAGCGTCACAGGCGAACGCGCCCCCTTGCGCTCCCCCTCTTCACTCCGAGCGCCCGCCCGAAAGGGTGAAGTGAACGGACGCACTGGATACACCCTTGAGAGGGGGACGTGGAGCGGCGGCCACCCAGAGACCGGAACCCGCCGCTCCACCGAAATCCATGGCGCGAGCTCAGCCGAACACGGCCAGGCTCTTCGCCTTCCCCTTGGACTCCTCGACCAGAGCGAGGAACTGTCCGTCGGGCCCGAACACGGCGACGGGACCCGCGCCCGCGTACTCCTCGGGCACCTCCAGGCGCACACCGTTGAGCAGCAGCTTCCCGCGGCGCCCGTCGACGTCCCAGCGCGGGAACGCGGCGGCGGCCGCCTCGGCCACTGGCATCACGGTCAGCGACTCCTGGAGCTGGTCCAGGGTGCGCGCCGAGTCCAGCTTGTACGGGCCGACGCGCGTGCGCCGCAGCGCCGTCAGATGCCCGCCGACACCGAGCCCGGCGCCCAGGTCACGGGCGAGCGCCCTGATGTACGTACCGGACGAGCAGACCACGGACACGACCAGGTCGAGGACCGGCGTGCCGTCCTCGGCGACCGCGTCCCGGACGTCGTACACGGCGAAGGACGAGATCTTGACCGGGCGCGCCGGGATCTCGAACTCCTCGCCCTCGCGGGCCCGCTTGTAGCTGCGGACACCGTTGATCTTGATGGCGCTGACCTTCGACGGCACCTGCATGATGTCGCCGCTCAGCTTGGCGATCCCCGCGTCGATGGCCTCGCGCCGCACCCCGGACGCGTCGGTGGACGAGGTCAGCTCGCCCTCCGCGTCGTCCGTGAGCGTGTTCTGCCCGAGCCTGATCGTGCCCAGGTACTCCTTCTCGGTCAGCGCGAGATGGCCGAGGAGCTTGGTGGCACGCTCGACGCCGAGCACGAGCACACCCGTCGCCATCGGGTCGAGGGTGCCCGCGTGGCCGACCTTGCGGGTCTTGGCGATCCCCCGCATCTTGGCCACGACGTCGTGCGAAGTGAAGCCCGACGGCTTGTCGACGATGACAAGGCCGTCGGGCGGAGGGGTGCGGTCGGACATGCTCAGGCTTCGCCGTCCTTCTCGGGGGCGTCGGCCGTGTCCTCGTCGGCATCCTCGGGCTTCCTGTACGGGTCCGCGCCACCGGCGAAGTCGGCGCCGGCGGAGGCCTCGCGCACCTGCTCGTCGGACTGCCGGGCCCGGTCGAGGAGGTCCTCGATGGTGCGGGCGTTCTCCGGCAGGGCGTCCGCGACGAAGGTCAGGGTCGGCGTGAACTTCACACCGGCCGCCTGACCGACCGCCGAGCGCAGGACGCCCTTGGCGCTCTCCAGACCGGCGGCCGCCTCGGCCCGCTCCTCGTCGCCCCCGTACACCGTGTAGAAGACGGTGGCTTCCCGGAGGTCGCCCGTCACACGGGTGTCGGTGATGGTGATGTGGGAGCCGACCCGCGGGTCCTTGATCCCACGCTGCAGCTTCTGGGCCACCACCTCTCGAATGAGGTCCGCCAGCCTCTTGGCGCGCGCGTTGTCGGCCACTGGTCCGTCTCCTTTTAAGTGCTTACTTGCTTGTTGCTTCAGTCTGCGTCAGTCGTCGGCACCATGAATCCTGCGCCGGACCGAAAGCAGTTCCACCTCGGGCCGCCCGGCGACGAGCCGCTCACAGCGGTCCAGTACGTCGGTCAGATGGCCGGTGTCCCCGGAAACCACCGCGAGCCCGATCTCGGCCCTGCGATGGAGGTTCTGGTTGCCCGTCTCGGCGACGCTCACCGCGTACTTGCGGTGCAGCTCGGCCACGATCGGACGGACGAGTGAGCGCTTCTCCTTCAGCGAGTGGACGTCGCCGAGGAGCAGATCGAAGGACAGAGTCCCCACATACATGTGTGTCCGGATGTCCCGCCGGTCCGGGGTCGTATGGGCGACCGCTTCCGGCCACCGATACGGGAACGGTACACGCAACGGCCGGGGCCGATCGAC
This sequence comes from Streptomyces sp. UC4497, assembly GCF_054871485.1. Lineage (NCBI taxonomy): Bacteria > Bacillati > Actinomycetota > Actinomycetes > Kitasatosporales > Streptomycetaceae > Streptomyces > Streptomyces sp. UC4497. The sequence continues at coordinate 70,367 of NZ_JBTYHB010000015.1, read as the reverse complement.
GGAAATAAGTCCCGTCGACCGGCCCCAGTCGCGTATCAAGCTCAGACGCGCGGCTTCTCGCGCATCTCGTACGTCGCGATGACGTCGTCGACCTTGATGTCGTTGAAGTTGCCGAGGTTGATACCGCCCTCGAACCCTTCGCGGATCTCGGTGACGTCGTCCTTGAAGCGACGCAGGCCCACGATGTTGAGGCTCTCCGCGATGACCTTGTTGTCGCGCAGGAGTCGCGCCTTCGTGTTGCGCTTGACCTCGCCGGAGCGGATGAGAACACCCGCGATGTTGCCCAGCTTGGACGACTTGAAGACCTCGCGGATCTCCGCCGTGCCGAGCTCGACCTCTTCGTACTCCGGCTTGAGCATGCCCTTGAGGGCCGCCTCGATCTCCTCGATGGCCTGGTAGATCACCGAGTAGTACCGGACGTCGACACCCTCGCGCTCGGCCATCTGCGCGGCACGACCGGCCGCACGGACGTTGAAGCCGATGACGATGGCGTCCGAGCCCATGGCCAGGTCGATGTCCGACTCCGTGACCGCACCGACACCGCGGTGCAGGACGCGGATGTCGACCTCTTCGCCGACGTCGAGCTGGAGCAGCGAGGACTCGAGAGCCTCCACCGAACCGGACGCGTCGCCCTTGATGATGAGGTTGAGTTCCTGCACCAGACCGGCCTTGAGGGCCTCGTCCAGGTTCTCCAGGGAGAACCTGATACCGCGGCGAGCGAAGTTCGCGTTGCGCTCACGAGCGGCACGCTTCTCGGCGATCTGACGGGCCGTACGGTCCTCGTCCACCACCAGGAAGCTGTCGCCGGCACCCGGGACGTTGGTGAGACCGAGCACGAGGACGGGGGTCGAGGGACCCGCTTCCTGCACGTTGTTCCCGTTGTCGTCGAGCATGGCGCGGACACGGCCGTACGCGTCGCCGACGACCATCGTGTCGCCGATGCGCAGCGTGCCGCGCTGGACCAGGACCGTCGAGACGGCGCCGCGGCCCTTGTCGAGGTGGGACTCGATCGCGATGCCCTGCGCGTCCTGCTCCGGGTTTGCCCGCAGGTCGAGCGAGGCGTCCGCGGTCAGGACCACGGCCTCGAGCAGGGAGTCGATGTTCTCGCCCTGCTTGGCGGAGATGTCGACGAACATGGTGTCGCCGCCGTACTCCTCGGCCACCAGGCCGTACTCGGTCAGCTGACCGCGCACCTTGGTCGGGTCGGCACCCTCGACGTCGATCTTGTTGACCGCGACGACGATCGGGACCTCGGCGGCCTTGGCGTGGTTGAGCGCCTCGATCGTCTGGGGCATCACGCCGTCGTTGGCCGCGACCACGAGGATCGCGATGTCGGTCGACTTCGCACCACGGGCACGCATGGCGGTGAACGCCTCGTGACCCGGGGTGTCGATGAAGGTGATACGGCGCTCTTCGCCGTTGACCTCGGCACCGACCTGGTACGCACCAATGTGCTGCGTGATGCCGCCGGCCTCACCCGCGATGACGTTCGTCTTGCGGATGGTGTCGAGCAGGCGGGTCTTACCGTGGTCGACGTGACCCATGACGGTCACGACCGGCGGACGCGGGACGAGGAGCTCGTCGCCGCCCTCGTCCTCGCCGAACTCGATGTCGAAGGACTCGAGCAGCTCGCGGTCCTCCTCCTCGGGGCTGACGATCTCGAGGACGAAGTTCATCTCGTCCGCGAGGAGCTTCAGCGTCTCGTCGGAGACGGACTGCGTGGCAGTGACCATCTCGCCGAGGTTCATCATCACGCCGACGAGCGACGCCGGGTTGGCGTTGATCTTCTCGGCGAAGTCGGTGAGGGAAGCACCGCGCGACAGACGCACCGTGGCGCCGTTGCCGCGAGGCAGCATGACGCCGCCCACCGACGGGGCCTGCATGGCCTCGTACTCCTGGCGCCTCTGACGCTTCGACTTGCGACCACGACGGGCGGGCCCGCCGGGACGACCGAACGCACCCTGCGTGCCACCACGGGCACCGGGACCACCGGGGCGACCGCCACCGGGACGACCGGCGAAGCCGCCGGGACGACCGCCGCCGCCACCCGGACCACCGGGACGACCGGCGAAGCCGCCGCCACCGCCACCGGGACCACCGGGACGACCGGCGAAGCCGGGACGACCGCCACCGCCGCCGCCCGGACGACCGCCGCCGCCGGGACCACCGCGACCGCCGCCGCCACCGGGACCCGGACGCGGGCCCGCGGCGGGACGCTGCGGCATCATGCCGGGGTTCGGACGGTTGCCGCCGCCACCGCCGGGACGCGGACCGGCCGCACCGGCGCCGCCGGCCTGCGGACGGGGCATGTTGCCCGGGCTCGGACGGTTGCCGCCCTGACCCTGCGGACGGGGGCCACCCTGGCCGCCACCCTGCGGGCGCGGACCGCCCGGGGCACCCTGGCCGCCGGGACGCGGGGCGCCGCCGGGACGGGGCGCCTGCGGGCGCGCCATGCCGGTGGAGCCACCAGAGGTGAAGGGGTTGTTGCCCGGACGCGGGCCCGAGGGACGGGCGCCACCGGGACGCTGGCCCTGGCCGCCGGGACGCGGGGCGCCCTGACGGTCGCCACGGTCACCGCGCTGGCCACCCTGGCCCTGGCCACGGTCCTGACCGGGGGCCGGACGGCCGGCGGGCTTCGGGGCACCGGGACGCGGAGCGGCCTGGCCGCCGGGCTTCGGGCCCGCGGGGGCCTGCGAAGCGGCGGGAGCCTGGAACTCCGGCGTGCTGGGCGCCGGGGAAGCGGGCTTCGGGGCCGGCTTCGGGCCGGGCGTCGGCCGCGGACCCGGGGTCGCCGGAGCGGCCGGGGAAGCGGGCTTCTCCGCAGCGGGCTTCTCCGCAGCCGGCGTCTCCGCGGCGGCGGGCTTCGGCGCAGCCGGGCCCGGACGCGGGGCGGCAGGCTTGGCGGCCTGCGCGGGAGAGGGGGTGGGACGCGGCGCCGCGGGCTTCGCGGACGCGTCCTTCTTGGCGGCGGGCTTCTTGGCCGCGCCGTTGGTGCCCTGATTCAGGGCGTCAGTCAACTTGCGTACAACCGGCGCCTCGATGGTCGAGGACGCCGAACGTACGAATTCACCGAGTTCTTGGAGCTTGGCCATGACGACCTTGCTCTCCACTCCGAACTCCTTGGCGAGTTCGTATACCCGGACCTTAGCCACTTCGCTCCTTTTAGGTCCGGGTTACGCCGGACCGTCGCTACTTCATGGGCGTACTCATCGCGTGCTCATCGAGTGCTCATCGCAATCTCGACCTACTTCCAACTCGCGGAATACCAGGGCCGCACGGGGGTTCCGCACGGCGCTTCTTACGATTTCGCCTGCTCGACGCGGTGACGCAAGGCCTCCGTGTCGAACGGTCCAGGGGCCCGATAAGCCCTCTGAAACGCCCGGCGGCGGACCGCCAGGTCAAGACAGGCCAGGGCGGGATGCACGTACGCACCCCGGCCGGGCAGCGTACCGCGATCATCGGGGACGCACTGTCCCTCGATCACCACGATCCGCAGCAGTTCGCTCTTGGCCGCTCGCTCCCGGCATCCCACGCAGGTTCGCTCAGGGCATGCGCGGGCATGCGTCCGACCAGACACGGTTAAGTCTACCTCCCCGTACCGACCTCACCCCTTTGGGGCAAAGATCGAACGGTTGGCTCGTCACATACTGTCGTGATCCAAGCGCCGAGCGCTCGGATTTATTCCCCTTCGGGAGCACCCTCGGAGGAGTCGGCCTGCTCGGTGTCCGGGCGGATGTCGATGCGCCAGCCGGTGAGCCGGGCCGCGAGCCGCGCGTTCTGCCCCTCCTTGCCGATGGCAAGGGAGAGCTGGTAGTCGGGCACGGTCACGCGGGCCGAGCGGGCAGCGAGGTCCACGATCTCGACCTTGGAGACACGGGCCGGGGACAGCGCGTTGGCCACCATCTCGGCCGGGTCCTCGGACCAGTCGACGATGTCGATCTTCTCGCCGTTGAGCTCGCCCATGACATTGCGCACACGGCCGCCCATCGGGCCGATGCAGGCGCCCTTGGCGTTGAGCCCGCTCCGGGTGGAGCGCACGGCGATCTTCGAACGGTGGCCGGCCTCGCGGGCGATGGCGCAGATCTCGACGCTGCCGTCGGCGATCTCCGGCACCTCGAGCGAGAAGAGCTTCTTCACGAGGTTCGGGTGCGTACGGGACAGGGTCACGGAGGGGCCTCGGACACCCTTGGCGACGCGCACGACGTACGAGCGCAGGCGCAGGCCGTGCGGGTACTCCTCGCCGGGAACCTGCTCCTGCACCGGCAGGATGGCCTCCAGCTTGCCGATGTCGACCAGCACGTTCTTCGGGTCGCGGCCCTGTTGGACCTGGCCCATCACGATGTCGCCCTCGCGGCCCGCGTACTCGCCGAGCGTCGCGTCGTCCTCGGCGTCGCGCAGCCGCTGCAGGATGACCTGCTTCGCGGTCGTGGCGGCGATCCGGCCGAAGTCGGAGGGGGTGTCGTCGAACTCCTTGGGCTCCTGGCCCTCTTCGAGGTCCGACGGGTCCTCCTTCGCCCAGACCGTGACGTGGCCGCTGTCGCGGTCCAGCCGTACGCGCGCGTGGCGGAAGCTTCCGTCGGTGCGGTGGTAGGCGATGAGGAGAGCCGACTCGATCGCTTCGACCAGCAGATCGAAGGAGATCTCCTTCTCCCGGACCAGCCCACGCAGGGCACTCATGTCGATGTCCACGGCTACGCCTCCTCTTCGTTGTCGTTGTCGTCGTTCTTGTTCTTGCGGTTGAACTCGACCTGGACACGCGCCTTGGCGATGTCGGCGAAGTCGAGCCTTCGGGAGGTCGGCTTGCGCCCCTTCACTCCCGGTACTTCCAGGTCGAGGCCGTCGTCGTCGACCTTGAGGATGCGCGCGACCAGTTCGGACTCGTCGTTCAGCTGGAACTTCACGAGGCGGTCCGTCGCGCGGATGTAGTGACGGTGCTCGGAGAGGGGGCGCTCGGCACCGGGCGTTCCGACCTCGAGTTCGTACTCGCCCTCGCCCATGGCGTCGGTCTCGTCCAGCTTCGCCGAGAGCGCGCGGCTCACATCGGCGATGACGTCCAGATCGGCGCCCTCGTCGGAGTCGACGACGACGCGCAGCACACGCTTGCGTCCGACCGAGGCCACTTCGATCTCTTCGAGTTCGAGCCCCTGTGAGGTGACGAGCGGTTCCAGTAGTTCCCGCAGCCTCTCGTTCTGGGTGGTGCTCATCCGGGTGACTCCTCGGCCGCGTGTGCTGTTGTGGTTACTGACTTTCCTTGCGCGTCAGGTCAAAGGGTATCCGGTCCAGGGGGGTGTTGCCGTCCACCCGTGCAAGGGCGACGGTACGGTGATCACGGCCACTCCCCCTCGATCGAACCTGATCAGTTCCGATCAAGGAGCCGCCTCCCCCTTGAATCCTGAAAACACCCCCTCCTCCCGCCTCTTCGCCTCCTGAGGACGCCTGCCGTGCCGCTGACCCCTCTCGCCCGCTCCGGGCCACGTCGTAGGACTCTGCTCGCCTCGCTGGCCGGGGCCGCGCTGCTGACCGGCTGCTCGGACGCCGACGACGGCGCCGACGGCGGCAGCGGGGCGCCCGCCGCCGCACAGGAGAAGCGGCTGCGGACACAGGCGGCGCGGGAGAGCGCGGACCTCCTCGGCCAGTACGACCGGGCGGTGTCGGCCCGTCCGGCGCTCGCGGAGCGGCTGAACCCGCTGCGGGCCGAGGTCGAGCGGCACGTGAAGGCGTTCGGCGGGGAGCGCCGTCCGTCGGGCGCCGCGGCGCCCCCGGGCAAGAAGTCGGCCGCGGCGCCGGCCTCCGAGAAGGACATCCTCAAGGCGCTCTCGGTGGCCGAGCAGCGGCTCTCGGACCGCCGGATGTCCGCGCTCGTGGACGCCCCCGGCGAGCTGGCACGGCTGCTCGCGTCGGTGGCGGCGGCCGGGGCCGGGCACGCGTATCTGCTGGCGAAGGACTGACGAGGCGACATGAGCGAGAACGCACTTCTTGCCGCGGTGCAGGCGGCGCTGCGCGCCGAGCACGCGGCGGTGTACGGCTACGGGGTGGTCGGCGGCCGGATCGGCGAGGACCGCAGGGGCCGGGCCAGGGACGCGTACGACGCGCATCGCGCCCGCCGCGACGAACTGCGGCGCACGGTGCGCGACCTGGGCGGCAATCCCGAGGAGTCCGCGGGGGCGTACGCGCTGCCGTTCCCGGTGCCCGACGCGTCGGCGGCGGCACGGCTCGCCGCGGACATCGAGAGCAGGGTCGCGGGCGTCTACTCGGATCTCGTACGGGCGGCGAGCGGCGAGCGGCGCCGGGACGCGGCCGACGCGCTCCGGGAGGCGGCGGTCCGTGCCGTGCGCTGGGGCGGCGGCAGCGTAGCCTTCCCTGGGCTCTCCGAACGGGCCGCGGCGCCGTCCGCGTCGTCGTCCCCGCCGGAGGACCCCAGCACATAGGCAGACTTGGGAAGGAAATCCCCGCGCATGGCATCCCCGCGCATGGCATTCGAACCGCCTTCGCGTCTTGTGAACGCGCTCGGCGAGGTGCGTGACGACGGGGCGTCGGCGTGGCTCGACCGGGTCGGCGCGCTGCTCGACGAGGCGGCGGAGCGGCGCAATGTGACGGTGGAGCGGGTGCATGTGCCCGGGGGCCGCAGCAGCCTGGTCGCCCACGTTCGCAGGGCGGACGGCTCGCCGGCGATCCTCAAGCTGGCGCCCGAGCGGTTCCGTCCGGAGGCGGAGCGTGCGGCGCTGACGCACTGGGACGGCTTCGGCGCGGTGCGTCTCCTTGACCCGGGCGTGAACGACGGCGCGCTCCTCCTCGAGCGCCTCCACCCGGAGGTCTCTGTCCGTACGCTGCCGGAGGCCAAGGCGCTCCTGGAGGCCGCGGGCACGCTGCGCCGTCTGTGGGTGGACCCACCCGAGGGGCGCAACTGCGAGACCGTTCCGGAGCGCACGGGACGCCAGGCGGTCGGGATGCGGGCGACGGTGGAGTCGTTCCCCGACGTGGCGCCCCTGATCGACGCGGCCCTCGAAACGCGGGACGAGCTGGTGTCCTCGCCGCCCGAACTCCGGCTGCTGCACGGTACGTTCCGGCAGTCCAAGGTGCTGTCCGGGGAACGGATGCCGTGGCTGGCGGTCGGCCCGGACCCGGTCGTCGGCGAGACCGCGTTCGACCTGGCGCGCCTGGTCCGTGACCGCGTGGAGGACCTCATCGGGTCCCCCTCAGGGCCTGCCATCACCCGCCGCCGGGTGAAGAAGCTCGCGGAGTCCCTGGAGGTCGACCAGGAGCGGCTGCGGGGCTGGACGCTCTTCCGCGCGGTGGAATCGGGTGCGCGGGCACTGCGCGTGGGGCGGCACCAGGACGGCGAGAACTTGTTGGAGTTCGCGGGGTGGCTGTGACCTCCGGTCGGGGCGGGTGCGTGTGACGTGGGGCCGGGCAGCTTCCCAGCGTTGGCTGGGGTAGCCGGCACCCGTCCCCACGCCACGGGGCTCCGCCCCGGACCCCGCGCCTCAAGCGCCGGCGGGGCTGAATTTGCCGAACCGGCGTTACGGCCTTGGGGCTCTGTCCCGGACCCCGCGGGCTTTCGTCCGAAAGGCGGGGCTGGATTCGCCCACCCGCCGCGGGACTTGAAAGATCGGGGCTCCGCCCTGGACCCCGCGGGTCTCGTCCCAGAGCGGGGCTCGACCGTGCCCGGGCCCGCTGCCTGAGACAGGCCCCCGCTTGGGCCCGATTCCCCGCTCAGCTCCCACCCACCCGCCCCCTCCGGGGGCTCTGGCCCGGAGGGGCAGCCCGAGGGGCGGCCCGGAGGGGACGGCCCGAAGAGCGGCCCGGAGGGGACGGCCCGAAGAGCGGCCCGGAGGGGACGGCCCGAAGAGCGGCCCGGAGGGGACGGCCCGAAGAGCGGCCCGGAGGGCGTGGGCCCACTCGCGGCTGTCGACCACCGCTCCGCCAGGGTGAACCGCCGTCGTCGCCCGCTCAGCCGGTGAGGTCGGTCAGGTCGCGGGTGTAGGTGATGCCCTCGTGGCCGACGCGCAGCGTGCACGTGCCGGTAGGGACGAAGTCGTTGCGGGTCAGGACCGTGCGGGAGGCGTGGTTGTCCTCCGCGGCGGAGGCCGTGACGCGCTTGAGGGCGTAGTCGGTGGCGGCGACGGTCAGGAGTTCTCGGACCGTCGCCGTGGCCAGGCCCTTGCCGGTGGCGTCGCGCGCGAGACGGTAGCCCAGGTCGGCGGTGCTGTCGGCCACGTCGACCAGGTTGAAGCGGCCGAGGATCACGCCGTCGTCGGCGACCAGGACGTGCATGTGGATGGCGCCGGTGGCCTGTTCGGCGAGCAGCGCGGCGTGCCGGTCCGCGAAGTGCGTGAAGTAGTCGTCGCCGCGGTCGGGGACGGTGGCCGCGAAGAAGGCGCGGTTCTCCGTCTCGAAGGCGAGGAGCGCGGAGGCGTGGGCGGGGCTCAGACGTTGGAGATCCGGCATGGCGTCACGGTAGCCGCGGCCAGCCTCCGGCGGTCGGCCGGGCGCGTACTCGCCGCAGGCCACTCGTGACGGCCGACCGTCCCCACGCCACGGGGCTCCGCCCCGGCCCCCGCGGGCTCTCGTTCGAAAGGCGGGCTGATTTCGCCGAACCGGCGTTACGGCCTCGGGGCTCCGCCCCGGACCCCGCTGCTCAAATGCCGCAGGGGCTGGATTGGCCCACCCGCCCCCTCAGAGGGCGTCGGCCCGACGGGGTGCCGCCGGCCGCCTTGGGCGGCAGGGTGGGCAAGGCGGCACCCCGGTGCGGCGCAACGAGAACGGCGGCCGGAGCCCCCGGAGGGGGCGGGTGGTGGGAGGTGGGCCAGGCACCCGGTGAATGCGGGGGCCGCGCGGCGGCAACGTAGCCGGCGTGGCCCCCGAGCCGCGTCGCCGGGGCGCAGGCGGGGCCCCCGGAGCCGTGGGGCCCCGGGGGGCCCCGGTGTGGTTATGCCGTGAGGCGGGCGACGGCTTCGTCGACGGTCAGTTCCTCGCGTTCGCCGGTGCGGCGGTCCTTGAGTTCCACGACGCCGTCGGCGCTGCGGCGGCCCGCCACCAGGATCTTCGGGACGCCGATCAGTTCGGAGTCGGTGAACTTCACGCCGGGCGAGATGCCGGGGCGGTCGTCGACCAGGACGCGGACGCCGGCGGCCGCCAGCTTGTCGGAGACCTCCAGGGCCAGTTCGGTCTGGAGGGCCTTGCCCGCCGCCACCACGTGCACGTCGGCGGGGGCGATCTCCTCCGGCCAGATCAGGCCCTTGTCGTCGGCGTGCTGCTCGGCGAGCGCCGCGACGGCGCGCGAGACGCCGATGCCGTACGAACCCATGGTCACGCGGACCGGCTTGCCGTTCTGGCCGAGGACGTCGAGCTGGAACGCGTCGGCGTACTTGCGGCCGAGCTGGAAGATGTGGCCGATCTCGATGGCGCGGTCCAGCTTGAGGCCGGTGCCGCACTTGGGGCAGGGGTCGCCCTCCTCGACGACGACCACGTCGACGTACTCGGAGACCTCGAAGTCACGGCCCGCGACGACGTTCTTCGCGTGCACGCCCTCCTTGTTCGCGCCGGTGATCCACGCGGTGCCGGGGGCGATCCGCGGGTCGGCGATGTACGTGACCTTCTCCAGGCCCTGCGGCCCGACGTACCCGCGTACGAGCTCGTCGCGACCCTCGAAGTCCTCCGCGGTGACCAGCTCGACGGCGGCCGGCGCGAAGTGCGCCTCGACCTTGCCCATGTCGACCTCGCGGTCCCCGGGGACGCCGACGGCGACGATCTCGCCGTCGACCTTCACGAGGAGGTTCTTGAGGGTCGCCGAGGCCGGGACGCCCATGTACGCGGCGAGCGTCTCGATCGTGGGGGTGTCGGGGGTGGGGGTCTCCTCCAGGGCGGGCACGCCCTCCGCGTCGACCGCCTTCACCGCGAAGCCGACGGCCTCCGTGTTGGCCGCGTAGTCGCACTGCGGGCAGTCCGCGAAGGTGTCCTCCCCGGCCGCGGCCGGGGCCAGGAACTCCTCCGACTTCGAGCCGCCCATCGCGCCCGCGGTCGCGGCGCAGATCCGGTAGTCGAGGCCGAGGCGCTCGAAGATGCGCTGGTACGCGGCGCGGTGCAGGCCGTACGACTCGGCGAGGCCCTCGTCGGAGAGGTCGAAGGAGTACGAGTCCTTCATCTGGAACTCGCGGCCGCGCAGGATGCCGGCGCGGGGGCGGGCCTCGTCGCGGTACTTGGTCTGGATCTGGTAGAGGATCACCGGCAGGTCCTTGTAGGACGTGCACTGGTCCTTGACCAGCTGGGTGAAGATCTCCTCGTGGGTCGGGCCGAGCAGGTAGTCGCCGCCCTTGCGGTCCTGGAGGCGGAACAGCTCCGCGCCGTACTCCTCCCAGCGCCCGGTCGCCTCGTACGGCTCCTTGGGCAGCAGGGCGGGCAGCAGGACCTCCTGGCCGCCGATGGCGTCCATCTCCTCGCGGATGACGCGCTCGACGTTCGCGTAGACCCGTCGGCCGAGCGGCAGCCAGGACCAGACACCGGCGGCGGTGCGGCGCACGAAACCGGCGCGGACCAGCAGCTTGTGGCTGAGGACTTCGGCGTCCGCCGGGTCGTCGCGCAGTGTCTTCACCATCAACCGGGACATGCGCTGGACCTGGACCTTGGCCATGATTCTTGACTCCTGCGACGAAAGGGTGATGTCAGGAGGTTAGCCGGGGCGTGGGTGCGGCCGGAAATCGGTTCTCAGGGCGTGCGCCTGAGCGGCAGGGGCGCGCCCATCACCGCGTACGGGCGCGGGGCACTGGGGAACAGCACCTGGCGGGCCAGATCCTCGTAGCCGAGGGAGTGGTAGAGGCCGCGGGCCGGGCTGTCGAAGTCGATCGCGGAGAGGATCGAGCGGGGCTCGGTGGCGCCGTCGGTGATGGCCGTGATGAGCGCGCGGCCGATGCCGCGGTTCTGGTAGCCGGGGTGCACGTGCAGCTCCGTGATCACGAAGGAGTCGTCGAGCCAGTGGTCCTCGTCGCGGGCGCGCAGATACGGCTCGACGACGGTGGACCACCAGTGGGTGCGGTCGTTCGGCATCCCGTAGACGAAGCCGACGAGTCGGCCGGATTCGGTCGTCGCGCCGAGGGAGCGGGCGCCCGGGTAGGTGATGTGCCGCAGCACGATCTGGCGGCGTACGGCGATCTCGTCGTCGCTGAGCCCGAACGCGTACGCCTGCACGGCGAGCGCCTCGTCGACACGGGTGCGCAGATCCAGGGGGCCGATGGTGACGGCGCGGTCGTCCGTGCGGTTCCGGTGCGGCATGCGGGGAGGGTACCCCGGGGCGGCGGCCGGCTGTGCGGGTGGCCGGGGCGGGGCCCTCCGTATCGCGGGGCGGCACCGGGGTCCCACCGTGCCGTGGCCGGCGTCGTCCCCACCATTGGGCGGCACCGGGGTGCCGTGGTCGGCGCCTCCCGTCCTGGGTGCGCTGCACCGGGGTGCCGCCTTGCCCACCCTGCCGCCCCAGGCGGCAGATTGCCCAAGGCGGCGGGCGTCGACCGTCCCGGGTGGGGAGCCGGGGCTGGCGGCGGGTTACCCAAGGCGGGGTGGCGTCGACCGTCATGGGTGGGGAGCCGTGCTTGCGGCGGGATACCCAAGGCGGGTGCGGTACCCCGTCGGGCCGACGCCCCTGGAGGGGGCGGGTGGGTGGGAGATAGGCGGGAGGGAAGGGGCAGGGCCAACGTCGGCGACGGGCTTGCGCGGAGCGTGGCGCCGGTTCCGGTAAATCAAGCCCCTGCGGCGATTGAGCAGCGGGGTCCGGGGCAGAGCCCCGTGACCGCAACACCGGTTCGGCACCGTCAGCCCCGCCGGCGATTGAGGCGCGGGGTCCGGGGCGGAGCCCCGTGGCCGTGAGGCCGGTTGGGCGCAATCAGCCCCGCCGACGCTAGAGACCCAGGGCCCCGGGCCCGTAACGCCGGTTCCGCAAAATCAGCCCCGCTCTTGGACGAGAGCCCGCGGGGTCCGGGGCGGAGCCCCGTGGCGTGGGAACGGGCAGGCCCCGGGCGGAGCCCCGTGGCGTAGGGGCCGGTGGGCGTCAGCCCGACGTCGGGAGTCTGGGGACGCTTGACAGCAAGCGGCGCGTGTACGTGTGGGCCGGGGTGCCCAGGACTGACGGCGTGGGGCCCGCCTCGACCACGCGGCCCCGTTCCAGCACGGCAGTGCGTTCGCACAGCGCCGCCACCACCGACAAGTCGTGGGAGACCATCACGATCGTCAGGCCCGCCGTCTCCTTCAGCTCGGCCAGCAGGTCCACCACCTTGACCCGCGTCGTGACATCGAGCGCCGAGACCGGTTCGTCGGCGAGGAGGACCCGCGGGTCGCACACCGTGGCCCGCGCGATGGCGATGCGCTGCCGCTGCCCGCCGGAGAACTCGTGCGGGTACCGCTCCCCCGCGTCGGCCGGAAGCCCCACCCGTTCGAGGGCGTGCGCGACCTTCCGGTCCGCCTCCTCCCCCGTCGCGACGCCGAGCGAACGCAGCGGCTCGGCCACGATCCGCCGCACCCGCTGCCGCGGGTCCAACGAGGCGTACGGGTCCTGGAAGACGCACTGCACACTGCGCCGGAACGCCTTCATCTGCGTACGGTCGCGCGGCCGCAGCTCGTCCCCGTCGAAGCGGACCGTCCCGGACGTGGGCCGGGCCAGCCCGAGCAGCATGCGCAGCAGCGTCGTCTTGCCCGCACCGGACTCACCGACGAGCGCCAGGCTCCGCCCCGTCTCCACCGCCACCGACACGTCCGTGACGACAGGGGCGGCGGCGCCCCGGTACGCGTAGGACACCCCATCCAGTTCCAGCACAGGGGCGCTCATCGCACACCTCCCAGGTCGAGCGCGGACTCCAACTGCCGCGCGCTGTCCACCAGCGCCCGCGTGTACGCCTCGCGCGGGGCCCGTACGACGTCGGCCACCGCGCCCGACTCGACCGCGCGCCCGTCCTTCATCACCAGGACGCGGTCCGTCACCTTCGACACGACCGCCAGGTCGTGGCTGACGAACAGCACCGCCATGCCGCGCTCGCGCACCAGGCCGTCGATCAGCTCCAGCATTTCCGCCTGCACGGTCACGTCCAGCGCCGTCGTCGGCTCGTCGGCGATGAGCAGTGCCGGGTCGCAGGCGAGCGCCATGGCGAGGGCCACACGCTGGCGCTGCCCGCCGGAGATCTCGTGCGGGAAGGCGCGGGAGATGCGCGCCGGGTCGGGGAGGCGTACCTGTTCGAGGAGGTCCGTCACCGCCGACTTCAGTGCCGCGCCCTTCAACTGCCGCCGCCTGCGCAGGGGTTCGGCGATCTGCTTGCCGACCCGCATCAGTGGGTCGAGCGCCGTGAGCGGCTCCTGGAAGACGACGGCCGCGCTCAGGCCACGTACGTCCACGAGGGTCTTCTCAGCCGCGCCGACGATCTGCGTGCCGGCCAGCTCGACGCTTCCCGTCACCGTCATGCCCGCGGGCAGCAGCCCGAGAACGGCGAGGGTCGTCAGGGACTTGCCCGAGCCGGATTCGCCGATCAGGCCCAGGCGTTCGCCGCGCGCGACCTCGAACCCCAGGCCGGAGACGAGCTCGCGCCCGTCTCCCGTACGGATCGTGAGCCCATCCACGGAAAGCAAAGGTTCACTCATGCCGCCGCCCTCTCCTTCCGCGCCGTCGGGTCGAGAACGTCCCGCAGCCCGTCCGCGACCAGGTTGACGCCGATCACCAGCAGCACGAGCAGCACGCCCGGCGCGAGCGCGCCCGCAGGCGCCGTCGTGAACGTCGCCTGCGCCTCCTGGAGCATCCGGCCCCACGAGGCGTTCGGCGGCGGCGCCCCGAGGCCGAGGTAGGACAGCCCCGCCTCCGCGAGGACGGCAAGCCCGAACTGGAGCGCCAGGTTCACCGCGAGCGTCGGCCAGATGTTGGGCAGGACGTGGCCCGCGACGATCCGCGGCCAGGACGTGCCGGACGTACGGGACGCCGTGATGTAGTCCTGCGCCAGCACCCGCTTGACCAGGATCCGGGTCAGCCGCGCCACCACCGCGCTCTGCGCGAGCCCGATCGCGAGGATCGCCGAGCCGAGCGTCGCCGACCGCGCCGCGACGATCAGCATCGCGAGTAGCAGCGTCGGGAACGCGATGAGGATGTCGAGCAGCGCGGAGAGCGTGTCGTCGAACCAGCCCTGCGCGAAAGCCGCGAGGAGACCGAGCGTCACGCCGAGCAGCGCCGCGACGGCGACCGAGCCGAGCCCGGCCTGGAGCGCGATCCGCGAACCCGTCATGAGCTGCGTGAACAGGTCGCGCCCCAACTTGTCGGTGCCGAGCAGATGCCCGCCGCCAGGGCCCGCGAGCCGTCCGCCGGACGTGTCCTCACTGTCGTACGGCAGCCAGAACAGGGAGACGAGCGCGAGCAGGACGACGAGGCCCGCGAAGACGGCCCCCGTCCACAAGGTGACCGATGATCTGCGCCTCATCGCGCCCCACCCCCGGAGAGCCGCCCGCGAAGCCGCGGGTCCACGAGCCGCTGCACGAGGTCCGCCACGAAGCCGATGATCAGCACCCCGAACGTCGACACGAACAGCACGCCCTGGATCACCGGGTAGTCGTGCTGCGCGATCCCCGTCGCGAGCATGGAGCCGAGCCCCGGCAGCGCGAACACGGACTCGACGACGACCGCGCCGAGCAGCGTGGACGCCAGCTCGATGCCGAGGATGGAGATGACCGGCACGGACGCGTTGCGCAGCCCGTGCCGCCACATCGCCCGCCCGAACGACGAGCCGAGCGCCCGCGCCGTACGCAGGTACTCGCTGTCGAGGACATCGAGCGTCGCGGAGCGTACGTAGCGGATGAGGGACGCCGACATCACGAGCGCCACCGTCACCACCGGCAGCACCAGCGACTGCACGGCCTCGGCCGGGGTGTCCCAGCCGTCCTGCGGGAAGCCGCCGGACGGCAGCCAGCCCGCGTTCAGCGCGAAGACGGCGATGAGGATCATGCCGAGCCAGAACACCGGGACGGCGATGCCCAGTTGGGAGACGCCGCTGAGCAGCGACCCGTACCAGGTCCGCCGCTTGTACGCGGCCACGAAGCCCGCCGGTACGGCGACGAGCACGGCGAGCACGAAGGCGGACAGGGTCAGCGGCACCGTCACGTTCAGGCGCTGCGACACCTCCGGGCCGACCGGCAGCGAGGACACGAAGGACGTGCCGAGGTCGCCGCTCGCCAGCTGGCCGATCCAGTGCGTGAACTGCTCGGGCAGCGGCTTGTCGGAGCCGATGGAGTGCCGGGCCGCGGCGATCTGCTCCGGCGAGGCGCCCACCGAGGTGAGCGCGTTCGCCGGGTCGCCGGGCAGCATCCGAAGCAGCACGAACAGCACGACGGACGCGAGGACGAGGGAGACCAGCAGGAACACCAGTCTCCGCAGGAGATATCTGAGCATGGCCGGTCGGTCAGCTGCTCTTCTTGATGTCGTACGCGAAGAACTGCGAGTTCAGGCCGTTGAGCGGGTAGCCCGACAGCTTCGTGTTCGCGACGACGATCTGCGGATACAGGTAGAGCCAGTCACTGGCCGCGTCCTCGGCGGTCTTGCGGTTGACCTTCTTGAGCAGCTCGGTCTGCTCCTTGGTCGTGGAGGACGCCTCGGCCTTCTCGACCCAGTCCTGGACCTGCTTGTCGTCGTAGCCCCAGTAGAAGTCGGGGTCGCCGTACCAGACGAGGTCGCGGTCGTTGACGTGCTCCTGGAGCGTGGCCGTGAAGTCGTGGTTCTTGTAGACCTTCGTGTACCACTCGTCGGGCGTGATCGTGTTGATCTTGACGGTGATGCCGACCTTGGCGAGCTGCGACTTGATGAAGGTCGCGGCCGTGGGGTGCGGGTCGTAGTTCGGGGTGTCGAGCGTGAAGCTGAACCCCTTCGCGTGCCCCGCCTCCTTGAGCAGCTTCTTGGCCTTCGCGACGTCGTGCGCGTTGACGTCCGTCAGGTCCTCGTACCAGGGGTCGGTGGGCGGCACCATCGACCCGATCTGCTTGCCGTAGCCGCCCCAGACGGATTCGAGGAGCTTCTTGTCGTCGATGGCGGCCGAGACGGCCTGGCGCACCTTGACGTCCGTGAACGGCTTCGCCTTGTCGTTGAAGGCGAGGAGCAGCTTGGTGGTCGAGTTGCCGTCGTTGACCTTGTAGTTCTGGTCCGACTTGAACTGGTCGAGGGCGTCCGGGGACTGCTCGCTGGTGACGACGTCGACGGCGTTGGTCTGGAGCGCGTTGTTGAGGGCGGTCGCGTCCTTGTAGTAGTGGAAGACGGCCTGCTTGTTCTTGGCGGCCGTGCCCCAGTAGCCGGCGAACCGGTCGAGACTGAGCGCGGAGCCGCGCGTCCACTTCTTCAGCTGGTACGGGCCGGTGCCGTCTTCCGTGATCTTCAGGTTCTTGGCGTCGGCGTTGATGATCCAGACGTACGACAGGTTGTAGACGAAGGAGATCGACTTCTTCGACAGCGTGACCTTGACAGTCTTCGCGTCGGGGGTGGCGACGTCCTTGATGACCTCGAGGTTCGACTTCCGCGCGGACTGGGAGTCCTTCGCGATCACCTTCTCCAGGCTGTACTTGACGTCCTCGCTGGTCAGCTTCTTGCCGCTGTGGAACTTCACGCCGTCGCGAAGGGTGAAGGTGTAGGTGAGGCCGTCGCCGGAGACCTTGTAGTCCTCGGCGAGGAGCTTCTCGACCTTGCCCTTGTCGGTGAGCTTGAACAGGCCCTCGTAGACGTTGCCGTTGAGGGCCTCGGTGACGCCCTGGCCGCCGCCCGCGGTGTTGTCGAGGTTCTGCGGCTCGTAGAGGGAGCCGATGTTGACCGTGGCGTTCTTGTCGTACGCGCCGTTGCCGGACGTCGAGTTCGAGCCACCGCCGCAGGCGGCGAGGGTCACGGCGAGGGCGACGGTGAGCACGCCGGCGGACAGGGGTCTCTTGGGGATGCGCATGAGGGGGCCTTACGTGAAGGAGTGCGGGGGGGATCGATCAGTGAGCGGTGCCGGCGGCGCCGTCGCGGAAGACCGGGAGCTTCTCGCCCGCCTCGACGGGCAGGTGGAGCCGGTTCTGCCGCGGCGGCATCGGACAGTTGTACTGATCGGAGAAGCCGCACGGGGGTACGAAGGCCCGGTTGAAGTCGAGGCGCACCCGGCTCTCGCCGGTGTGCTCCACGAAGAGGAAACGGCCGGCGCCGTAGGTGCTGTCGCCGTTGGTCGGGTCGCCGAAGACGAGGAGGAGGGTGCCGTCGTCGTCGAACGCGGAGAGCGTGTAGTCGGTGCCGTCGACGGTCAGGGCGATGTCGCCGGGGACGACCTTCTCGCGGGTGCCGCCGTTGTCCCGCAGGTGCTCGAAGGCGACGGTGCGGGCGCCCTCGACGGGCGTGTACGTGGCGTCGAGGACCCAGGACGGGTCGTACGCGAAGGCGTCGACGTCCTCGAAGGCCTGGATCGCCGGGGAGTTCGCGTCCCAGAACCGCAGGCCGTGCTCGGGGGCGCCGGTGACCATGTCGGTGCGCTCCAGGGCCGTCACCGTGACGGTGCCGGGCTGTCCCGCGCGGGCGGCGTCGAGGTCGGGGGTCTCGCCGGCCGGGAGCCAGCGGGTCTCGACGAGGGCGAGGTTGCCCGTGGGGGCGGTGAGGGAGCGGCGCCGGTCGGCACGCCATTCCTGCCAGGCGGCCATGCCGGAACCGGGAGCAGACATCGTGAGGCACCTACAGTCAGTGAAGCTTGAACCAAAGCAAAGCAGTACCTTTATGGTCCATAAGACTTACTAATGTCAATGCGCACGAAAGAGATGAGACGGGCACCACAGGGGCCACAGGGTGGCTAGAACAGCACGCTCATGAACGCCCCGACCTCTTCGAAGCCCACGCGCCGGTACGCGGCGCGGGCCGGGGTGTTGAAGTCGTTGACGTAGAGGCTGACGATGGGGGCGACGTCGGCGAGGGCGTAGCGCAGGACCGCCGCCATGCCGGGGGCGGCGAGGCCCATGCCCCGGTACTCGGGGGCCACCCATACGCCCTGGATCTGGCAGACCTGGTCGGTCGCGGCGCCGATCTCCGCCTTGAACGCGACCTTGCCGTTCTCGTCGAGGCGGGCGAACGAGCGGCCCATGCCGACCAGTTCGGCCACCCGCGCCTGGTACAGCAGGCCGCCGTCACCGGCCAGCGGGGAGACGCCGACCTCCTCGGTGAACATCGCCACGCACGCCGGCATGATCGTGTCCATCTCGTCCTTGCGGACGCGGCGGATGTACGGGTCGGGGGTGATGTCCGTGGGCATCCGGTCGGTCACCATCAGCGGCTGGTTCGCGCGGATCTCGCGGGCCGGGCCCCAGCCCGGTTCGAGCAGCTGCCACAGGCGGGCGGTGGGCTCCGCCGGGCCGACGATGGACGAGCAGCGGCGTCCTGCCCGCCGGGCGCGGTCGGCGAAGCCGCGGATGGCGCGGTCGGTCGCGCAGATCGGGACGAGGTTGGCGCCCGCGTAGCACAGGGACTCCAGCATCCCGTCCTCGTACCAGCCCCACATCTCGCCGCCGAGCCGCCACGGGTCGAGGCCCGCGGCGCGGACCCGGGCCGTGACGAAGGCGTTCGCGACGGGCTCGCGGTCGAGGACGGCGAGCGCGGCGTCGAGGTCACTCGGTTCGAGCACCCGAGTGGTGGTCTGAGTCAACACGTGCGGAGGGGCCTCACCAGATGGGCTACTGATCTCCGCACTGTACCTGGCGCTCCGCGGGTGTGGCGGGTCGACGTTTCGGCCCCCGTTCCGTTGGCGCCTCCCGCGGGGGGTGTGTGCGTTGTGCCGTTACGTCGGCGGGTGCGGTTTCGTAGGTGGTTTGCGCAGTTCCCCGCGCCCCTAAAAGGGGCGCGGGGAACTGCGCGAACGGGACCACGGCGGGACCGCAGGCCGCCGAACGCAAAAGGCCCGCCTGCCCGGAATCGGGCGGCGGGCCTGGGTGCGACGGGGTCAGCCTGCGACGGATACCGACGGCTCCCCGGAAGGGATTCCGTCCTTTTCCATCTGCTCGGCGATCTTCATCGCCTCGTCGATCAGCGTCTCGACGATCTTGGACTCGGGGACGGTCTTGATGACCTCGCCCTTGACGAAGATCTGGCCCTTGCCGTTGCCGGAGGCGACGCCGAGGTCGGCCTCGCGGGCCTCGCCCGGACCGTTCACGACGCAGCCCATGACGGCCACGCGCAGCGGGACCTCCATGCCGTCGAGGCCGGCCGTGACCTCCTCGGCGAGCTTGTAGACGTCGACCTGGGCGCGGCCGCAGGACGGGCAGGAGACGATCTCCAGACGGCGGGGCTTGAGGCCGAGCGACTCCAGGATCTGGTTGCCGACCTTGATCTCCTCGACCGGCGGGGCGGACAGGGAGACGCGGATCGTGTCGCCGATGCCCTCGGAGAGCAGCGCGCCGAAGGCGACCGCCGACTTGATCGTGCCCTGGAACGCCGGGCCCGCCTCGGTCACACCGAGGTGCAGCGGGTAGTCGCACTGCGCGGCGAGCTGCCGGTACGCGTTGACCATGACCACCGGGTCGTTGTGCTTCACGGAGATCTTGATGTCGCGGAAGCCGTGCTCCTCGAAGAGGCCCGCCTCCCAGAGCGCGGACTCGGCGAGCGCCTCGGGCGTCGCCTTGCCGTACTTCTGGAGGAGCCGCTTGTCGAGGGAGCCCGCGTTCACACCGATCCGGATCGGCGTGCCGTGGTCGTTCGCCGCCTGGGCGATCTCCTTGACCTTGTCGTCGAACTGCTTGATGTTGCCCGGGTTCACCCGGACCGCAGCGCAGCCGGCCTCGATGGCCGCGAAGACGTACTTCGGCTGGAAGTGGATGTCCGCGATCACGGGGATCTGCGACTTCCGTGCGATGACGGGCAGCGCGTCGGCGTCGTCCTGCGTGGGGCAGGCGACGCGGACGATCTGGCAGCCGGACGCCGTCAGCTCGGCGATCTGCTGCAGCGTCGCGCCGATGTCGGAGGTGCGCGTCGTGGTCATGGACTGCACCGACACGGGCGCGTCTCCGCCGACCGCCACGGTGCCGACCTGAATCTGGCGGCTCTTGCGCCGCTCGGCGAGCTTGGTCGGTACCGACGGAATGCCGAGAGAAATCGCAGTCATCTGCTGTGCAACCCCAAGGTGTGGATCGAGTCCAGAGGCTTCCGAGATTACGTCACCGGCGCGTGCCCGAGCACATCGCGCCCCCTCAAACCCTCTTAAAGAGGGACTGCCCGGCACTCAGGGTGCCGGGCAGTTCCGAACATCGGACGACCGGCCCGTGTCCGGCGTCTGATCAGGAGATTTTCACCGGGTTCACCACGTCCGCGATCAGTACGAGGATGGTGAAACAGACGAAGACACCGGCCACCACGTACGCCACCGGCATGAGCTTCGCCACGTCGAACGGGCCCGGGTCGGGGCGTCGGAACACCTTCGCCACGTTCCTGCGCAGCGCCTCCCACAGGGCGCCCGCGATGTGCCCGCCGTCGAGCGGCAGCAGCGGCAGCATGTTGAACAGGAAGAGCGACAGGTTGAAGCCCGCGACCAGCATCAACGCCATGGCCAGCTGCTGGGTGGGCGGGATGTCGAGGGTGAAGATCTCGCCGCCGACCCGGGCCGCGCCGACCACGCCCATCGGCGAGTCCTGCTCGCGCGGGCCGTCTACGAACGCCGCGTCCCACAGGGCGGGGATCTTCGCGGGCAGCGCGATGATGGAGTCGACCGCGTCACCGACCCGGTCCGACATCCAGCTCACGGAGTCGCCGAAGTCCTGGCGTACGACGCCGGTGGCGGCGGTGAAGCCGAGGAAGCCCGCGTTGACGTAGCCGTCGGTGATCTGGCCGCTGGCGTCCTTCTTCGCGACCTGGTTCGTGGCGATCTTCGCGGTCAGCGTCTGCTGCTGTCCGTCGCGCTCGACGACGATCGGCACCGTCTTTCCGGCGCTCTCGCGGATTTCGTCGGACAGGGCGTTCCACTCGTCCGTCGTGACCCCGTTGAAGGACACGATCTTGTCCTTCGGCTGCAGGCCCGCCGCCTTCGCCGGGGACTCCGGGTCGGAGGCTCGGCAGTCGTCGCGGTTGGCGCTGGCCTGGATGACGCAGGACGAGACCGAGGAGACGACGTTCGTCTGCTGGGTGATGCCGAAGCCCATCAGGACCGTGAAGAACAGGCCGATCGCGAGGATCAGGTTCATGAAAGGACCGGCGAACATGACGATGACGCGCTTCCACGGCTTGCGCGTGTAGAAGAGCCGGGTCTCGTCACCGGGCCGCAGCTCCTCGAAGGCCGCCGCGCGGGCGTCCTCCACCATGGAGCGGAACGGCGAGGTCGAGCGGGACTCGATCTTGCCGTCGGCGCCCGGCGGGAACATGCCGATCATGCGGATGTAGCCGCCGAGCGGGATGGCCTTGACGCCGTACTCGGTGTCGCCCTTCTTCCGCGAGAAGATCGTGGGCCCGAAGCCGACCATGTACTGCGGGACGCGGATGCCGAAGAGCTTCGCCGTCGACAGGTGGCCCAGCTCGTGCCAGGCGATGGAGAAGAGCAGGCCCACCGCGAAGATGACTACGCCGAGGATCATCATCAAGGTCGTCATGCACGAGCCTCCGCGGCTGCCTTGTCCGTTGCGGTCAGTTCACGGGCCCGGGCGCGCGCCCAGGTCTCCGCTTCGAGGACGTCCGCGACGGTGAGGGAAGTTCCCGATCCCGGTGTGCCGTGTTCCTCGACGACCTTCGTCACGGTCTCCATGATCCCGTTGTACGCAAGGGCGCCGTTCAGGAACGCGTCCACGCACTCCTCGTTGGCGGCATTGAACACCGCCGGGGCCGTGCCCGCGAGCTCCCCCACGTGACGGGCGAGCCCCACGGCCGGAAACGCCTCGTTGTCGAGCGGGAAGAACTCCCAGCTGGAGGCCTTCGACCAGTCGAACGCGGGGGCCGCGTCGGGGATTCGCTCGGGCCAGCCGATGCCGACGGCGATGGGGCCGCGCATGTCGGGCGGCGTCGCCTGGGCGAGCGTCGAGCCGTCGACGAACTCGACCATGGAGTGCACGTAGGACTGCGGGTGCACGACGACTTCGATGCGGTCGAAGGGGATGTCGTACAGCAGGTGCGCCTCGATGACCTCCAGGCCCTTGTTGACCAGGGTCGAGGAGTTGATCGTGATGACCGGGCCCATCGCCCAGGTCGGGTGCGCGAGGGCGTCGTCCACGGTGACGTTCGCCAGGTCCGCCTTCGTACGGCCGCGGAACGGGCCGCCGGACGCGGTGACGACGAGCTTGCGGACGTCGGCGCGGGTGCCGCCGGCGAGGGCCTGGAAGAGCGCGGCGTGCTCGGAGTCGACCGGGATGATCTGGCCGGGCTTGGCGATCGCCTTCACCAGCGGGCCGCCGACGATCAGCGACTCCTTGTTGGCGAGGGCGAGGGTGCGGCCCGCCTCGAGTGCGGCGAGCGTCGGGGCGAGGCCGATGGATCCAGTGATGCCGTTGAGGACCGTGTGGCAGTCGCCGCGTCCGGCGATCTCGGTGGCGGCGTCGGGCCCCGCGAGGATCTCGGGCAGCGCCTCCCCCGGCCCGTACTGCGTGGCCAGCGCCTCGCGCAGCGCGGGCACGACGTCCTCGCGGGCCACGGCCACGGTGCGTACGCGCAGCCGGTACGCCTGCTCGGCGAGCAGTTCGACGCGGCCGCCCGCGGCGCTGAGCGCGGTGACGCGGAACCGGTCGGGATTGCGCAGGACGAGGTCGACGGCCTGCGTGCCGATGGAGCCCGTGGAGCCCAGGACGACGACGTCCCGAGGGGCGTCGGCCGGGGCCGGGTCGAAGACGAGGTGCGGGTCCGCGAGGGGGGATGGGCTGTCGCTCATCCCCCCATTCTTGCGTGAACTTCCTGTGCGTCCGACACGGGATGGCAGAAGGCGGTAAAGGATCAGACGTGGGGCATCAGCGGATCGGTCGGTGCACGTTCTCGTGTTTGCTCGGGCCGGGGGTCGCGTCGGCGATCCAGGGGCCGTCGCCGCTGGGGTCGACGACGCCCTGTTCCAGCCATGTGTACGTACCGCTGATGACGCCTTGGACGACCTTGCGGTCGAGGTCGTCGGTGTTGGTCCACAGGCGGTCGAAGAGTTCGTCGACGCGGATGCGGGACTGGCGGCAGAAGGTGTCGGCGAGTTGGTAGGCCTCGCGTCCGTACGCCTCGGTGGTGCGCAGGAGTTCGGCGCGTACGCAGGCCGCGCTCATGGCGAAGAGTTCGGCGCCGATGTCGACGATTCGGCCGAGGAAGCCCTGCTTCGTCTCCATGCGGCCCTGCCAGCGGGACATGGCGTAGAAGGTGGAGCGGGCGAGCTTGCGGGCGGAGCGTTCCACGTAGCGCAGGTGGGTGGAGAGGTCGGGGTGGCCTGAGGGGTGGAACTCGCTGTACGTGCGCGGGAGTTGGCCGGGCCCTGCGACCAGCTTCGGCAGCCACTTCGCGTAGAAGCCGCCCGCCTTCGCGCCCGCCTTCGCCTTGTCCGTCAGGGACTTGTCGGGGTCGATGAGGTCGCCCGCGACCGACAGGTGGGCGTCCACGGCCTCGCGCGCGATCAGCAGGTGCATGATCTCGGTCGAGCCCTCGAAGATGCGGTTGATGCGCAGGTCGCGCAGCACCTGTTCGGCGGGGACGGCGCGTTCGCCGCGGGCCGCGAGGGATTCGGCGGTCTCGAAGCCGCGGCCGCCGCGGATCTGGACGAGTTCGTCGGCGATCAGGCAGGCCATCTCGGAGCCGTACAGCTTGGCGAGGGCGGCCTCGATACGGATGTCGTTGCGGTCCTCGTCCGCCATCTGGGAGGAGAGGTCGAGGACCGCTTCCAGGGCGAAGGAGGTCGCCGCGATGAAGGAGATCTTCGAGCCCACGGCCTCGTGGAACGCGACCGGCCTGCCCCACTGTTCGCGCTCCGCCGACCACTCGCGGGCGATCTTGAGGCACCACTTGCCCGCCCCGACGCACATCGCGGGCAGCGAGAGGCGGCCGGTGTTGAGGGTGGTGAGCGCGATCTTGAGGCCCGCGCCCTCGGGGCCGATCCGGTTCGCCTCGGGGACGCGGACCCGATGGAAGCGGGTGACGCCGTTCTCGAGGCCGCGCAGGCCCATGAAGGCGTTGCGGTTCTCGACGGTGACACCCTCGGAGCCCGCCTCGACGACGAAGGCCGTGATGCCGCCCTTGTGGCCCTCCGACTTCGGTACGCGGGCCATGACGACGAGCAGGTCGGCGACGACTCCGTTCGTCGTCCACAGCTTCACGCCGTCGAGGACGTACGTACCGTCGCCATCGGGGACGGCGGTGGTGGCGAGCCGGGCCGGGTCGGAGCCGACGTCGGGCTCGGTGAGCAGGAAGGCCGAGATGTCGGTGCGGGCGCAGCGCGGCAGGAACGTGTCCTTCTGCTCCTGCGTGCCGAACTGCTTCAAGGGCTGGGGCACGCCGATGGACTGGTGCGCGGAGAGCAGCGCGCCGATGGCGGGCGAGGCCGAACCGACCAGCGCGAGCGACTTGTTGTAGTAGACCTGCGTGAGCCCGAGGCCGCCGTACTTCGTGTCGATCTTCATGCCGAGCGCGCCGAGCTCCTTGAGCCCGTTGATCGTCTCGTCGGGGATCTGCGACTCGCGCTCGATGCGCGCCGAGTCGATCTTCGTCTCGCAGAAGTCGCGCAGCTTGGCGAGGAACTCCTCGCCGCGCTGCGCGTCCTCGTCGGCGGGCAGCGGGTGCGGGTGGATGAGGTCGAGCCTGAACCGGCCGAGGAACAGTTCCTTGGCGAAGCTGGGCTTGCGCCAGTCCTGTTCACGGGCCGCCTCGGCGACCTGGCGTGCCTCCTTTTCGGAGACCTTCGCCCGGTGCTGGGGTGCGGAGGATGTTGCGGACATGAGGTTCACCTCGCCGCGCGTCGGGTCACCGGCCCGGTTGGTTACCGGTCGGTGCTACTCGATCGTATGTACCCGATAACGGGCATGTCGACCAGCCCTCGCGCAGAAATTCTTTGTCGATCCACATATGTGCTCCATTCATCAATAGTGGCGGAATGGACCGTAAGCGTGAATACAGGTGACCTCCGTCCCGCTTTCGCGGTTCAGACGGCGCGACCACTGCAGAATGCAGCCGTCACTCCCCCTGAATTGGAGAACTAATGATCCGGAAGATTCTGGCCGGCGCCGCGCTCGCGACCGCCGCCACCGCTGCCACCGTGAGCGCCGCCGGCGTGGCCTCCGCCACCACGGGCGGCCCCGAGGCCGAGAACCTGACGACGAGCGCGCACGACATGAACCAGGCCGCGCGCGTCGCCTACGGCGAGACGGTGAGCGGCACGGGCAACGGATCCTCCGAATTCGCCACCGACAACGGCGACGTCGCCATCGCCGGTGACCCGGGCGGCATCGCCAACTCCTACGGCGCCCCCTTTGCCAACGTCGACCTGCGCTGCGCCGTCCCGGCGGCCCAGGGCGTCGGCGGCAACGTCCTCGGCGGACCGGTCACGACCTGCAACAACGCGCCGGTCGACCAGTTCGACGCCCCCGAGCGCATCATCTGACCCTCTGCCGGAGAGCGGCCCACCGGCCGCACACCCGAGCAGCGTCCTCCCCGGCCGTGTCCCTCCTTGCACGGCCGAGGGAGGGCGCCCCTTTCTTTGCGCTTTCGCGCATTCGGGCATTCACTCATTCGCGCCTTCACGCTTTCGCGTATCCGCGCATTCGCGTGAACAGACCGCTTTTCCGTGAACCAGGATGCGAATGGGTTCACCACTGGCCTGTATGCATGAAAGCCGGTGACTTTTGCCCGGCTTCCCGGTTTCCTCCGGACGGCGGCCACATTTGCGGCCGTCCGCCAGCCTCTCAATTGGAGCAAAGAATGATCCGGAAAGTTCTGACCAGTGCCGCGCTCGTGGCGGCGGCCGCGGCCTCGACCGTCGGCGGAGCGGGCATGGCCGCGGCGGACGGCGGCTCCCAGGAGTTCGCCACCCGCAACGGTGACGTGGCCATCGGCGGCGACCCGGGCGGCATCCTCAACAGCTACGGCGCCTCGTTCGTCAACGTCGACCTGCGCTGCGCCGTCGCGGCGCCCCAGGGCGTCGGCGGCAACGTCCTCGGCGGGCCGGTGGCGGCGTGCACCAACGAGCCGGTCGACCAGTTCGACGCGCAGGAGCGCATCCTCTGACGCTCGTACGAGGACAAGCGACGGCCGGAGCCCCCGCACAGTGGGCTCCGGCCGTCGTGGTCCGGCGCGCGGATCAGGCACGCGCCGGGGGTTTTCGGTGTTCTTCTCGCGCAGTGACTACAGCGCGAGGCCCGTCAGGACGAGGACGCGCTCGTACGTGTAGTCGTCCATGGCGAACTTGACGCCCTCGCGGCCCACGCCGGACTGCTTGGCGCCGCCGTACGGCATCTGGTCGGCGCGGTAGGACGGGGCGTCGCCGATGACCACGCCGCCGACCTCGAGCGCGCGGTGGGCGCGGAACGCGGTCTGGAGGTCGTGCGTGAACACGCCCGCCTGGAGGCCGTACTTGGAGTCGTTGACGGCGGCGAAGGCCTCGGCCTCGCCGTCCACCTTCTTGACCGTGAGGACCGGTCCGAAGACCTCCTCGCAGGAGATCGTGACGTCGGCCGGGACGTCGGCGAGGACGGTGGGCGCGTAGGTAGCGCCGTCACGCTTGCCGCCGGCGAGGAGGGACGCGCCCGCGTCGACGGCCTCGGTCACCCAGGACTCGACGCGCTTCGCGGCGTCCTCGCTGACCAGCGGGCCCACGTCGGTGGCGTCGTCGGCCGGGTCGCCGGTGACCTGCGCCTCGACGGCCGCGACGATCTTCGGCAGGAGCCGGTCGTAGACGGTGGCGTCGGCGATGACGCGCTGCACCGAGATGCAGGACTGGCCGCCCTGGTAGTTGGAGAAGGTGGCGATGCGGCTCGCCGCCCAGTCCAGGTCCGCCTCGGAGGCGTAGTCGGCGAGAACGACGGCCGCGCCGTTGCCGCCGAGCTCCAGGGTGCAGTGCTTGCGCGGGACGCTGTCCATGATCGCGTAGCCGACGGGGCCAGAGCCGGTGAAGGAGATGACCGGGAGGCGCTCGTCCTGGACGAGGGCGGGCATGCGGTCGTTCGGGACGGTGAGCACCGACCAGGAGCCGGCCGGGAGGTCGGTCTCCGCGAGCAGCTCGCCGAGGATCAGCGAGGAGATCGGGGTGGCCGGGGCCGGCTTGAGGATGATGGGCGCGCCCACCGCGATGGCCGGGGCGACCTTGTGGGCGCTCAGATTCAGCGGGAAGTTGAAGGGGGCGATGCCGAGGACGACGCCCTTCGGGATCCGGCGGGTGATCGCCATGCGGCCCGTGCCGCCCGCGTCGGTGTCGAGGCGCTGGGCCTCACCGCTGTTCCAGCGGCGGGCCTCCTCGGCGGAGAAGCGGAACACGGAGACGGCGCGGCCGACCTCGCCGCGGGCCCACTTGATCGGCTTGCCGTTCTCCGCGGAGATCAGCTGGGCGATCTCCTCGGTGCGCTCGATCAGGCGGTCGGCCACGTGGTTCAGGGCCTTGGCCCGTACGTGGGCGGGGGTCGCGGCGAACTCGTCGACCACGGCGTGGGCGGCGGCGACGGCCTCCTCCACCTGGGCCTCGGTGGGCTCGGCGACGGTGCCGACGAGGCGGCCGTCGTAGGAGTTGTGGACGTCGAACGTCGTGTCACCGGTGGCCTGGCGGCCGGCGAGCCAGAAGGCGTGGGTGGTCATGGGGCGTGTACCGGCCTCTCCGTGGGTTTGGGGGGTGCGGTGACCACGGTAGGGCGGGTGCGTGGGGTTGCCGTTTGGACGATACGGCGTAGTCGTGGGTGACGGTTCGCCGAATTGGCGCACGGCAACGTGGTTTCGGCCTCGGGGCTCCGCCCCGGACCCCGCTGCTCAATCGCCGCAGGGGCTTAATTTGGCCACAACTGGCCCTACGTTCCCGTCGCCTTAAGCGCCAGCCACAGCTCCATGCGGACGTCCGGGTCGTCCAGGGAGCGGCCCAGGATCTCCTCCACCCGCCGCATGCGATAGCGCAACGTGTGGCGGTGGACGCCGAGGTCCGCCGCCGCCGCGTCCCACTGGCCGTGGCGGGAGAGCCACGCCCGGAGCGAGGCCACCAGGTCGCCCCGGCCCGTCGCGTCATGGTCGCGCAGCGCCCGCAGGAGGCCGTCCGCGAACGCCCGGACCGCGTCGTCGCCCAGCAACGGCAGCACCGAGCCCGCCGCCACGTCCTCGTGCTCGACGAGGATCCGGCCGCGTCTGCGCGCGACGGACAGCGCCTGTTCGGCCTGCTTGTACGCGGACACCGCCGCGATCGGCCCGGCCGGCGCCGAGAAGCCGACGACCAGTTCGTCCTCGGACGAGCCCTCCCCGCGCGTCGACTCCAGGGCCTCCGCGTACTGGAGGCAGGCCTCCGCCGCCGCCCCGCCGTCGACGGCCAGCAGCACGAGCCGCTCACCGTCGGGGACCACGAGCAGCGCCTCGCCGGAGCGCGCCGCCGCGGACTCCACGACGTCGGCGAGGACGGGGAGCGGTCCCGCAGGTCCCGCCCCCTGCTCCCGGGACCCGGTCACCGCCTCGGCCAGCAACGCCGCCGTCCCGCTCGACGGCGCCGCGACCGGCCGCGCCGTCCCGTTCTTCGGCGGCGCCGCGGCGTCCGCGATCACCATCCGGAACGGCGCGTCGAGCAGCGCCCCGTACAGGTCGCCCGCGACGGCCCGCGCGTGGTCGGGCTCCCCCGCGAGCAGCATCCGCAGGACGGCCGCGCCGATCCGCTGCTCGGCCTCGTACAGCGCCCGGGAGCGTTCGGTGGTGAGGGTGAGGAGGGCGATCGCCGAGTGCAGCGCGTACCGCTCGGCCGTGCCGAGGGCCGCCGCCGTGCCCACCGCGAGCGCCGCGCGGGGCCGCCGTCCGGTGCCGATGGAGTGCAGTTCGACCCGGTCGTCGGAGCCGCTCTCCACCACCGCGCTGGCGGGCGCGGGCCGGTCCCGCAGCCGCTCCACCTCGCCGGTCAGGCGGGCGGCGCGGCGGCCCGCCCAGTCGGGGGCGGTGGCGACGACGGCGCCCGACGCGTCGTACAGCGCCGCCCACCCGTCGACCTGCGCGGCGAGCACGCCGAGCACCCCTTCGGGGCCGCTGCCCAGCGCCTGCTTGGTGAGTTCGCGCTGGGCGGCGAATCCGGAGGTGACGGCCTTGTACTGCTCGGCGGCGATCGCGGCGGAGACCGCCTTGCTGATGGCGATGAACGGCGTGCGCGGCGGCACCGCGAGCAGCGGAAGGCCTTCGTCCTTCGCCGCCTTCACCAGGGCCTCGGGGACGTCGTCGTAGTTGACGCCGACGGCGAAGCCGAGGCCGACGACTCCCGCCTCGACGAGCCGCTTCACGTAGCGGCTCATCGCCTCCGGGTCCTCGGCGTCCAGCTTGAGCGCGGTCATCAGCAGGAGCTCGCCGCCCTCCATGTACGGGACGGGGTCGGCGAGTTCGCTCACGTGCGCCCAGCGGACCGGGGTGTCCAGGTGCTGCTCGCCCGCGCGCACGACGAGCTTGAGCGCCGAGTGGTGGACGAGCGAGGCGAGCGTGGGCGGCATAGGCCAGGCCTTCGGGTGAGCGGGGGCGTACACGGGGGCAGGGCGTACACGTGGATCCTGTGAAGCTTTTGGCCGGTGCGTATGAACGACCAGTGTCGATTCTGCCTCACCGTACGTACCGCTGGGGCCCCCGCCCCCTGAAAGCTCAGTCAACCTTCAGACGTTTTCACATGCTTTTCAGCCTCGGAGGTCCACGAGCAGCGGCGGAGCGTGCTCACCGCGCACAGTGGTGAGCGAGAGCACCGCGTGCCCCGGCGGCACCGCGTGCGCCAGATCGGAGGCCGACCAGCGCTCTCGCTCCACCTTGCGGACGGTGACGGCGTCCGTGGTGACGGCCTTCCCGGTCACCATCTGACGCGCCTTGTGCAGCGCGCGGGTCAGCGGCTGCTGCGCGAACACCGCGTGCTGCGCGACCTCCTCGGTCTCCACCCACTCGGTGCCCCAGGCCTCAGCGAAGCGCCGGCCGTCCCATGTGGTGACCCCGGAGAACGCCATGCGGCAGCCGACGGCCGCGTACAGCGGACCTTGCAGGGGCTCGGCGACCTCGCCGATGGTGCGCAGGCCGAGCACCACTCCGGCGTGCGCGGACCGCAGCCGCTGGATGCCGCGGACCGTCTCCGCGGTGACGGTGCGCGCCGCGTCGTCGAGGACCAGGCAGGCGAAGTGGGAGCGCCCGCCCCGGCCCCGTACGACGGAGGTGAACTGGGCGAGCAGCAGCCGGGCGAGCAGCCGTGACGCCTCTTCGTGGCCCTGCTCGGGCAGGTCGACGCGGACCCGCAGCGGGTGGTGCGCGAGGGCCCGTACGGAGAACGGGCGGGCGGCGGCCGGGTCGAAGAAGCCGGAGAAGATCGGGCGGTCGAGGAGGGCGAGGCGGTCAGCGAGCAGCGGGCCCGGATCGCTCGCGGTGCCGAACTGGCGCTGCCGGGCGTCGAGTTCGCGCCGCATCGCGGAGTCCGCCAGCAGGCGCCCCTTGAGGTCGGCGAACGCGTCGGGCCCGCCTTCGAGGAGTTCGCGCAGCACCGGCACGGCCGGAAACGTGCCGTGCGCCTCCCTGTAGGGGCCGAGGAGCTGGGCGAGCGCGGTGGCGGCGCGCCGGGTGTCGACCGTGTCCAGGTCACCGACAAGCCCCTCGGCGAGGAAGCCCGCCGCCTCGTCCGCGTCGGTGGCGTCCGCGTACAGGTCGAGGTCGTGCACCGACGACCGGTCGCCCGGCCTGACCACCACGTCGTACGCGTCGTCGGGGCCGAGCGGGGTGCCCTGCGCGCAGACCGCGAGCACGGCGCACTGCCCGGCGAGCGCCTGGAGCGCCAGGGACTCGACGACGGGGCGGACGACCCCCGCCGTCTTGCCCGCGCCCGGCGGTCCCACGGCGAGGAGCGAGGTGCCGAGCAGGTTCGGGTCGAGGGCCACGCCGGCGCCCCGCAGCGCGTACGGATTGCGCTCGTCGCGCGCGAAGGAGCCGATCCGCACCTGGCCGACGAGCAGGTCGTGCGCCGCCGCGCGGGCCGGCAGATCGCGCTGCCCCGAAGGGTGCGCCCAGGCGCCCGCGCCCTGCTTGAGCACGGTCTTGGTGAAGGCGGCCGGGTCGGCGGTGTGCCGCCAGGCGTGGGTGACGCGCGCGCAGTCGACGTCGTTCATGCGGCCGCCCGCCACCTCGGCGGTGAGCACGTCGGCGGCCTGGCCCTGGCCCGCCTCGCGCAGCTGCGCCCAGGCCTCGCGCGCGGGTGGTGCGGCGGGACGGGGCGGCGCCTCCTTCTTGCGGCGCGCGGACCAGAGGTCGAGCCAGCCGCCGATCCGGGCGAACGGCCACAGGACCGCCGCCGTGATCAGCGCGTACAGGAGGTAGGCGAGGACCGGGACCTGGAAGAAGCCGTAGCCGCCGGTGACGAGGACGACGAGGGAGAGGACCGGGTCGGCGATCGGCAGCGGCCGCCAGGAGAGGCCGAGCGCGTCCGGCCACACGAAGACCAGCACGCCCACGGCGGCGACCGAGGCGATGACGGCGCGGGCCGGCTGGGGCCTGCGGACGACGAAGTGCCGGATGCCCTCCCCCCAGGCCCCGAAACGGCCCACCAAGAAGACGAGCAGAGCGAAAGCCACGCCTTCGTAGACGACGAGTGCGTCGTACGCCTTCTGGTCGCGGGGCGAGGTCGTGCCCGGCCACCACCAACTGTCCGGCGTGAAGATCTTGAGCGGGGCCCACTGGTACGGCAGCGTGCCGCGCCGCCACAGGCTCCACAGCAGGACGCCGACCAGGAACGACAGCCCCATCCACACCAGCAGCTTGCGCCCGATCGCCGACGTGTCCCGCTCCGGGGGCCGGGGCTCGTACTCGTACCGCCACACACCCGGTTGGGTCTTGGGGCGGCGGGCGGCGAGCCACTCGGCCACCGAGCCGCGGGCCGCCGGGGGCGCCTGCCGGGGCATCGGCGGGGCGGCCGGGCGGGGCGGCCGCGCGGGACGCGGCACGGGCGCGGACGCCTGCCGCTCACCGCCCCCCGCACCCTGCGTGCCCTGCATGCCGCTTTCGCTGTCCATGGCCTAGCCCCCTGAGCTGCCCGGTCCGTCCGTGCCGTGTGCGTCGATCGCGCCTCAATCTAATGCCCGTACCAGGGGAGTTCACCGCATACGCGCCCCATGGGCCGGGCCCGTCGCGACGCGCGCGCCCGTCCCGTCCGGGGGCCGCACCGGATCCACACCTGTCCAAGACGGACAACAGGCACCACCGACCCCGCCCGTATGGAGCATGACCACCCCGCTCCCCCGCCCCTAACCTGCGAGAAACCCCCCGAAAGCAGCCCCGGCGACGTCGAGACCGAATGACCCGGGAGTCGGATCCGGCCCACCAGAAATAAGGAGCCCCGCATGAGCGACATCCCGCAGGAGCGCCGCGTCGTCACCGCCATCCCCGGCCCGAAGTCGCAGGAGCTGCAGGCCCGCCGCACCGCGGTCGTCGCCGCGGGCGTGGGCTCCACGCTGCCGGTGTTCACCGCCAAGGTCGACCGCGGCATCATCGAGGACGTCGACGGCAACCGCCTCATCGACTTCGGTTCCGGCATCGCCGTGACCTCCGTCGGCGCCTCCGCCGAGGCCGTGGTCCGCCGCGCCTCCGCCCAGCTGCAGGACTTCACCCACACCTGCTTCATGGTCACGCCGTACGAGAGCTACGTCGCGGTCGCCGAGGCGCTCGCCGAGCTGACGCCGGGCGACCACGCCAAGAAGTCGGCCCTGTTCAACTCGGGCGCCGAGGCCGTCGAGAACGCCGTCAAGATCGCCCGCGCCTACACCAAGCGCCAGGCGGTCGTCGTCTTCGACCACGGCTACCACGGCCGTACGAACCTGACGATGGCGCTCACTGCGAAGAACATGCCGTACAAGCACGGCTTCGGCCCGTTCGCCCCCGAGGTCTACCGCGCCCCGCTGGCCTACGGCTACCGCTGGCCGACCGGCGAGGAGAACGCAGGTCCCGAGGCCGCCAAGCAGGCCATCGACCAGATCTCCAAGCAGGTCGGCGCGGACAACGTCGCCGCGATCATCATCGAGCCGGTGCTCGGCGAGGGTGGCTTCATCGAGCCGGCCAAGGGCTTCCTCCCGGCGATCCGCCAGTTCGCCGCCGACAACGGCATCGTGTTCGTCGCGGACGAGATCCAGTCCGGCTTCTGCCGCACCGGCCAGTGGTTCGCGTGTGAGGACGAGGGCATCGTCCCGGACCTGATCACGACCGCCAAGGGCATCGCGGGCGGTCTCCCGCTCGCCGCCGTGACCGGCAAGGCCGAGATCATGGACGCCGCGCACGCGGGCGGCCTCGGCGGCACCTACGGCGGCAACCCGGTGGCCTGCGCCGGTGCGCTCGGCGCCATCGAGACGATGAAGGAGCTCGACCTCAACGCCAAGGCGAAGGAGATCGAGACGACGATGAAGTCGCGCCTGTCGGCGATGCAGGAGAAGTTCCCTGTCATCGGCGACATCCGCGGCCGCGGCGGCATGATCGCCGTCGAGCTCGTCAAGGACCCGGCCACCAAGGAGCCGGCCCCGGAGGCCACCGCCGCGCTCGCCAAGGCCTGCCACGCCGAGGGCCTGCTCGTCCTCACCTGTGGCACCTACGGCAACGTGCTGCGCTTCCTGCCGCCGCTCGTCATCGGCCAGGACCTCCTGAACGAGGGCCTCGACATCATCGAGAACGCGTTCGCCGCGCTCTGAGCAGCCCCCAGGACGCCGCTCCGGTAACAGGAGCCACACGCCCCGATCGTGATGACGTATGCCGCGACGCTTCCGTGACCTGCGACGACGGTCGGGCCGTGTGAAGAAGGTGTGCGAGGCCGATGGGATGTTGCGCAACCGGCTGTCGCACCCTCAGCCCCTGCCGTACGGTTTCTGCAGATGAGAGAAACACCCCGCTCGCAGGAGACTGCGGGCGAAACCGGGTCGAGGCCTCCCCAGCTTCGCCCTGGTCGTGCCCTCGCGCACACACCCGGAGCTTCCGGCTCCGGAACTCCTCACCGGTCGGACGGTCGCTCGCCCCAAACCCCCCGGGGCGCGCGATACGCCGGCCAGTTCGGCCGGTTCGGAACTACCCCCCCTGTTCCGAACCGGCCGACCACTTTTCTCACCCTCTTCGCGGCCCTCCTCTTCGCCGCACTCACCTGGCAGGTCGCCTCCGACGGCCCCCTCCTCGCGTACGACGAGCGCCTCGGCGACGCGATCCGCACGAGCGCGATCCCCGCAGGACCCGCCGAGTTCTTCGCCGACCTCGGCAACATGAGCGTCGCGCTCCCCGTCCTCGCGGTCACCCTCGCGTACGTCGCGTGGCGCACCCGCGCCTGGCTCACGGCGCTCGTCGCGGTCGTGACGATGGCCCTGGTCCCGGCCCTCGTGGCCCCGCTCCAGTCGCTCGTCGCCCGCCCGGGGCCGCCGCCCATGGCACCGGAGACCGGCTTCTACCCGTCGGGCCACACGGCGACGGCAGCGGTCGCGTACGGACTGTGCGTGCTGCTGCTCCGTTCACGCCCACTGGCCTACGGCTGCGTTCTGGTGAACGCGGCCGTAGGCCTGGGACTCGTACGCCAGGGGTATCACTGGCCGGCCGATGTGGTCGGCAGTTGGTGTCTGGCGGTGGTGCTGCTGTGGGCGGCGGCGTACGCGATCAGCCGAAGTAGCCGTCGAAGTTCTTCTGGAACTCCCAGTTGTTGAAGCGGTCCCAGTTGATGGACCACGTCATCAGGCCGCGCAGGGCCGGCCAGGTCCCGTGGGTCGCGTACGAGCCGCAGTTGGTCTTCTTGGTGAGGCAGTCGAGGGCCTTGTTCGTCTCCGTCGGGGACACATAGCCGTTGCCCGCCTGGGTGGAGGCCGGCATACCGATCGCGACCTGGTCGGGGCGCAGCGGCGGGAAGACGTTGGCCGCGTCGCCCGCGACCGGGAAGCCGGTGAGCAGCATGTCGGTCATCGCGATGTGGAAGTCGGCGCCGCCCATGGAGTGGTACTGGTTGTCGAGGCCCATGATCGAGCCGGAGTTGTAGTCCTGGACGTGGAGGAGCGTCAGGTCGTCGCGCAGGGCGTGGATGACCGGGAGGTACGCTCCCGCGCGCGGGTCCTGGCCGCCCCATTTGCCGGTGCCGTAGTACTGGTACCCGAGCTGGACGAAGAACGTCTCCGGGGCCATGGTCAGGACGAAGTCCTCGCCGTACTTGGCCTTCAGGGACTTCACCGCCGAGATCAGGTTCACGATCACCGGGGTCTTCGGGTTCTTGAAGTCGGTGTCGTCGGCGTTCAGGGAGAGGGAGTGGCCCTCGAAGTCGATGTCGAGGCCGTCGAGACCGTACTCGTCGATGATCTTCGAGACGGACGTGACGAAGGTGTCGCGGGCGGCTGCCGTGGTGAGTTGCACCTGGCCGTTCTGCCCGCCGATGGAGATCAGGACCTTCTTGCCCGCCGCCTGCTTGGCCTTGATCGCGGCCTTGAAGTCGGCGTCCGACTCGACTCCCGGACACTCCGCGGCCGGGCAGCGGTCGAAGCGGATGTCACCGGAGGTCGTCGAGGTGGGTTCGCCGAAGGCGAGGTCGATGACGTCCCAGCTGTCGGGGACGTCGGCGAGGCGGGTGTAGCCGGCGCCGTTGGCGAAGCTCGCGTGGAGGTAGCCGACGAGGGCGTGCGCCGGGAGGTCCGCGGATCCGGAGTCGCCGGGGCCCTCGGCCGTGGTCGCGGTGACGGTGGCCGACTTCGCGGACTCGCCCGCGTCGTTCACGGCGGCGACCTGGAAGCTGTGGGCGGTGGCGGGCGTGAGGCCGGTGACAGTGGCGGAAGTCCCAGCCACCGTCTGGGACTTGGTGCCGTTGCGGTACACCGCGTAGCTCGTGGCGCCGGGGACCGCCGACCAGGACAGGCCGACGCTCGTCGCGGTGACGGCCGAGGTCTTGAGGCCCGTGGGCGCGGCGGGCGGCGCCGGGGTCTCGGTGCCGGGGCCGAGCAGGGTGAGGTCGTCGGCGGTGTAGGCGGGGCTGCCGTACCAGCCGTGCGTGTAGATCGTGACCTTGGTGGTGGCGGGTCCTGTGCGGAAGGTGGTCCTCAACTGCTGCCAGTCGGAGGCCGACGGGGTCCAGGTCGACACGTCCGTGGTGCCGGTGCCGCTCGCACCGAGGTAGACGTAGCTGCCGCGGACGTATCCGGACAGGGTGTACGTGGAGTCGGGCTTGACCGTGACGGTCTGCGAGCACCGGGCGTTGTCGGCGCCGGACGGTGTGGCCTGGAGCGCCGAACTACCGCTGTGGGTGGGTGAGTTGACGGTCCTGCCCGTGTTGGACGAGCAGGTCCAGCCGTCCATGCCGGACTCGAATCCGCCGTTGCGGGCGAGGTCGACATCGGCGGCGCTTGCGGTGGTGGACAGGGCGGTGAGGCCGGTCGCGGCGAGCGCGGCGGCGGTGAGGCTCGTGAAGAGCCGGTGGGATCTGCGGGATCTGTGGGTTACGTGGGGCCTGTCGGATCTGGCGCGGGTCATGGCTGCCTCCGGGCGTGGCGGGGGAAACGAGCACGGTGGAGCGCGCCCAACTTGGTCCAGACCAATTGAGTTGTCAAGGCTCAGGCACGTGCGGCCCTCCCACTACTCCCCCGTGTCCCTTGCCAGTTGGGCCGCCGCCTCGTGCATCGCGAGTTCCAGGAGCGCCGGGTCCGTGAGCGTGCCCGAGCCGTCCGGCGGCACCAGCCAGCGCACGCCGCCCGCGAGCCGGCCGGGGTAGGGCGCCACGATCCAGCTGCCGCGCCCCACCGCGCGCACCCCGGTGCCGAGCCAGCGGGCGGCCGTGCCCGCGGGCACGAAGAAGCCCATGCGGGAGGCGCCGGAGTCCCCGAGCACGGGGCCCGGCCTGTCGATCACCCGGCGCAGCACGTCGAGCGTCGGATAACCCAGCTCCCCCGGCAGGATCAGCACGTCCCACCGCTCGCCCGCGGGCAGCAGCGCCACCCCGTGCGGATTGCGTTCCCACTCCCAGCGGCAGGCGTCCGGATCCGGTGCCACGGACACCAGCCACTCGACGGCGGCCTTGTCGCCCGAGCCAGTCATGAAGAGGCCTCCTCGTTCACATCGACGCTGATCGTCACGAACGAGAGGGAGAAGTGGCCCGAGCATTACGCGACTTCGGTTACCTGGAAGTAGTGAATTTCCGGAGCCGCGTGCGACCAGGGCGTACGCCGGGTGATCAAGACGGGCGCACCCGTACCCTCGGGCCATGGAAGAGGACGAGAAAACGCAGGTACAGGCGGCGATCGACGGGGAGCTGCGACTGCAGGACCCGGACGTACGCGCGCACGACGAGCTCGTACTGGCGCTGCTCGACCCGGAGTTCTTCGAGTTCGGCGCGTCCGGACGGCACTGGGGGCGGGAGTCGATCCTGGAGGCGACCGGGACCGCGCCCGCGGCTCCCGGCCCGCCGGTCCGGGTCACGGAGATGGCGGGGACGCTGCTCGCCCCCGGCGTCGTGCACCTCACGTTCAGAACGGACGACGGCGAGCGCCGGGTGAACCGCAGCTCCCTGTGGCGCCGCCACCCGGAGTCCGGGTGGCGGATGTACTTCCATCAGGGCACGCCGACGTCGGCGTAGCGCTCAGCTGTCGAAGCCCAGGCCCACCGTGTCCATCGCCTTCAGCCACAGATTGCGGCGGCCGCCGTTCTCGTCGGCGCGGGCGAGGGACCACTTGGTGAGCGCGATGCCCGTGGCCGCGAACGGCTCGGGCGGGAACGGGAGCGGCTTCTTGCGCACCATCTCCAGCTCCGTACGGTCCGTGCGCTCGCCCGAGAGCAGGTCCAGCATCACGTCCGCGCCGAACCGCGTCGCGCCCACGCCGAGGCCCGTGTACCCGGCGGCGTACGCCACCCGCCCCGCGTGCGCCGTGCCGAAGAACGCGGAGAAGCGGGAGCAGGTGTCGATGGCGCCGCCCCAGGCGTGCGTGAAGCGCAGGCCCTCCAACTGCGGGAAGCACGTGAAGAAGTGGCCCGCCAGCTTCGCGTACGTCTCCGGGCGGTGGTCGTGCTCGGCCCGCACCCGGCCGCCGTACGGGTAGATCGCGTCGTAGCCGCCCCAGAGAATGCGGTTGTCGGCCGAGAGCCGGAAGTAGTGGAACTGGTTGGCCGAGTCGCCGAGGCCCTGGCGGTTCTTCCAACCGACCGCCGCCAACTGGTCCGCGCTCAGCGGCTCCGTCATCAGCGCGTAGTCGTACACCGGGACCGTGTACGCGCGCGTGCGCTTCACCAGGGACGGGAAGACGTTCGTGGCGAGCGCGGTGTGCCGGGCGAAGACCCGGCCGTACGGGGTGCGGACCGCGACGCCCGCGCCGTTCGAGGCCAGCTCCGTGGCCGGCGTGTTCTCGTACACGCGGACGCCGAGGTCGAGGCAGGCCCGCTTCAGGCCCCACGCGAGCTTCGCCGGGTGCAGCATGGCGACGCCGTGCCGGTCGTGCAGGGAGCCGAGGAACGTGGGCGACGCGACCTGTTCGCGGGTCTCTTCCGCGTCGAGGAGCTCGATGCCGTCGGCGAGACCGGCGTCGGCCAACTCCGCGTGGAACTCGCGCAGTTCGGCGACCTGGTGGGGCTGCGTCGCCACGTCCAGTTCGCCGGTGCGCTCGAAGTCGCAGTCGATGGAGTAGCGGGCCACCGCCGCCTCGATGGCGTCGAGGTTGGCGGCGCCCAGCTCCTCCAGCTTCTTGATCTCCTTCGGCCAGCGGGCGAGCCCGTTGGCCGTGCCGTGCGTGAGGGAGGCGGCGCAGAATCCACCGTTGCGCCCGGAGGCGGCCCAGCCGATCTCGCGGCCCTCGACGAGGACCACATCACGCCCGGGATCACGCTCCTTGGCGAGCAGCGCGGTCCACAGTCCGCTGTAGCCGCCGCCGACGACCAGGAGGTCGCAGTGTTCGTCGCCGGTCAGGGCGGGGCGGGCCTCGGGCCTGCCGGGGTCGTCGAGCCAGTAGGCGACCGGCTTGGCGTCGGCGAGTGAATTCGTCCAGCGATTCATGGCGCGTGCGGCCATGATTCCAACTCCCTCAGAAATGCTCAGAAATGCGAGTAGATCAAGCAGTTTTGTTCTTGCGCTTACCGATGGTCATTGCAGCCAGCACACACAGTACGGCGACCAGGAACATGGCCGTACCGATGACATTGATCTGAACGGGCGTTCCGCGCTGCGCCGAACCCCAGACGAACATGGGGAACGTGACGGTCGAGCCCGCGTTGAAATTGGTGATGATGAAATCGTCGAAGGACAGCGCGAAGGCGAGCAGCGCGCCCGCCGCGATACCGGGCGCCGCGATCGGCAGCGTCACCCGCAGGAACGTCTGCACCGGACCCGCGTACAGGTCCTGCGCCGCCTGTTCCAGGCGCGGGTCCATCGACATCACGCGCGCCTTCACCGCCGTCACCACGAAGCTGAGGCAGAACATGATGTGGGCGATGAGAATCGTCCAGAAGCCCAGCTGGGCGCCCATGTTGAGGAAGAGCGTGAGCAGCGAGGCCGCCATCACGACCTCCGGCATCGCCATCGGCAGGAAGATCAGCGAGTTGATCGCGCCGCGCGCCCTGAACCGGTAGCGGACGAGCGCGAAGGCGATCATCGTGCCGAGGGCCGTCGCGCCGATCGTGGCCCAGAAGGCGATCTGGAGGCTCAGCGAGAGCGAGCCGCACATGTCGGCGACGCCGCACGGGTTCTTCCAGGCATCCGTCGAGAACGCCTGCCATTCGTAATTGAAGCGGCCCTTCGGTTTGTTGAAGGAGAAGACCGTCACGACGAGGTTCGGAAGCAGGAGATAGCCGAGCGTAACGAGGCCCGCCATCACCACGAGATTCTTTCGAAGCCAGCGCATCAGCATCGACATCAGACGAGGTCCTCCGTCCCGGAACGCCGGATGTAGAAGGTGACCATGAAGAGAATGGCCGCCATGAGAATGAAGGAGAGCGCCGCCGCCGTCGGATAGTCGAGAATCCGCAGGAACTGCGTCTGGATGACGTTTCCGATCATGCGGGTGTCGGTGGAGCCGAGCAGGTCCGCGTTCACGTAGTCGCCGGTCGCCGGGATGAAGGTCAGCAGCGTCCCGGAGACCACGCCCGGCATCGACAGCGGGAACGTCACCTTGCGGAAGGTGGTGAACGGGTGCGCGTACAGGTCACCCGCCGCCTCGTGCAGCCGGCCGTCGATCCGCTCAAGAGACGTGTACAGCGGCAGGATCATGAACGGCAGGAAGTTGTACGTGAGTCCGCACACCACCGCGAGCGGTGTGGCGAGGACCCGGCTGCCGTCGGTCATGCCGAGCCAGCTCGTGACGTCGAGGACGTGCAGCGAGTTGAGCGCGCCCACGACCGGGCCGCCGTCCGCGAGGATCGTCTTCCACGCGAGCGTACGGATCAGGAAGCTGGTGAAGAACGGGGCGATCACCAGGATCATGATGAAGTTGCGCCAGCGGCCCGCGCGGAACGCGATGAGATACGCGAGCGGGTAGCCGAGCAGCAGACACAGGATCGTGGCGAGACCCGCGTACAGCACGGAGCGCAGGAACTGCGGCCAGTACTCGGACAGCGCGTCCCAGTACGTCGCGAAGTGCCAGGTGACCTTGAAGCCGTCCTCGAGTGACCCTTGCTGCACGGAGGTCGAGGCCTGGTAGACCATCGGCAGCGCGAAGAAGACGACCAGCCACAGGATGCCGGGCAGCAGCAGCCAGTACGGGACGAGGCGGCCGCGCTTGCGGGGCTTTCGCGGTTCTTCCGTCGGCGTGGGCGCCGCCGGGGGCGCGTCGGAGAGTGTCGTGCTCATGCGCCGGCGTCCTCCGAGACCTTGGCCGCGCCCGCCTCGACATCCTGCGCGGCGTCGAGGCCGAAGGTGTGCGCGGGGTTCCAGTGCAGGACGACCTCCGCGCCGGGGGCGAGGCGGCTGTCGCGCTCGATGTTCTGCGCGTAGACCTCGAAGGAGTCGCACAGCGGACTGTCGATGACGTACTGCGTGGAGACGCCGATGAAGCTGGAGTCGGCGATCTTCCCCGTGATGCGGTTGCGGCCGTCGGGGATCTCGCCCGCGTCGTCGGCGTGCGTGAGCGTGATCTTCTCGGGCCGCACGCCGAGGAGCAGCTTGTCGCCGGTCGCGGTGGTGCTCGACGAGTTGCGCGCGCTGGGCAGGACGAGCTTGCCGCCGCCCGCCTTGAGGGTGAGGTCGTCGCCGGCGCGGCCCGCGATCTCGGCCTCGATGAAGTTCGAGGTGCCGAGGAAGTTCGCGACGAACGTCGAGCCGGGGTTCTCGTACAGGTCGGTGGGGGCGCCGAGTTGTTCGACGGTGCCCGCGTTCATCACGGCCACGGTGTCGGCCATCGTCATGGCCTCCTCCTGGTCGTGCGTGACGTGCACGAACGTGATGCCGACCTCGGTCTGGATGCGCTTGAGCTCCAGCTGCATCTGGCGGCGCAGCTTGAGGTCGAGGGCGCCGAGCGGCTCGTCGAGCAGCAGCACCTTGGGGTGGTTGATGAGCGCGCGGGCCACGGCGACGCGCTGCTGCTGGCCGCCGGAGAGCTGCTGCGGCTTCTTACGAATGTGCTCGCCGAGCTGCACCAGGTCGAGCATCTCCTCGACCTGCTTCTTCACGGACTTGATGCCGCGCCGGCGCAGGCCGAAGGCGACGTTCTCGTAGATGTCGAGGTGCGGGAAGAGCGCGTACGACTGGAAGACGGTGTTCACCGGGCGCTTGTACGGGGGCAGGGACGTCACGTCCTGGTCGCCGAGGTGCACGGTGCCGGTGGTCGGGTCCTCGAGGCCCGCGATCATGCGGAGCGTCGTGGTCTTCCCGCAGCCGGAGGCGCCGAGCAGCGCGAAGAACGAGCCCTGGGGCACGGTGAGGTCGAGCGGCCGGACGGCGGTGAAGCCGTTGTCGTACGTCTTGCTGATCCCGGAGAGACGGACGTCTCCGCCGGTCTCCGACGTCGTAAGGGTCGTCATGGTGAGTCCAAGGAGTCGGTGAGGGCAGGGTTGCTGGGCGAGCGGGATCGGCTCAGCCGCCGGTGAGCTGGGCGAACTTCTGCTCGAACGCCGTGTCTTCCTTGGCCGTCAGGGAGCGGAAGTTGTGCGCCTTCGCCGACATCTCCTTGTCGGGGACGATCAGCGGGTCGTTCGCGACATCCTTGTCGATCTTGGCGAGCTCAGGCTTGACGATGCCGGTCTCCAGCGGCGAGACGTAGTTGATCCACGCCGCCAGCTCCGCGCCGACCGCCGGCTCGTAGTAGTAGTCCATGAGCTTCTCGGCGTTCGTCTTGTGACGTGCCTTGTTCGGGACCAGCATGTTGTCGGTCGACGAGATGTAACCGGCGTCCGGGATCGCGAACTTGACGTGCGGGTTGTCCGCCTGGAGCTGGACGACGTCCCCTGCCCAGGCGAGGCAGGCCGCGAGGTCGCCCTTGCTGAGGTCGGAGATGTAGTCGTTGCCGGTGAAGCGGCGCACCTGCTTGTTGTCGACGGCCTTCTGCACGCGCGCGATCGCCGCGTCGAAGTCGTCGGCCTTGAAGGTGCGCGGGTCCTTGCCCATGTCGATCAGCGTCATGCCGATCGTGTCGCGCATCTCGGAGAGCAGGCCGACCTTGCCCTTGAG
Source organism: Streptomyces sp. UC4497 (assembly GCF_054871485.1). NCBI lineage: Bacteria > Bacillati > Actinomycetota > Actinomycetes > Kitasatosporales > Streptomycetaceae > Streptomyces > Streptomyces sp. UC4497. The sequence goes on along the minus strand of NZ_JBTYHB010000015.1, from coordinate 27,690 downwards.
CTTCGGGTCGTCGAGGAGCTGGGAGACCGAGGTGATCTCTTTCCCGCCGGTGGCCTTGGTGTTGTACGCGATGACCGTCGCGATGCCCTGCCAGGGGTAGGAGTACGCGCGGCCCGGGTCCCAGTCGGGGTTGCGGAACTGGGTGGCCAGGTTGGTGTACGCGTGCGGCAGGTTGGCCGGGTCGAGCTTCTGCACCCAGCCGTAGCGGATGAGGCGTGCGGCGAGCCAGTCGGTGAGGACGATGATGTCGCGCCCGGTGTCCTGGCCTGCCGCGAGCTGCGGCTTGATCTTCCCGAAGAACTCGACGTTGTCGTTGATGTCCTCGGTGTACTTGACCTTGATCCCGGTGCGTTTGGTGAACGCCTCGAGCGACGGGCGGTGCTTCTCGTCGTCGCTCATGTCGATGTACTCGGTCCAGTTGGAGAAGTTGATGGTCTTCTCCTTGGCCGAGTGGTCCTCGGACGAGATGCCGCCCGAGGACTTGCTCGCCGCGGGGATGCCGCAGCCGGTGAGGGCGCCGAACCCACCGACAGCGAGCGCGCCGCCTGCCGAGGCGCGCATCAGGGAGCGGCGGGACATCGCGGCCCTGCCGTTCCTGAAGCTGCGGTGCATGGCGGCCAGTTGGGCCGGGGACAAACGGTCGGGCTCGTACTGCTCCATGCGCGTGGTTGCCCTTTCGGGAGGAGTGGCGGCCGGTGGTCGGTCGGCCTGAGCTGCTATCGGTCCCCGAAGACCGTGCGGTGCCAGTCCTTGCGCACCGCCGCGGTGTTGTCGAACATGACGTGCTTGATCTGCGTGTACTCGTCGAAGGAGTAGGTGGACATGTCCTTGCCGTAGCCGGACGCCTTGTAGCCGCCGTGCGGCATCTCGCTGAGGATCGGGATGTGGTCGTTGACCCACACACAGCCCGCCTTGATCTCGCGGGTGGCACGGTTCGCGCGGAACACATTGGTGGACCAGGCGGAGGCGGCGAGCCCGTACGGGGTGTCGTTGGCGAGCCGGATGCCCTCGTCGTCGCTGTCGAAGGGCAGCACGACAAGCACGGGGCCGAAGATCTCGGACTGCACGGCCTCACTGTCCTGCGCGGCGTCGGCGATGAGGGTGGGCCGGTAGTACGCGCCGGCCGCGAGCTCGCCGCCGGGGGCCTCGCCACCGGTCACCACGCGCGCGTAGCCGCGCGCCCGGTCGACGATGGCGGCGACGCGGTCCCGCTGGGCGTGCGAGATGAGCGGCCCGAGGTCGGTGCCGTCGGCGAACGGGTCGCCGAGCCTGACGGTCTCCATCAGGGCCGCCGTCTGCTCCACGAAGGCTTCGTAGAGCGGACGCTGCACGTACGCGCGCGTGGCGGCGGTGCAGTCCTGGCCGGTGTTGATGAGCGCGCCGGCGACCGCTCCGTGCACGGCGGCCTCGAGGTCGGCGTCGTCGAACACGACGAACGGCGCCTTGCCGCCCAGTTCCAGGTGGATCCGCTTCACGGTGGCCGTGGCGATCTCGGCGACCCGCTTGCCGACGCCCGTGGAGCCGGTGAAGGAGGTCATGGCGACGTCCGGGTGGCCGACGAGGTGCTCGCCCGCGTCGCGGCCCGCGCCGCTGATGACGTTGACGACGCCGTCCGGGAGGCCCGCCTCGGTGGCGGCCTGCGCGAAGAGGAGCGAGGTGAACGGGGTGAGCTCGGCGGGCTTGAGGACGATCGTGTTGCCCGCCGCGATGGCCGGAAGCACCTTCCAGGCGGCCATCTGCAGCGGGTAGTTCCACGGCGCGATGGAGCCGACGACACCGATGGGCTCGCGGCGTACGTACGAGGTGTGGTCGGCGCTGTACTCGCCCGCGGACTGGCCCTGGAGGTGCCGGGCGGCGCCGGCGAAGAAGGCGGTGTTGTCGATCGATCCGGGCACGTCGAACTCGCGGCTCAGCTTGAGCGGCTTGCCGCACTGCAACGATTCGAGGCGCGCGAACTCCTCCGCCTTCTCGTCGAGGACCCCGGCGAACCGGTGCATGGCGTCGGACCGCTCGCCGGGCGTGGCGCCCGCCCAGCCGGGGAAGGCCGCACGGGCCGCGGCGACGGCGGCGTCCACGTCGGCGGTGCCCGCCAGTTCGTACGTGTAGACCTCCTGGCCCGTGGCCGGGTCGACGACGGCGTGGGTGCGGCCGGACGTGCCCTTGACGAGGCGGCCCGCGACGAAGTTCGCGCCGTCCGCGAAGAGTTCCTGCGCCAGTGCGGCCACGTTCTTGGCCGAGGCGGGGTGATCCGAGGTGGGGTGGTGCATGAGTGCTCGCTCTCGCTTCTCCTGCGTCGGCCCTCGTCCCGAGGGCGCCGACGTAGCTCCAGCCGTAGCTCCAGCTCGATGTGAGTGACGATCCTGACAGAGGACCACAGCCCCAACAAGTGATTCCGTTGTTGCCTTTTGGTTACGCGACGGAATCTGTCGACCGGGTGTCGAGTCCACCTGTAAAACGCAGGACGGAATGTCAGTGGTGCGTGCCAGACTCGCGTGTATGGAGATCGACAGCAGGGAATCGCTGGTCAAGGCTCTGGCGGCGGGGACAAGCGTGAAGTACCTGCACTTCTGGGGGCACACACCGCGTAAGGACGGTTCGATCGGGGCGAGTTGCCTCAGCCAGTGGTGGCCCTCGCCGTTCACGGTGGCGGGCGTGGAGTACGCGACGGCGGAGCACTGGATGATGGCGGAGAAGGCGCGCCTGTTCGGGGACGCGGAGGCGGAGCGCCGCGCGGTCGCCGCCGGGCATCCGGCGGAGGCCAAGAAGGCGGGGCGCCTGGTGCGCGGCTTCGACGGCGAGGTGTGGGAGCGGGAGCGCTTCGGCGTGGTCGTCGAGGGGAGCGTCCACAAGTTCGCGGCGGATCCGGAGCTGCGGGAGTTCCTGGTGGGGACGGGCGAGCGGGTGCTGGTGGAGGCGAGTCCGATGGACCGGGTGTGGGGCATCGGGATGGCGGCGGACGACGCCGGGGCGGCGGATCCGGAGGCGTGGCGGGGGCTGAATCTGCTGGGGTTCGCGCTGATGGCGGCGAGAGAGCGGCTGCGCTGATCCCGGGGCCGGCCCCGGGGCTCAGGCCAGGACGGCGATCGCGACCCCGACCGTCGACAGCAGCCCGCCGACGCCGCAGATGAGCCCGCCCAGCGCCTGCCCGCCGTTGGTCGCGGCCCCGCGCCCGGCCCGCCGTCTGCCGACCACGCCGAAGATCACCGCCAGCACGCCCGTCACGATCGCGACCGGCCACACCACGAAGCCGACCGCGGTGACGACGCCGAGCACCAGGGCCGCGAGACCGGGCCCGTTGCGGGGCGGCACGGACCCCGGAGGATCGTGGCCGTACGCGTACCAGTACGCCTGGTACGGGAACGGCGTCGGGCCCTCGGGCCCGACGGGCGGTGGCGGCACGGGCTCGTCCGGCGCCGCGTACGGGTTGGCGTACCCGTACGAGGAGGGTGCCGGCGGCGTGCGCCACGGGTCGTACTCGCTCATGCGCCCATGCTAGGGACCCGCGTCGTGCCGCGGATCTCCCCGCATACGATGACGAGGACCCCGATCAGCCGATCACCCAAGTTCCTGGGGAGGAAACCGTGAGCCAGAGCCCGAGTGACAGCCAGAGCCAGAGCCTGCAAGCCTTCATCACCGGACTGCCGAAGGCGGAACTGCACGTCCACCACGTGGGCTCCGCCTCCCCCAGGATCGTCTCGGAGCTGGCCGCCCGGCACCCCGACTCGAAGGTTCCGGCCGACGTCGAGGCGCTGGCCGAGTTCTTCACGTTCACGGACTTCGCGCACTTCATCCAGGTGTACCTGTCGGTGGTCGACCTGATCCGCACGCCGGAGGACGTCCGCCTCCTCACGTACGAGATCGCCCGCGACATGGCCCGGCAGAACGTGCGGTACGCGGAGCTCACCCTCACCCCCTTCTCCTCCACGCGCCGCGGCATCGACGCCCGCGGCTTCATGGAGGCGATCGAGGACGCGCGCAAGTCGGCGGAGGCCGAGTTCGGCACGGTGCTGCGCTGGTGCTTCGACATCCCCGGCGAGGCGGGGCTTGAGTCGGCCGAGGAGACGGCGCGGCTCGCCACGGACGACGCGCTGCGGCCGGAGGGCCTGGTGTCGTTCGGGCTCGGCGGGCCCGAAGTGGGCGTGCCGCGACCGCAGTTCAAGCCGTACTTCGACCGGGCGCGCGCTGCGGGGCTTCGCTCGGTGCCGCACGCGGGCGAGACGACCGGGCCCGAGACGGTGTGGGACGCGCTGAACCACCTGGGCGCCGAGCGCATCGGCCACGGCACGTCGTCGGCCCAGGACCCGAAGCTCCTCGCGCACCTCGCGGAGCACGGCATCCCGCTGGAGGTGTGCCCGACGTCGAACATCGCGACGCGCGCGGTCCGCACCCTTGACGAGCACCCGCTCAAGCAGTTCGTGGACGCGGGCGTGACGGTCACCATCAACTCGGACGACCCGCCGATGTTCTCGACGGACCTCAACACCGAGTACGCGGTGGCGGCCCGCCTCCTCGACCTCGACGAGCGGGGCGTCGCGGAGCTGGCGAAGAACGCGGTACGGGAGTCGTTCCTCGACGAGATCGGCAAGGCACGCATCATCACCGAGATCGACAGCTACACGGAGAACTGGCCCAAGTAGAGCCCGCAGTTCGGACGAGAGCCCGCGGGGTCCGGGGCAGAGCCCCGCGGCCGATCGCCGGGTGGCGCCCACCCACTCCCGCTCAAGGCCACAATGGTGGCCATGCGCACCGTGACTGCCGTGGCCCACCGAGGCGACCCCTACCGCGTCCGCGAGAACACCCTCCCCTCCCTGCGCTCCGCGCTGGAACGGGGAGCGGACGCGGTGGAGATCGACGTACGACTGACGCGGGACGCCGTCCCGGTCCTGCTCCACGACTCCACGCTGGAGCGCCTGTGGGGGCACGAGCGCCCGCTGTCCGCGCTCTCCTCCGACGAGGTGCGCGGGCTGACGGAGGACGGCGTGCCCACGCTGGCGGACGCCCTGGAGGTGTGCCGGGACGCCCGCGTCATGATCGACCTGCCGGGCGCGGACGCGCGCTCGGTACGTACGATCGTCGGCGCCGTCCGCGACTGCGACGCGGAGGACCGGGTCTACTACTGCGCGGGCGCCCAGACGATGCTCAAGGTGCGCGCCGCTGCCCCGGCCGCCGAGATCGCGCTGACCTGGACCTCGCTGGCCCCGCCCCGCCCCGCACTCCTCGCGGCCCTCACGCCCCGCTGGCTCAACTACCGCTTCCCGCTGGTGACCCGCGACCTCGCGGCCCGCGTCCACCACGAGGGTTACCTGCTGTCGGCGTGGACCCCGGACACCAAGCGCTCGATGCGCCGGCTGCTCGACATCGGCGTGGACTCGATCACGACGAACCGGGTCGACGTCCTGACGTCGCTGCGCGCCTACGAGTAGCCGCTCCCCTAGGGGACGACCGGGCCGCAGGCCAGGGTCGACATCATCCCGTACGACGAGCTGCCGCGGCCGACCGGACCCGAGGATGGTCCGTGTCGGCCCGACCGGGCCAACTCCCTTACCAGGAGGCCCCCTTGAAGCGTCGACTCGCCCTCGCCCTGTCCACCGCCCTCACGCTCGGCGCCGTCGCCGCGCCGCTCGCCGCGGCCGTCCCGGCGCAGGCCGTGGTGGCGCAGGCCCCTGGCGCCCCCGACGCGAAGGCGCTGGCCGAGTCGCTCGCGGGCCTGCCGAACACCGACGCCACCGCGGCCCTCGTCCGGGTCGGCGGCACCGGCGGTTCCTGGCACGGGACCGCGGGCGTACGGGACCTGCGCAAGGGCACGAAGGCCCTGGAGCACGCGCGGTTCCGGGCGGGCTCCACCACGAAGGTGGTCACAGCGGCGACGGTGCTGCGCCTCGCCGCCCAGGGCAAGCTGGACCTGGACGCACCGGTGCAGCGCTACCTCCCCGCCCTTTTCCGCGGCACGAACTTCGAACACCCCATCTCTGTCAGGCAGTTGCTGAACCACACCAGCGGGATACAGCCCGGTGACGGCTGGGGCAACTCGTTCGCGGACCAGTACACGCACCGCTTCGACATCCTCACGCCCCCACGCAGGTCGCGAAGTCGGCCCTCACCAAGGACCCCGCCTTCGCGCCGGGCACGCGCCAGCAGTACCTCAACATCAACTACACCGTGCTCGGCCTGCTCGTGGAAAAGGTCACCGGCGACTCCTACGCAGAAGCAGCGACCCGCCTCGTACTCCACCCGGCAGGCATGCGGCACACGTACTTCCCCGGCACCGACCCACGCGTCCACGGCCCGCACAACCGCGGATACCAGCTGGTGGACGGGGAGTTCGTCGACGTGACGGAGTGGGTGCAGGCCGACCGGTCGGCGGCGGGCGACATGATCTCCACGACCGCGGACCTGGAGCGGCTGCTCACCGCCCTCTTCCGGGGCCGTATCGTGCCCGCACCGCAGCTCGAGGAGATGTTCACGGTGCCGGCCGGCATCGACGGCGCCACGATGAGCGCAGGCCTCCAGCGGATCGAGATCGACGGCCGCGTGTACTGGGCCAAGACCGGTTCGCGGTACGGCTACAGCGCCGCGATCGCCGCCACCCGCGACCTGTCCCGGACGGTCGTCTACTCGGTCAACGCCACAGACGCGAAGGGCGAGGAGATGAACCCCGTCGCCCAGCGCATCGTCATGGCGGCGGTCAGGAACGCGGCCTGACGACCCGGTGCGCCACCGCGTGCGAGACGGCCGTCGCCGCGGCCGCCCAGGCGACCCCGGCGACGACGTCACGGGCCCGGCCCGGCCGCAGCACCCCGGCCCTCTTCAGCCGCGCCCGCGCCCACAGGGCGAACGGCACGACGAGCACCGGCGAGGTCGCGACGCCCGGGGTGTAACCGCGCACCGCGACGGCCTGCCCGATGTGCAGCAGCCCGTGCGCCCCGAACCCGTTCAACATGGCCTGATACGTGGCACTCCGGCCCCCACTCGCCCAGCCGGCGACGGCCCCCGCGCCGACGATCCCGGCCATCACACCGACGGCGGCCGTGAACTCCCGCTCGTCGACGCCTTCCATGCCCCGCCACACCCGCTCGGGCACCCCCGGCCACCGCTCACGCAGCCGCGGCACGTTCTCCCGGATCCAGCGCGGAGCGGTGAGCACCTCTTCGGTGTCGTGCAGCGCCCACGCGGCGAAGAGGCCGAGGGTCACGGCCGCTCCGACCGAAGCATCATCCTTCATGGCCACACCCTATGGCGGCCTCAACTCAGCTTCACAGCAACCCCGTTGTACGTCGTCTCCGGCGTGGGCGGAGTCGTGAAGCGGGCGTTGACCAGGTACAGGCGGTCGCCGTAGCGGGCCGCCGTGGAGGGGACGTCGAAGCGGGGGTCCGCGAGGAAGCGGGTCAGGGTGGCCGTCGTCTCGCGGGCGTCGAGGCGCAGCACCGCGATGCGGTTGAGGCGGTTCTGGACGACGTACAGGAGGGACCCGACGCGTACCAGGCCGTCGCCGTTCACGACGTCCGGCAGGCCGACGAGTTCGATGCGTGTGGCGTGGCCCGACTTCGTGTCCACCCGATAGAGGCGGCCCTGGGTCGAGCTGACGACGATCAGGTCGCGGCCGTCGCCCGTGGTGACGAGTCCGTTGGCGTTGTTGACGTCGGGGACCAGTTCCCAGTCGCCGCGCAGCGGGAGCCGCCGCACCGTGCCGCCCTTCAGCGCGTACAGGTAGCTGTCACGCGAGTCCGTGAACCACGCGCCGTCGCGGGTCAGTACGACATCGTTGATGAAGTGGCCGGTGGCAGCGGTGAATTGATGGGTGGCGACCAGCTCGCCGGTGCCGGTGTCGATCACGCGGGCGCCGCCTCCCCCGCCCCCGGCGACGTACAGCAGACCGCCCTTGTCGACCTTCATGCCGAGCGACACGAGCCCCGCCGCCCCCGGCCACAGCACCCCGCCGCGCCCGGTGCGCAGGTCGACGCGGAAGACCCGGCCGTCGACGCGTGACCCCATGTACGCGTACGGGGCGCGGCCGATGGCGATCCCCTCGGGCTGGAAGCCGTTCGGCAGCGGGAACTCGGTGGGCCGGGCCACGGCCTCCGCGCTGCCTGCCTGCACGGCGGTGGCGAGGGCGGTCGCCGCGGTGGCGGTCAGAACGGTGCGGCGGGACAGGGCGTGAGCGGAGTCGACCATGGTGTGCCTCCGTCGGTGGCGGGCGGTGGGCGAAAACGTGTTCACGGGTTCTCCACAACAGCACACGTATCGGCCCTCGCCCCGGTTCAGCCACCCGCCCCGATCACAGCCCCGCGATCCTGTTCCACCGCTTCGAGAACTCGGTCCGCTCCGCCGGCCTGATGTCACGGGCGATCGCGAGCCGTGAGCGCATCCGGTCGTCGGGGAAGATCAGCGGGTCCTCGGCGAGTTCGGCGGTCTCCTTGTCCTTGGAGGAGGCGAGCACGTCGCGGGCCGCCGGGACCGGGCAGACGTAGTTGACCCACGCGGCCAGCTCCGCCGCGACCTCCGGTTGGTAGTAGTAGTCGATCAGGCGCTCGGCGTTGGCCTTGTGGTCGGCGAGGTTGGGGATCATCAGGGACTCGGCCCAGAGCTCGGCGCCCTCCTCGGGGACCACGAACTCGATGTCCGGGTTGTCGGCCTGGAGCTGGATGATGTCGCCGCTGTACGCCTGACAGGCGAGGACGTCGCCGCTGGAGAGGTCCTTGATGTAGTCGTTGCCGGTGAAACGGCGGATGTGCTTCGCCTTCACCAGCTTCTCGACCTGGTCGCAGACCTTGTCGAAGTCGGCGCCGGTCCACTTGGTGATGTCGACGCCGTTGCCCTGCATGAGGAGGGCGAAGGACTCGTCGAGGCCGGAGAGGAGGGTGACGCGCCCCTTCAGGTCGTCAGCCCACAGGTCCGAGACGTGCTTGATCTCGCGGCCCAGCCTGCGCCTGTCGTACGCGATGCCGGTGATGCCGGACTGCCACGGCACGGTGTACTTGCGGCCCGGGTCGAAGGCGGGCGAACGCAGCAGCGGGTCGAGGTACTTGGTGACGTGGGGCTGCCGGGCCCGGTCCATCTCCTGGACCCAGCCGAGGCGCACGAAGCGCGAGCACATCCAGTCGGAGATGACGATGAGGTCGCGGTCGGTCTTCTGGTGGTTCATCAGCGACGGGCTGATCTTGCCGAAGAACTCGTCGTTGTCGTTGATCTCTTCGGTGTACTTGACCTGGATCCCGGTCCGCTTCTCGAACGCGTCGAGGGTGGGCCGCTTGGACGGGTTGTCGTCGTCGACGTCGATGTAGAGCGGCCAGTTGGCCCAGGTGAGCCGCTTCTCGTCGGCGGACAGATCGTGACCCGCCCGCTCCCCCGGCGCGACGTACGCGGCGGGCACCCCGCAGCCGGTGGCGAGGCCGCCGACCGCCGCGGCCGCGGCACCACCGCCCAGGGCGCGCAGCAGGGAACGACGGTTGACCTGGTGGGTTATCGGGTTCGCTCGCACGAACTCAGCCTCCCGCCCGGGGACTTGACCCCACAATGGACGCTGCGTCGAGCGCCGGGGTCCGGGGCCGACACCTTGTCGATCTACGGCCGTGCGACGGCGTCCGCGACGGCCCGCAGATACCGCCCGGTCACCCACTTCTGCACGCCCCTCGCCACCGGCCCGCCGAGCCGCGCATACCACCGCCCCGGCCGCGAGAACGCCCGGATCCGGAACCACACGGCCCCGTCCGCCGCCCGCTCGACGAGGAACGCCTCCTCGCCGCACTCCGGATGCCCCGGCAGCGTCCCGTAGGCGAATCCGATCCGTTCCGGGGAGCGCACGACGCGTACCACCCGGCAGGGAATCCGCAGGGACGGCGCCCGCAGCACCACGTCCGCGCCCTCCCGGACCTCACCGTCCGGTGTCACCCGGAGCCCGGCCCCGCGCTGCGCGCGCCACGCGAGGACCGCCGCGCCGGCCCGCTCGAAGCACTCCTGCCCCGAGCCGATCCGGACACGGCGGTCCAAGTGGGCGTACCCCGGCGGCAGTTCACCGTCCGCCAGGGTCGCGCCGATCTCCGTATAGGTGAGACTCATGCGTCCAGCGACGTCATCACGTGCTTGATCCGCGTGTAGTCGTCGAAGCCGTACGCCGACAGGTCCTTGCCGTAGCCCGACTTCTTGAAGCCGCCGTGCGGCATCTCGGCGACGAGCGGGATGTGGGTGTTGATCCACACGCAGCCGAAGTCGAGGACCTTGGACATCCGCATCGCGCGGCCGTGGTCCTTCGTCCAGACCGAGGAGGCCAGCGCGTACTCGACGCCGTTGGCGTAGGACACCGCCTGCTCCTCGTCCGTGAAGGACTGGACGGTGATGACCGGGCCGAAGACCTCGTTCTGGATGATCTCGTCGTCCTGCTTGAGGCCCGAGACGACGGTCGGGGCGTAGAAGTAGCCCTTCTCGCCGACCTGGTGGCCGCCGGCCTCGACCTTGGCGTGCGCCGGGAGCCGCTCGATGAAGCCGGTTACCTGCTTCAGCTGGTTGGCGTTGTTCAGCGGGCCGTACAGGACGTCCTCGTCGTCGGCCGCGCCGGTCTTCGTCTCGGCGGCGATCTTGGCGAGCGCGGTGACGAACTCGTCGTGCACCGACTCGTGGACGAGCACGCGGGTGGCGGCCGTACAGTCCTGGCCGGCGTTGAAGTAACCGGCCTCGGCGATGCCCTCGGCGGCCTTCTGGAGGTCGGCGTCGTCGAAGACGACGACCGGGGCCTTGCCGCCCAGCTCCAAGTGGACCCGCTTGAGGTCCTTGGCGGCGGACTCGGCGACCTGCATGCCGGCGCGCACGGAGCCGGTGATGGAGGCCATCGCCGGGGTCTTGTGCTCGACCATCTGGCGGCCGGTGTCACGGTCGCCGCACACCACGTTGAAGACGCCCTTGGGCACGATCGAGCCGATGATCTCGGCCATCAGGACCGTGGAGGCCGGGGTGGTGTCGGACGGCTTGAGGACGACCGTGTTGCCCGCGGCGAGCGCCGGGGCGAACTTCCACACGCCCATCATCATCGGGTAGTTCCACGGCGCGACCTGCGCGCAGACGCCGATCGGCTCGCGGCGCACGAAGGAGGTCAGGCCCTCCATGTACTCGCCGCCGGAGCGGCCCTCGAGCATGCGCGCGGCGCCCGCGAAGAAGCGGATCTGGTCGAGCATCATCGGGATCTCTTCGCTGCGGGTGAGCCCGAGCGGCTTCCCACAGTTCTCCGACTCGACGGCGATGAGTTCCTCGGCGCGCTCCTCGAACGCGTCCGCGATCTTCAGGAGGTACTTCTGGCGCTCACCCGGGACCAGGTCGCGCCAGGCCGGGAACGCGGCCTCGGCGGCGGCCATCGCGGCGTCGACGTCGGCCTGCCCGGACAGCGGCGCGGTCGCGTACGCCTCGCCCGTGGCGGGGTTGACCACCTCGGTGGTCCGTCCGTCGGCGGCGTCCTTGAACTCACCGTCGATGTAGTTCCGCAGACGACGCAGCTCACTGGTGCTCACTGCCGGCCTCCTGACTGTTCGCTGTCCAAAGATTGAGACGCCCACCCTAGACGGTGGACCGACGTTTTCGACACCCCCCACCCCTGCTGAACTACGGAATCCGTGAGGTTGAACCTCGCAAACAACGAATTACATCGATCCGGGCTTGCGAAACAGATGAGTCCTCGTGCACAGTGAGGCCGTGGCCAGTCGTAGCGCAGACCCCAAGGGACCCAGTTCGAGGAACGGCAGCAATCCGCCGCTCGACTCCGTCTCCCTCGCCATCATCGAACAGCTTCAGGAAGACGGCAGGCGTCCGTACGCCGCCATCGGAAAGGCCGTGGGCCTGTCCGAGGCAGCAGTGCGCCAGCGCGTCCAGAAGCTGCTCGATCAGGGCGTGATGCAGATCGTCGCCGTCACCGACCCGCTCACCGTGGGCTTCCGGCGGCAGGCGATGGTCGGCATCAACGTCGAGGGCGATCTGGATCCCGTGGCGGACGCGCTCACCGACATGCCGGAGTGCGAGTACGTCGTGATGACCGCGGGCTCGTTCGACCTGATGGTGGAGATCGTCTGCGAGGACGACGACCACCTTCTGGAGGTCATCAACCGACGCATCCGGGCCCTCCCCGGAGTGCGCTCCACCGAGAGCTTCGTTTACCTGAAGCTCAAGAAGCAGACCTATATGTGGGGAACCCGATAGCCGTGAGCAAGGACCTCAGCCGAACCGCGTACGACCACCTGTGGATGCACTTCACCCGCATGTCGTCGTACGAGAACGCGCCCGTTCCCACCATCGTGCGTGGCGAGGGCACCTACATCTACGACGACAAGGGCCAGAAGTACCTGGACGGCCTCTCCGGCCTGTTCGTGGTCCAGGCGGGTCACGGCCGGCAGGAGCTCGCCGAGGTCGCCGCCAAGCAGGCGGCCGAGCTGGCGTTCTTCCCGATCTGGTCGTACGCCCACCCCAAGGCCGTGGAGCTGGCCGAGCGCCTGGCCCACTACGCGCCGGGCGACCTCAACAAGGTCTTCTTCACCACCGGTGGCGGCGAGGCCGTCGAGACCGCGTGGAAGCTGGCGAAGCAGTACCACAAGCTCAACGGCAACCACACGAAGTACAAGGTCATCTCGCGCGCGGTCGCCTACCACGGCACCCCGCAGGGCGCCCTGTCCATCACGGGTCTGCCGGCCCTCAAGGCCCCCTTCGAGCCGCTCGTCCCGGGCGCGCACAAGGTGCCGAACACGAACATCTACCGCGCCCCGATCCACGGCGACGACCCGGAGGCCTTCGGCCGCTGGGCCGCCGACCAGATCGAGCAGGAGATCCTGTTCGAGGGCCCGGAGACGGTCGCGGCCGTCTTCCTGGAGCCGGTGCAGAACGCCGGTGGCTGCTTCCCGCCGCCGCCCGGCTACTTCCAGCGCGTGCGCGAGATCTGCGACAAGTACGACGTGCTGCTCGTCTCCGACGAGGTCATCTGCGCCTTCGGCCGCCTCGGCACGATGTTCGCCTGTGACAAGTTCGGCTACATCCCGGACATCATCACCTGCGCCAAGGGCATGACGTCCGGCTACTCCCCGATCGGTGCGGCCATCGTCTCCGACCGGATCGCCGAGCCGTTCTACAAGGGCGACAACACGTTCCTGCACGGCTACACGTTCGGTGGCCACCCGGTCTCCGCCGCCGTGGGTCTCGCCAACCTCGACATCTTCGAGCGCGAGGGCCTCAACCAGCACGTGCTGGACAACGAGGCGAACTTCCTCAACACGCTGCAGAAGCTGAACGACCTGCCGATCGTCGGCGACGTCCGCGGCAACGGCTTCTTCTACGGCATCGAGCTCGTGAAGGACAAGGCCACCAAGGAGACCTTCACGGACGAGGAGTCCGAGCGGATCCTGTACGGCTACGTGTCGAAGAAGCTCTTCGAGTACGGCCTGTACTGCCGCGCCGACGACCGTGGCGACCCGGTCATCCAGCTCTCCCCGCCGCTGATCTCCGACCAGTCCACCTTCGACGAGATCGAAGGGATCATCCGACAGGTCCTCACGGAGGCCTGGGAGAAGATCTGACCGGATCCGGACCAGCTCCGGTCAACGGCCCGAGCCAGGGCGGCCACGGAACGCCAACTGGCTTGAAGCGCGGCCCGGTTGCCCCATCCGAGTGAGATGGGAGCGGCCGGGCCGCGTCCTTTCTCCGGCCCCCGCCGATGCGTACCTACCGTGCCCAGTGACCGATCGGCCGCGCCTTCGTTCCCCCGTACGAGCGAAGGCAACTGATCTGAACCGAGGTGTACGCGATGGTGGCCCCGCCGGACAACGACGTGCTGTGGGCGCGTGCCCTGCACTATGCGCACAGCGGATCGGACAGCGGATCCCCCGCGCTCACCGGTGTCTCGCTCGGTGTCCGCGAGGGCGAGATCCTCGCCGTCACCGGCCCGCGCGGCAGCGGGAAGACGACGCTGCTGCGCTGCCTCTCCGGTCAGCTCCTGCCGCAGCAGGGCGAGGTGTGGTTCAACAGCACACCCGTGCACACCATGGGTCCGCTGGTCCGCGAGCGGCTGCGCCGCGACCGGTTCGGCTGGATCGACCCCGAGCCGGTCCTCGTGCCCGAGCTGAACGTGTGGGAGAACGCCGCCCTGCCGCTGATGCTGCGCGGCACCCCCCGGCGCCCCGCCAAGACCGCCGCCCACGAGTGGCTCGACCGGCTCGACGTCGGCCGCCTCGCCCGCAAGCGCCCGCACGCCCTGTCCGTCGCCGAGCGCCAGCGCGTCGCCATCGCCCGCGCCCTCGCGCACGCCCCGCACGTGGTGTTCGCCGACGAGCCGACCGCGACCCTGCACCGCGCCGACAGCGCCCACATCATGCGCACCCTCACCGCCGCGGCCCGCTCGCACGACATCACGGTCGTCCTCGCCACCCACGACTCCGCGGTGGGCGCGCTCGCCGACCGCACGGAGTCGCTGCTCGACGGGCGCCGCGTGCACACCGTGCCGCTGCCGGAGAAGGCCCCCGAAGGGGAAGGCCGGGCCGCGTGCTCGCTCTCCGTCTAGCGCGCGGCGCGCACCCCCTGGTCCAGCTGCGCAGACTCCTGGTCGCCGCCGCCTCGGCCGGCACCGGCTTTCTGCTCCTGTGCACGCTCGGCCACGCGCTCGGGCACCCGGACGCCGCGGCCAACTCCCTGCTGCGCCTCGCCTGGTGCGCGCTGCCGATCGCCGCGACGGTGTACTTCGCGGTCGCCGTGGCCCGCTCCGACCCCGGTACGCAGCCGCGCGCAGGCCTGTCCGCCGTGGGTCTCGGCCCGGGCCGCCTCACCCTGCTCGCCGCGATCTCCACGGCGATCGCCTGCACGCTCGGCTCGATGCTGGCGCTGCTGTTCTTCCTGCATCTGCGGGGCGACCTCTCGGGCCTCCCGTTCGACGGTGCGGCCAGCGGACTGCTCGCCGCCGACCGGCCCCTGCCGCTTGCCGCCACGCTCACCCTGCTGACCTGGGTGCCGCTCGCGGCGTCCGCGGCGAGCGCCCTCGCCCTGCGACCGCAGCTCTCCCGGCCGGTCAGGGACACGGAGGAGCCCCAGGAGCCGGCGGCCGCTCCGACCGGACTGCCGTGGGGCTTCGCGCTGCTCGCCGCGGGCCTCGCCGTGGAGACGTACGCGGCGGGAGCCCGCGGCGCCGCGGGCTCCCGGCTGCCCGGCGGCCTCACCGGCAGCCCCACGGGCGTGCTCGTCGGGTGGACGCTGACCGCGCTCGGCCTGGCGCTCGCCGGCCCCGGGCTCACGTATCTGTGCGGGCGCGCGCTGCAGTCCGTACGCCCCTCGGCGGTGCGGCTGCTCGCGGGCCGGGTGCTCCAGGAGGAGGCGCGGCGCGTCGGCCGGCCGCTCGGCGTGGTCTGCGCGGTGGCGTCGGGGGCGTACGCGGCGGCCACGGTGTACGGCGAGCGGGAGGGGGCGGCCGCCGGCGTCGGGCCGCTGGCGACGCTCGGCGCGGTGCTGGTCGTCGGCTGCGCCGTCGCGACGCTGGTGACCGCGTCCTTCGAGGCCCGCCAGGCGCGGCGGCGCACGACGCAGGCGCTGCTGCGGATCGGGGCGCCCGCATCCGCGCTGCGCGGGGCGGTGGCGCTCAGGGCCTGCGCCCTGCTGGTCGTTTTCGGTCCTCTGACCTGGCTCGTCGCGGAACTTTCGGCGGCACCGCTGACGGCGCGATGAGTTTTGACGACACTGGCCGTCTAAACGTTCGTACGCACCACACCACTTCACTTCTCCGAGAAGGCGACGGACACATCATGAGCGAGTACCAGCAGATGATCTTCGTGAACCTGGCCGTGAACGACGTGGCGGCGTCCACCAAGTTCTTCACGGAGCTGGGGTACGAGCGCAACGCCCAGTTCTCGGACGACTCCACCAGCTCCATCGTGATCAGCGACCACATCGTGGTCATGCTGCTCACGAAGGAGAAGTACGCGGGCTTCACCAAGAAGACGATCATCGACTCGACGAGCAACAGCGAGGTGCTCCTCGCGCTGAGCGCCGAGAGCCGCGAGAAGGTCGACCAGCTCGTGGACCGGGCGGTCGCCGCGGGCGGCACCGAGACCGGCGAGAAGCAGGACCACGGCTTCATGTACGGCCGGGCCTTCGACGACATCGACGGGCACACCTTCGAGGTCATGTGGATGGACCCCTCGGTCGTCGAGGGCTGACCAACGCCCGGGCGCCCGCCCGTGTTTAGCATGGGCGGGTGCCGACTCCAGAGCAGTCCCCCGAACCGTCCGTGCCAGCCACCACCTCCGACCGCGAGATCGAGACGCTCGCGGAGTTCGACGAGGTGGTGGCCGCGCGCGACACGCTGGCCGGGCACCGGGTGCAGGCCGTCGACCTGACGGACCGTACGTCGCGGCTCCTCGCCACCGATGTCGCGGGCGCCATATTCCTCGGCTGCCCGATGGACGAGCGGGCCGCGGCCGAGGTCAGGGCGCGCGGCGCGCTGGTCTTCCCGCCGGTCCCCGGTCTCCCCTTCGACCCGTACCGCGGCCGCCTCTACGCCCCCGCCGAGCTCTTCGAGGGCCTGTCGTCCGAGGGCGGTTACGCGGCCACTCCCGACGCCCGCGCGTACGAATGGTTCCAGCGCACCAAGGCCGACGGCGACGTGTTCGCTTCGATGCTGCGCGCCGTGCACGACGACTCGGTGTCCGACGCGCTCGACGAACTCCTCGTCGGGGCCCGGGTGGTGGGCGTCATGGGCGGTCACGCGATGGCGCGCGGCACGGAGGCGTACGCGGGCGCCGCCCGGCTCGGCCGGACGCTGGCCCGCGCCGGACTCACGGTGGCGACGGGCGGCGGTCCCGGCGCGATGGAGGCCGCGAACCTGGGCGCGTACGCGGCGCCGTTCGCCGACACGATGCTCGACGACGCGCTCCAACTCCTCGCCAAGTCACCGTCGTTCACCCCGTCGATCACCGACTGGGCGGACGCGGCCTTCGCCGTGCGGGAGCGCTGGCCGGGCGGCGGCCCCTCCGTGGGCATCCCCA
Organism: Streptomyces sp. UC4497; assembly: GCF_054871485.1. Taxonomy (NCBI): domain Bacteria; kingdom Bacillati; phylum Actinomycetota; class Actinomycetes; order Kitasatosporales; family Streptomycetaceae; genus Streptomyces; species Streptomyces sp. UC4497. The sequence goes on along the minus strand of NZ_JBTYHB010000015.1, from coordinate 10,699 downwards.
CCTGGTTCTACGGGCACGAGCCGCCGAACGCGTTCGCGGAGCACATCGCCAAGTACTTCGCCAACGCCACCCGCGAGGACGGCCTGCTGGCCCGCTCCAATGCGGGCGTGATCTTCCTGCCGGGCGCGGCAGGCACGGTGCAGGAGATCTTCGACAACGCGACGCCCAACTACTACGAGTCGCGCGGCGAACCGACCCCGATGGTGCTGGTCGACCGCGCCCACTGGACCGAACGCCTTCCCACCTGGCCACTGCTCCAGGCACTCGCCCGCGAGCGGTCCATGGAGGACCGGATCGCGTTGGTGGACACGGTCGAGGAGGCGGGCGAGGCGATCGAGCGGCTCGCCGGGAACGCAGGGTCAAGCACAGGTCAAGAGTGACCGGTGAGGGCCCCAGGGCATTGACGCTGCGTCACGGTCACCGATAAACCATCGGTGACCGTGGGGGTGTTGAGCTTCGAGGTGCGTTCGCACCGTGCCGCGCCCCTCCTCTTTCCAGCACATGTGAAGGACGGCTGTGTCCGTAGCCCCCCGCATATCTCAGCGCATCTCCTCCAGAGCGGCCCGCTACGCCGGCGTGGCCGCCGCCGCGACGGCCCTGACGCTCGGCGTCGCAGGCACCGCTTCGGCGTGCGACATCAGCGAGTTCACCGCCAAGGCCGCTTGCGACGGCCAGCAGGGCGTCATCACCGTCACCGACGTCGACGCCTCCGGGACCCCGGCGACCGTCACCGTCTTCCGCACGTCCGGCGGCTCCGAGGAGCAGGTCGGCTCCCAGGTCGTGAAGGGCTCCAAGGAGGGCGCCACGATCACCTTCAAGGAGAACTGGAAGCCGGGCGCGACGTACCGCGTCCACGTGAAGACCGACCGCTTCAACGTCGACGACGACGTCAAGGGCGGTGTCACGGCACCGGCCACGGCGTGCGCCACCGAGAAGCCGTCGACGCCTCCGACGTCCGCGGCGCCGAGCACCTCGGCGCCGGCCGAGAAGCCGGCCCCCTCCACGAGCGCCCCGGCGGCGGCCCCCGCCCCGAGCAACTCGGCCTCCCCCGCGGGCGATTCGAACCTCGCCGAGACGGGCGCGAGCAGCAACACCCCGATGATCGCCGGCGTCGCGGCCCTCCTCGTCGTCGCGGGCGGCGGCGTGGTCTTCGCCCTCCGCCGCAAGGGCTCCGCCCAGAAGTAGGCGCCGGGTGGGCGCCGCCGCTCGGCGCCGCCCACCTCCGCGCTCGGCGCCGGCATCCGGGTGGGCTCCGCCGCCGGGGCTCGAATTGTCCCGCCCGCCCTTAGGCAATCGCCCGGCTCCCGCCCATCTCCCACCCGCCCGCCCCCTCCGGGGGCTTCGGCCCGACGGGGTGCCGCACCACGCCTCGGGCGATCCGGCGCCAACCACGGCCCCCACCCCCTGCGGTCGACCGCACCCGCCTTGGGCAATCTGCCGCCTGGGGCGGCAGGGTGGGCAAGGCGGCACCCCGGTGCCGCGCAACCAGGACGGGAGGCGCCGACCACGGCACGGTGAGACCACGGCGCCGCGCAACGAGAACGACAGGCGCCAACCCCGGCCCAGCCCCAACCCCCCGGCCCCCGTCAGGAACCCCCCAGCACCACAATCTCCGCCGCGTCGAACGCGACCCCCACCTCGTCCCCCGGATCCGGCGCCTCCCGCAGCGCGCAAGCCGCCTCCAGCCGGGGCGCGTCCCCCGGTTGCAGGTGCAGCGCAACGTGCGTACCACGGAAGGTCCGCCCGGTGACGGCGCAGGTCAGCTGGGCCTCGGCGGCAGGGACGACCCGTACGCCCGCAGGCCGCACCAGGAGCCGGCAGCCCCCCTGCCCCGCCCCCTCCGGCACCGGAACCTTCCCCCAGGGCGTATCCGCGACCGCCCCCGTCACCGTCGCCTCCACCACGTTGTCGAACCCGAGGAACCTCGCCACGAACTCGTCCGCCGGACGCTGCCACACCTCAAGAGGCGTACCGGTCTGGGCGATCCGCCCGTCCCGCATCACCACGACCCGGTCGGCGAGCGCGAAGGCCTCACCCTGGTCGTGCGTGACGGCGAGCACGGTCGTCCCCAACTCACCGAAGAGTTCCCGCAGTTCGACGACAAGCCGCTCACGCAACGAACGGTCCAGCTGCCCCAGCGGCTCATCCAGCATCAGCAACCGCGGCCGCGGCGCCAGCGCCCGCGCGAGAGCGACCCGCTGCTGCTCCCCACCGGACAGCGCCCCGACCGGCCGCCGCTCGGCGCCCGGCAGCCCGACGAGCCCCAGCAACTCCCGTACACGCTCAGCCTGTTGGCCACGTCCCACCCCGTGCATCCGCAGCCCGAACGCGACGTTCTGCCCCACGTCCCGCTGCGGAAAGAGCTGGTGGTCCTGGAACATCAGGCCGACGCCCCGCTTGTGCGCGGGCACCCCCGCCTGGTCGGCGCCGCCGAGCAACACCCGGCCGCCGTCCAGGGGTTGCAGCCCCGCGACGGCCCGCAGCAGCGTCGACTTGCCGCTGCCGCTCGGCCCGAGCACGCACACGATCTCGTGCTCGGCGACCTCCAGGTCCACGTCGTCGAGCACGGCGCGCCCACCGAACCGTACGGTCGCGTCGTCCAACTCCAGAAGCGACATCAGAACTCAGAACTCCCCGGTCGAGGCCTTGGCGGGCCGAATCCGTTCAAGGACGAGCAACGAGGCCGCGCACACGACCATCAGCACCGTCGAAAGGGCCATCGCCTGGCCGTAGTTGAGGTCACCGGCCCGCCCGAGCAGTCGGGCCACGGCGACCGGCAGCGTCGGATTGTCGGGCCGCGCGATGAAGACGGTCGCCCCGAACTCACCGAGCGACACGGCGAACGCGAACCCGGCCGCGACCAGCAGCGCCCGCCGCACCATCGGCAGATCGACCTCCCGCCAGGCCCGCAGCGGCGAGGCCCCGAGCACGGCGGCGGCCTCCCGCAGCCGCCCGTCGACGGCCCGCAGCACCGGCAGCATCGTCCGCACCACGAACGGCACCCCGACCAGCGCCTGCGCGAGCGGCACCAGGATCCACGTGGACCGCAGATCGAGCGGCGGCTCGTCGAGCGTGATCAGGAACCCGAACCCGACGGTCACCGCCGACACCCCCAGCGGCAGCATCAACAACGCGTCGAACCCGCGCACGAGCCGCCCCGCACGACGGGTCAGAGCAGCCGCCGCCAGCCCACCGATCACCAGGGCGATGGCCGTGGCGGCGAGCGCGTACTCCAGCGAATTCCAGATCGCGTCGATCGGCGGTACGAGGAAGGTCCCGCCGTCGGCGTCGGTGAGCGCCCGGTAGTACCCGAACCCGTAGCCGTCCGGCGCATCGAGCGAACGCTCCACCAGCACGCCCAGCGGCAACACGATCAACACCACAACGGACGCCAACACCCCACCCAGCAGCGCCCACTGACCGGCCCCGCGCGGGCGCCGCGACGTATGCGCGGCGTCGACGAGTCGCAGCGCGCTCTCCCGCCGCCGCACGGTCCACGCATGCACACCAAGAATCAGCCCGACGGCCACAAACTGCACGATGGTCAGAACAGCGGCGGTCGACAGATCGAAAATCTGCGCCGTCTGCCGATAGATCTCGACCTCAAGAGTCGAGAAGCCCGGCCCGCCCAGAATCTGCACGACGCCAAAAGACGTGAACGTAAACAGAAACACCATCAACGAGGCAGCGGCGACAGCAGGCCCGAGCGCTGGCAACGTGACCTTCCGCCACGCCGCGAACCGCGAGGCGCCGAGCATCCGCGCGGCCTCCTCCTGCCGCGGATCGAGCTGCGCCCAAAGCCCGCCAACAGTCCGCACCACGACGGCGTAATTGAAGAAGACATGCGCGAGCAGAATCGCCCACACCGTCGTGTCGAGCCGGACGCCCCACAGCTCGTCGAGCAGCCCCCCGTTGCCGACGAGCGCGAGAAACGCGGTGCCCACGACGACGGTCGGCAGCACGAACGGCACAGTGACGACCGCCCGCAGCACCTGCTTGCCGGGGAACTCGAACCGCGCGAAGACATACGCGCCGGGCAGCGCGACGAGCAGCGTCAGCACAGTGGACGCGAGCGCCTGCCACACCGTGAACCACAGGACGTGCCGGATGTCGGACTGCCCGAGCACGTCCACGATCCGCCCGAACTGCCAGACCCCGTCGACATGCAGCCCGCGCTCGACGATCGCGACGACCGGATAGGCGAAGAACAGCCCGAAGAACACGACGGGCAGAGCCATGAGCCCAAGCCGCGCCGCGTTCCCGGTCCGTCCAGCCGGCCTGACTACTTCAGTACGAGCGACGTCCACGACTTCACCCAGTCGTCCCGATTGTCCGCGATCTTGCGCGGGCTCATCGTCTCGGGATCGTCGATCTTCACCGCGTACTTGGTGTAGTCGGCGGGCGCGGTGGCGTTCTTCGTCACGGGGTCGACGAACATGTTGAGCGGCATGTCCTCCTGGAACTTCTTGGAGACCAGGAAGTCGAGCAGCGCCTTGCCGCCCTTCTCGTTCTTCGCCCCGTTGAGCAGCCCCGCGAACTCGACCTGCTGGAAGCAGGTCCCCTTGGCGACGCCGACCGGCGAGGTCTTCGGCTGCGGATCGGCGTACACGGCCTCGGCGGGCGGCGAGGACGCGTACGACACGACGAGCGGCCGGTCACCGCCGGCCTTCTTCCCGCCGGCGCTCCCGCTGAACTCCTCGTTGTAGGCCTGATCCCAGCCGTCGACCACCTTCACGCCATTGGCCTTCAGCTTCTTCCAGTACGGCTGCCAGCCGTCGTCGCCGTACTTGGCGGCGGACCCGAGCAGAAAGCCGAGACCGGGCGACGACGTGGACGCGTTCTCCGTGACCAGGAGGTTCTTGTACGCGGGCTTGGCGAGATCGGCGAAGGACGACGGCGGCGCAAGATCGTGCTTCTCGAAATAAGCCTTGTCGTAATTGACGCAGAGGGACCCGGTATCAACGGGAGTAACCCGGTCCTTCCCCTTGTCGAGCCGGTACCGCCCCTCCACCTCGCTCAGCCCCTTGACCTTGTACGAGGAGAAGATCCCGTTGTCGAGCGCCCGCGAGAGCAGGGTGTTGTCGACGCCGAAGAAGACGTCGCCCTGCGGATTGTCCTTGGACAGGATCGCCTTGTTGACGGCCTCGCCGGCGTCCCCGTCCTTGAGGACCTTGACCTTGTAGCCGGAGCTCTTCTCGAAGTCCTTCAGTACGCCCTTCGAGACGGCCCACGAATCGTGACTCACGAGGGTCACGGTCTTGGAGTCACCGCCGGAACCCGACCCGCCACTGGAAGACCCGCACGCGGACAACGCGACGAGCCCGAGCCCCATGACCACGGCGACATACGCGCTGGTGGCCGACTTCTTCTTACTCACTACTTCATTCCTCCTGGAGGTGACCAGGAGAAGACGCGGCCCTGCCCGGAGCTTCCGGCAACAAAGGCCAGGGCTCCGGGCAGGGCGCAACAGCTTGAGTGGTGTCCGAACTTCCTACCCGGAATGACCCGGGCAAGGTCCAGAGGGTCTGCGGCCGGTTGCCGCACTCTCAGCGCTGTGGCGCTCCCCTGTCGGAATTGCAGATGTAGTTGTCGTGCTTACGACAGCCAGGCTACCGCTCGGTCGCCGCCAACTGTCCACAGGCTCCGTCGATCTCCTGGCCACGGGTGTCCCGGATGGTGACCGGAACGCCGTGCGCGGCGATGGCGTCGACGAAGGCCTTCTCGTCCTCGGGCCGCGAAGCGGTCCACTTCGACCCCGGGGTCGGATTCAGCGGAATCAGATTCACATGCACCGGCTTGCCCTTGAGCATCCGCCCGAGCCGGTCACCGCGCCACGCCTGGTCATTGATGTCGCGGATGAGCGCGTACTCGATGGACAGCCGACGCCCGGACTTCGCGGAGTACTCGAACCCGGCGTCGAGCACCTCACGCACGTTCCACCGCGTATTGACCGGTACGAGGGTGTCGCGCAGCTCGTCGTCAGGAGCGTGCAACGAGATCGCGAGCCGGCACTTCAGCCCCTCATCGGTGAACCGGTTGATGGCGGGCACGAGCCCGACCGTCGACACGGTGATCCCGCGCTGACTGAGCCCGACGCCGTCCGGCTCCGGGTCGGTGAGCGCGCGGATGGCCTGGATGACGCGCTTGTAGTTGGCGAGCGGCTCGCCCATGCCCATGAACACGATGTTGCTGAGCCGCGCAGGGCCACCGGGAATCTCCCCGTCCCTGAGCGCGCGCATCCCATCGACAATCTGATGCACGATCTCACCGGTCGACAGATTCCGGTCGAGCCCGGCCTGCCCGGTGGCACAGAACGGACAGTTCATCCCGCACCCGGCCTGCGACGAGATACACATCGTCACGCGATCCGGGTACCGCATGAGCACGGACTCGACGAGCGTCCCGTCGAACAGCTTCCACAACGTCTTGCGCGTCGTGTCGTTGTCGGTCGACAGATGCCGCACGACGGTCATCAGCTCCGGCAGCAACGCCTCCCGCAGCTTCTCGCGCGATCCCGCGGGGATGTCGGTCCACTCCGCGGGATCGTGCGCGTACCGCGCGAAGTAGTGCTGCGAGAGCTGCTTGGCGCGAAACGGCTTCTCACCGATCGCAGCAACAGCTTCCTTCCGCTCAGCAGGCGAAAGATCAGCAAGGTGCCGCGGCGGCTTCTTGGCTCCGCGGGGGGCGACGAACGTGAGTTCTCCGGGCTTAGGCATAGCTCATCCAGTGTCGCAGACAAACGGCTGTGACCTGGCGCCGTCGCCTGGGAGACCTGTCACTGGTGGTCGCCGTTGGTCACCGCTGAGCGGCCTCGGACGGCCCAGGGACGGCCCAGGAGAGCCGCCCCCCCACGCTCTGACCAGCTAGCATCGCGGCCAGCACAGGGCATGGGGGACGCTGTGACACTCAACCGCAAGGGCTCGCGACGCGTCGTCGTCGACGGCACGACTTACCGCTGGCGCTGCGAGGCCGGCCGACGTACGACCAGGCCCTCTGCGCCAGGCCGTGCACGTACGCGGTGGAACACGCACACGAGCCCGGCACGACCCTCGTCGTCACCACGAACCAGCCTCACGCCAGCAACTGGTTCGGAGCGCCGAGTGCTGCTGTGCTCCCTAGCGACGTGAGCGCTGCCATCACATCGGCCCTCGCCCAGGGCTGGCACCCGACACGTCCTGGCCCGCCATTCCACCTGGACCGGTCCGACGGAATCGGCCAACTCCGAGCCTGACACAGCTGCCCTCACGGCCACGTCGTCCCGACGTAACTGATGGCGCTCGCCGTCCTTGGGCTGCTGCGCCTGTCACCTGCGCTGGCAGTCTGCTGACGTCCACGGTAGTGAGGGGTTGTGCGCCGGAGGTGACACGCAGCTAGTGTCCTGAGTCGTAAGTTCATGGGCGGTTGTAGGGTGGGGTAATGCCTGGTCCGACGCCGTTGCCACTGGAGCTCTCCGACCACGAACGCCGCGTGCTGCGGGGCTGGTTGCGCAAGCAGACCGCGTCTCAGGCGCTGGTGCTACGGTCGAGGATCGTGCTGGCGTGCGCGGAAGGACGACCGAACGCGCAGGTCGCGAAGGACCTTGGCGTCTCGCGGGAGACGGTGCGCAAGTGGCGGGCACGTTTTACCGCTGACCGACTGGATGCCCTGGTGGACCAGCCGCGTTCGGGGGCGCCTCGGAAGATCACGGACGAGCAGGTCGAAGCCCTGGTGGCCAGAACCCTTGACCAGGCCCCGCCGGCGGGTGATTCGCACTGGTCGACGCGGTCGATGGCCGAAGCGGCGGGGATGTCGCAGTCGGCTGTCTCGCGGATCTGGCGGGCGTTCGGCCTCAAGCCGCACATCGTGGAGACGTGGAAGCTGTCGACCGACCCGCAGTTTGTGACCAAGGTCCGTGACGTGGTGGGCATTTACCTCTCTCCACCGGAGAACGCCCTGGTCCTGGCGGTGGACGAGAAGTCGCAGATCCAGGCCCTGGACCGAACCCAGCCCGTGTTACCGATGGCGCCGACGGTGCCGGCGAAGATGACGCACGACTACGTCCGGCACGGCACGACCAGTCTGTTCGCCGCCCTGGACATCGTCTCCGGGTCGGTCATAGCCCAGCATTACCGCCGCCACCGCCACCAGGAGTTCCTCCGTTTCCTGAAGGTCATCGACGCCGCCGTCCCCAAGGACCTCGACCTTCACCTGGTCCTGGACAACTACGCCACTCACAAGACCGAGCCGGTCAAGAAGTGGCTACTGTGGCATCCCCGGTTCCACCTGCACTTCACCCCCACCTCTGCGTCCTGGCTCAACCTCGTCGAGCGCTGGTTCGCCGAGCTGACCTGCCGCAAACTCCGCCGCTCGGCCCACCGCAGCGTCGTCGAACTCGAACGGGACATCCGCGGCTGGATCAACGAGTGGAACAAGAACCCCAAGCCGTTCATCTGGACGAAGACCGCCGACGACATCCTCGACACCCTCGCCGCGTACTGCACACGCATTAACGACTCAGGTCACTAGAAACTGATCCAATGCCGTGTTCCCCGTGGGTGGAAATTCAGCGAATATTCTTCGGAACTTGCCCTACTCTCGAACACTGCGACGATCGACATGGTGCAGAGGCTCGCTAACGGTCCCTGCTGACAAAGAGGCCGGACCGTCGGGGCCGAGCCAGACTAGTTGGCATCGCTTGGGATCCGGGCGGGACGGAAATATTGAGGAGATCGATGGCCACATACCGAGATCTAGCGATGCCTAGCAAGCTTGAAGTCTGGCGTGAATTGCGGGGACTGCGCACGGGAGTGACTGGGCCCGCTCAATTTACTCCAGGACGGCGAGCCGTATTTGTCGCAGCCTTGGAGCAGGCCCAGCAGTTCACAGAAGCAGCGGAAAGCGCTGGTCCGGCGACACGCCCTGTTCAGATCTTCTACGCACTGTCGCAATTCGGGAGAGCGATCGCTGCCGCGTCAGGATTCCTGGATGAAACCGGGTGGCGACTCAAAGGCCACGGGATCGGAACTCGCAACCTAGACGCAAGTCTAGGCCTAGCCTCGGTAGAAGTCGTACCGCACGCCAGGGGGTCTTTCCCAGACGTTGCGCGGGCTATGGGGGTTGAGCCGCTGGAGGCACAGAACCCGTTGAAGCTTAGCGATCTGTGGCCGCTCGTACCTGAAGCACATACCGTACCTCTACCAGGAGCATCGGGTTTGTCGGCCATGCACTTCGCGCCCGGTGGGCTTGTCCAGCGCGGCGAGAAAACGTGGTGCCGCCTATCCCTGTACCCAGTTCCTCACGATGTACGGGAAAGATCCGAATCAGACAGGAAAGTTGTAGATTCATTCCTCGCGCGCTACCCAGCTCTCGCAGGTTGGTCTCACACTCCAGACGTACCCGAGACCATTCTTTGGCATAACCGAGGAAACGGCTCAGAGGAGGAGCTAGAGGTGTTCCTGCCATCAACTCTGACGCCTTCAGCAGACGCGAATGCTGGGCGCTCAGAGGCCCTATCTCGCGCAACCCTTTATCGTAGTTCGAGTGATGCATACGCCTTTCCGGCGCTGGGTAGCATGAGTACCCCGATTCATCCGCTCTTGGCCTGGTGGGCCGTTCTCTTCGGCCTGTCGATACTGGCGCGATACGAACCTGCATCTTGGGCAGGGATCATCGATATTAATACTTCCCATGCGGCCAACGCAGTGGAGCACTTGCTTGATCAAGCGATCGTGGTGATCCCGCATATCGCATTGCTGGCGATCAAGGATGTCGCCGCCAGGTGAACCATCACCGACATTATCGACACACGTTCCGGTGGACCCGCGTAAGCAGGTTAACGAAAGGCGCGTTCGGATGCACGTGAGGGCTGGCGAGTAACTCATAGAATACGGTGATTATTCGGCGACACCTTGGACGGTCAGCCGAGATCCGCCGCTACAGGAAACGTTGAAAGTGCCTACTCGAAGGAGGGCGATCGCTCGTCGACCCGAGGTCGAGGGGCTTCGAGATCTTTACGAAATCGGCGAGATTTAATTAACCCTCTTAAGATGGCCCGCGATTGCGCGATGGCAGGTCCAAGCAGTAGCGATACGGGCACGAAAGTAATCCAGGCAAAACCAAGAGTGACAGCTAAGTAAGAGAACGAAGCCGCTGTCTCATTCTTTCCTTTCCCGCCCCGCATAAGCCATTCCAGGGTGATCATCTCTGCCCGGAGGAGCAGTAAGCCGACGAAGACATTGCCAATGATATACATCAGCACCAAGAATTCTTTCAGGGTCTGACGCAGAGGCGCTACGACAGCGTGAGCCGCTTCGATTACCTCATCTTCACTGGGGCGTCGCCCGCCAGCATAGAGCGACCCAATCCGTTCCATTCGCGCCACAAGGAGCTGCCAGGTGGTGCGGAATCTCTGACGATTACTCGTCATTTCCACGACTGCAACGAGGAGGATGACCGGCGCGACCGCCGCGATAGTGTTGGCGTAGTCCACGCTCATCATCGGTTTATTCATCACTGCAGCAGTGTGGCCTAGCAGAGAGAGTTTTGCTGCGCGATTCCGTTTTTTCTGCGCCTGACTGTCAGTCGGGATTGCGCGCTCGGCTCGCTACGAACCTTCCCCGCTCCCATCCCGTCCGCCGTCGACCCACACGCAGTGGAGCGGGCGTGGCCCCTGGTGTCCAGGTGGAGCGCGCCACTGTACGAACCCACAGGCCACCACGGG